>JAQZBV010000038.1 GCA_029237685.1 Cytophagaceae bacterium | reverse complement strand
TGTACTTCAAGAAGAAGTTTTTTTCAAAATTGTATTACAAAATTTCATTTTCACTAGCACTTAAGAAAGAACGTGATTTTTGCCTAATGACAGCAGAAGGAAAAAGCGATTACTTAGCATTCATAATTCACATTTAAGCCATAATCTTATGAACAACAACGCACCTTTGATCAAAATAGGATCATATAACAAAGATCTGTTCATCAATTTAAATGTAACTGAGTCAGGAGATATTGTTTCACAGAACGAACAGAGAATGAAGCCCGCTCAAAAAAGTCTTTTTGTCAGAATTTTTGACAGTCTAAGGAAGCTTTTATCGCCTCTTATTGTATGCTTTGGATTCTAGTTATTATCGGAGCCAGATCATTGATCTGACTCGATATATAAGTTTCCTTCCCAAGATTTTTTTACCCTCTTACAACTAACAACTAACAACTAACAACTATCTTCGTATATGGCCAAAACAAAATCAACCTTCTTCTGTCAAAGCTGCGGCGCGCAATCTGCTAAGTGGATCGGGCGCTGTCCGTCCTGTGGAGAATGGAATACTTATGTAGAAGAACTGATCGAAAAAGACGACAGGAAAAGCGGCTGGAAAAGTTCGTCTTTGCAGATCGCGGCCAAACCCAAAACATTCGATGAAATCAAATCCGACCGCGAGGACCGCGTCAGCTCGGCCGATCAGGAATTGGATCGTGTATTGGGCGGAGGTATAGTAGCGGGTTCTATCGTACTCATCGGAGGCGAACCGGGCATCGGAAAGTCTACCCTGATGTTGCAGGTGGCATTGAATCTGAAAGAATATAAAGTGCTTTATGTTTCCGGTGAAGAAAGCGAACAGCAGATCAAGATGCGGGCGGAACGCATCGGCATTCAGCATCCCAATTGTTTTGTACTCAATGAAACCGGCACACAAAACATCTTCAAGCAAATCGAGCAACTTCAGCCGGATATTCTGATCATTGATTCCATACAAACTTTACAATCTTCTTTCATTGAATCGGCAGCGGGCAGCGTGTCGCAGGTAAGAGAATGTACCGCTGAACTTTTAAAATATGCCAAGGAATCCGGCACTCCCGTTTTCCTGATCGGTCACATCACCAAAGAAGGTACACTGGCCGGGCCAAAAGTATTGGAACACATGGTAGATACCGTGCTCCAGTTCGAAGGCGACCGCAACAACAGTTATAGAATTTTGCGCACGACCAAAAACCGCTTCGGTTCTACTTCCGAACTCGGCATCTACGAAATGCGAGGCAGCGGCTTACGAGAAGTTCCGAATCCTTCTGAAATCCTTTTATCACAACGCGAGGAAAATTTGAGCGGCATCGCCATCGGTGCTACGCTGGAGGGCAACCGACCTTTGCTCATCGAATTGCAATCTTTGGTCAGCGTGGCTACTTACGGTACACCGCAACGCACCTCTACCGGTTTCGATTCCAAAAGACTGAGCATGTTGCTTGCCGTATTAGAAAAACGTGTCGGCTTCAGAATGGGTAATCAGGATGTATTCCTCAACATTGCCGGCGGCTTGAAGATCGAAGATCCGGCCATAGACTTAGCGGTCTGTGTGTCTTTGGTCTCTTCTTTCGAAGACAAAATTATTTCCGCCGATGTTTGCTTTGCCGGTGAAATAGGATTGGGCGGAGAGATTCGCGCCGTCAACCGCATCGAACAGCGGATCTCCGAAGCAGAAAAACTAGGTTTCAAACATATTTTTGTTTCGCGCCTCAATGCAAAAAGCATTGAAAAGGAGAAATATGGTATACAGGTGCATACCGTTGGCAAACTGGCGGAAGTGTTTGATAATTTACTGTAATGCCATTTCAGGCCATATCCGTCTGTAGGGACGCCATGCATGGCGTCCCTACAGCATGGCAAAACGGTGATTATTAACCATTAAATTTGCTTTTTCATTTTCTTTACCTTACTATTGCAACAGTGTTGCAAATCAAATCCATACGGCTTCTTCTGCTGGCATTCTCCTATGTATGCCTTACCACTTTCCTGGTAGAGAAGACGGTTGTGCCTTTTTTACACCAACACCACGAAACACACCAACAGGTCAACGGTGACAGTCTGGATAATGGCACAGATTGTTTTGCCTGCGACCTGGCCAAAGCAACACTGGATGCCGAACAAGCCTTCGCTTTCTCTTTTGCTTTCGGATGGGTTTGCTGGGGTGCCTTGCAGCTGTTCATTAGCGTACAGCAATCCACTGTTGCTGTTATTTTTTCTTCGTTAAGAGCGCCGCCTATAGGATTGATCGCTTAAGCGTCTCCTCTTTCCTAATTTATCTTATTCTCCTTCACTCTTATGTATAGGTTTTTGTACCTGTCTGTCGTGTGTCTGTTGTCATTTTGCAATATGGCGTGGGCGCAAAAAACAGCAGGTTGCTCATTTGAAATAAACGGTACTTTGCTGGATCACTCTACGGGTGAACCGCTGAGTGGCGCCAGTGTATACCTGCAGGAACGGCGGCTTCATACCTTAAGTGATGAAGATGGCAATTTCTCGTTCCGCAATTTGTGCAAAGGTTCTTATCTCATTACCTTCTTCAATATAGGGAGTGCGACAAAAGACACGCTTGTTTCTGCTGAACAACGTAAAACCAACATCACCGTTTCTATTCCACGCGACAGCAGTCACCAGGATGAACTCGTAGTGACAGGCGAACGTCATGATACGTTGACACCTCACGCTTCGCATACTTCACTGACAGGGATCAATCTTGATTTGGCCAAATCCACTTCGTTAGGAGAAGGATTGAAATCACTGCCCGGGGTATATGCCCAGCAATCCGGGGTCAATACGTATAAACCCGTGATTCAAGGGTTGAGCGGAAACCGCATCTTGATTTTCAATAACGGAGTGAGACAAGAAGGTCAACAATGGGGTACTGATCATGCACCCGAAATTGATCCACTTGTCGCGGATGAAATTCAGGTGATCAAAGGAGCAGAGTCCGTGCGTTATGGGAGTGATGCCTTAGGCGGAGTCATTCTGATCAAGCCGGCGCCGTTGATCGATAAAGGATTGAAAACGGAACTGTACCTCTCCGGAAACAGCGTGAACAGAGGCGGTGTATCTTCTGTCAAAGTAGACTATGCGCCTTCTTTCATTAGAAAATTTTCTGTGCGTGCTCAAGGTTCGATCAAGCAAGGCGGTAATTATAAAACACCCAGGTATTACCTCAACAATACCGGCATTCGCGAATACAATTTTTCTTTCGCTGCCAAGAAATCCTTTCACCGCTTGTCACTGGAAGTTTACTACAGTCAGTTCAATACCAAAACCGGAATCTTTGCCGGTTCACACATCGGAAACCTGACCGATGTCAAACGCGCGATAGAAACGGATGAACCTTTGACACCGCAGAGTTTCAGTTACCAAATTGGCAAACCGTACCAATACATCGAACACGAACTGGCCAAGGGAGAGGTGGCTTATAAATTAGGAAGAGGCCAACGCTTGAGTCTGGAAGTCACGCGCCAGTACAATTACCGAGCTGAGTATGATAACCACCGCACAGCCAGCAGTGGACCAGGGTTAGAATTTAAAATCACCACCTATACCTCCACCCTCAATTGGAAACACCGCATCAGTTCACGTATCAAAGGCGATGCAGGCCTGAGTGGCATGAACCAGGAAAACACGGTAGCAGGAAGAATCTTTATTCCCAACTTCATCAACAATACAGTAGGCTTGTACTGGATTGAAAAATTGAAGCTGGAGCGATGGAATTGGGAAGCCGGTATTCGTTATGATGTAAGAAACCTGAAAGCTTATTTTAATAAAAGTGGAATCATCACAGATTCCTCTTACCAATACCACAACTACTCGGCTTCTCTGGGCGGTGCTTATGCCATCAGCAATCAGCAACAATGGAATTTTCTTTTGTCGCGTGCCTTCCGCTCACCCGCTGTGAATGAATTGTTCAGTCGCGGCTTGCATCATGGTGTAGCGGCTATAGAAAATGGAGATGGAGATTTAGTTCCGGAAGTCGCTTACAATGTATCCACTTCTTATTGCATTGAAAAAAGTAAACTGCGAGCAGAACTAAACCTCTACGCCAACTACATCGAAAACTACGTTTACTTGTATCCTTTGCAGGAACTAGAGTTGACTGTATATGGCGCCTTTCCTTCTTTTCAATACAGTCAAACCAATGCCTTACTTGTAGGAGGCGATTTATCGGTACGTTATGATGTGTTGGAAAAAATTCAACTGGCCTGCAAAGTGTCGTCTCTTTCCGGCGAAGACTTAAACAACGGGTCACCGTTAATTTACATGCCGCCGACACGCATCGAACCTTCCGTCACCTATTTGTTTAAGAATACCCGTTTGCTGCGTCAACCTACTGTATCGTTAAACGGCACCCTGATGTTCAAAAAACAAAATGCTCCTTCTGATGGTGATTATTCTCCTCCGCCCCAAGGCTATGCCTTACTGGGCCTGCAAGCCTCTACGCAAGTAAAAGCAGGAGCTACATGGATCACTACCGGATTAAAAGTAAACAACATGCTCAATACCGTGTATCGGGATTACCTAGACCGGTTTCGTTACTATCACGATGCGCCTGGCATCGGTGTTCAATTATTTGTAAAAATTCCTTTAACCCTCATTCATTAATCTTTATGAAAAAAATTATTCTTAGCAGCCTTATTTTATCCTTTGTCCTTCTGGTATCAAGCTGTAAACGCAACGATGACGATGCACCTACACCGCAAGACCAAAACGAAGAGGAGTTAATCACCACGGTCAGTCTCATCATCAAAGAAAACGGCGTTTTGGTAGACACCTTCAGCTTTAAAGATTCTGACGGAGTGGGCGGAGAAGCCCCAACCATAGAAGACATCACGTTGGACGCTAACAAAACATACACCTGTACCTTGCTCTTACTCGACGAAACGAAAAATCCCGTAGAGAATATCAGCGAAGAAATTGAAGAAGAAAACGATGAACACCAGTTTTTCTTTCATCCATCCGCAGGCACTAATTTAACCGTTAATTACTTAGATTTTGACGACAACAATGTTCCTGTAGGATTAGAAACAGAACTCGTGACGGGCGCAGCAAGCAGCGGTACATTTAGAGTGGTGCTTAAACACCAACCTGGCGTGAAGCCTACGACAGGCGACACTGGAAATGAAGCCTTGGGTGAGACCGATGTGGAAGTGGAGTTTGACGTAACAATACAGTAATCTGAGAACTGAAAACAGAAAACTGATGATCATTTCTGTTCTCAGTTTTCTGTTCTCAGTTTTCTTAATAAAGCCTCTCTTTTATCTCCAACGGAATCCTTCTCCCAAAAATAAAAGTCCCAGCCTTCACCGTGCCTTCGATTCTTATTTCGGGTCCGGTCAATAAGCGGGGTAAAATTTTCAATCCTTCTATCGCAGAAATCTCTACGTAAAAAGGATAGGTTTCTACGGCACGTTTTCTTAGTTTAATTTTCTTAGGAACGCTCCAATCCTTTAGTTCCAGGTCTCCTACAAACACTCTAAACTTTGGTTTGGAAAGACGAATCGGGTATCCGTTGGGATTATCGATCTCTAAATCGAAAGTAGCTCTCATCTTATTATCAGTGGTACTGAAGTCGCGAAAAGCAACATTTCTCAGTTGCACATCGGTATAGGATATGCAGGAAGTGAGAATACCACTGAGTAAAATAACTACACTAAGAATTTTTTTCATGTCTCGTTTGTTCAAACAATCAGGAGATGGCAGGTACAACATCGATTGCTCTTATTCCCTGATCACCATTGTTTTTCCCGTTAAAATAGAATGTAATCTACCAATCTTCGCTTAACAAAAGTAAAAAATAACTACTTTTGTGGCACAACAAATCAGATTTGAGCGTTTAGCATAGAGAATGAATATTCACTTTTTACAACATGTTCCTTTTGAGGATTTAGGCGCCCTAGAACAATGGGTGGTAAAACCTGGCAACAGAGTGACATCCACTCGCCTTTACGAAGACATCAGACTCCCTTTTGTAGATTTGTTTGACGTGCTCATCATCATGGGCGGCCCTATGAGCGTGCACGATGAAGATCGTCACCGTTGGCTGCTGGCCGAAAAAGAACTCATTCGAAAGGCTTTAGATAAAGGTAAAAAAGTCATCGGTATCTGCCTCGGTGCACAGCTGATAGCGGAAGTATTAGGTGCTTCTGTATCACTGAATCCGGTCGCTGAAATTGGTTGGTTCAATGTGGAGTTAAGCAAGGAAGCACTCTCACACCATGCTTTTCAGGGTTTCGACACCACCATTATTCCGTTTCACTGGCATGGCGAAACGTTTACCTTGCCTCAGCAAGCGATCTCTATCGGTAGTTCAGCGGCCTGTGTCAACCAAGGCTTTCTATGGAACAATCAGGTATTGGCCTTGCAATTTCATTTAGAAATTACACAAGAAGGAATTACTGCCTTGATTAATCATTGCCGAGAAGATTTAAAGGAAGGACCTTATGTGCAAACTGCCGGGACCATGATTCGCCCGGATCTGATTTCCACCAGTAATCAGCAAGCGCTGCAGCTCATCCGTAATTTTATCGGGAACGAGTAACTATATCCCACAAGTTTTGGCCTAACTGCAACAGACCCAATCCTAAAAAAACGTACCCGATCAAACGCTTCCCGGATAAGTTGCCTGTGAGGATGCGTGACAATACTTTAGCCGCATACACGACGAAGAGGTACAAGAGCAGATACGTTCCACAAACTGACCCAACGACAAATACCAAGGTAGACACCAAGTCATAAGGCAGCCAACCTTTGGCATAAAAAAATGTTCCCCATACCAACCAGAAAGGGATCTGTAAAGGATTGATGCCACATACAAACATACCATAGGTAAAGTTGGTCTTCCACCAATGATTTTTCTTGATCGTTTTTACTTCTACTTCAACCGGCGCTGCTTTCGATGCACGCAGTTCGGCAATGCCCATGATTAAAAATACCGGTACGGCAAGCCACTTGATCCAGAAATCAATCGCCTGATGTGAAGCAATGAAAGAGGCAAAACGAAGCGCTGCAAAACACAAGATAGCCTCAACGATGATGGCTCCGAAAGAAAACCACAAAGCTTGCGGTTTGCCCTGCTCCATGGATATACGAATTGCCGTGAGGTTGACTCCGGCAGGAGGAATGGATCCTGCAAAACTGATCCCAAACCCTAATGCGAAAACTAGTACTAAACCAATCAGAAACTCCATCTATGCGCTGTATTTCAGACGCAGTTGTTTGCTTTTGCGAAGGTAAGCCCTCGTTTCATTGAATGTCATGTAAGGAATACCTTTCCTATGATTCTCTACACTGATCTCAAACAATATGCGCCACTGTTGCAATATAGTTTTTACCGCTGTAAAAAAAGAAAATCCAGGATGATATATATGACCTTGTTCTGAACCTGCGCCATTTAACTCCATGATGCTGATTCCTTCCCCTTTCATCAACTCCTTAATGGACCGGCACTTCAGGTCAAAGCGACCAAAATAGAAGCCTTCTATTTGTTTAGAAATCGTATCGAACACCGTGATCAATTGTTCGTCTATGATGCCATTGGCATTTCTAAAAGAGGTTCCTCTGCAATGATTACCGATAGGCTCAAGCAGCCATTCTTCATTTTTACAAATGATTTCCTTCCACCGCGCCGCATATTTTTTCCTTAACCGATCCGCTTGTAAAGCCGCTCTTGGATTCTGATCTATGAGTTGCTCTAATGTTTTGATTCCGTCACCTTTTACTTTTAAAAAATCTTTTGCTACGACAGAAATCACCTGTCCTCTTTCCTGCGAAGGATAACGGTAGTAAAAAATACCCAGCTCTATGGGGTACGTAATGAAAGGCTGGATGAGTATGTCGTATTCGCAGGCAGATAAATAATCTATCGCTTGTTGTCGATTTTCAATTTTCTCTACCCGGTTGCCGCGCTCGCCGATGTCCGGTTTGAAAATAAAGGGATAGTGCCAGTTCGCTTGTTCCACTTGATGCAACACCTGTGAGGGCTCAAAAGGATAAGCAAAGAACAAAGTAGGTGTACGGTAGGCTTCCGGTATTTTTTTTAGAATATCAAATTTCACTTCTCCCAACATGCCGCCGGTTTCTATGCCAGGGTTAGATGCACTGAAAAAGAAAAGCGAACGTGCACGAATACCCAAATACAGCCAATAAAAAAAGGCGGGGAAATAAACCACTTCCATGGGCCAATATTCCCAATGCGTAATCTTGTGCCACCACAATCGCAAAGCATGATTCGTCTTAAAAGTATTCATCTGCCAGTTGCGTCCTCCAGGAATCTTCAAATACATCTGAAGTAAAAGTATTTTGCAAAACCGACACTTCATGCTTGCTCACTTGGAAGGAAGTAATGCTTAGTGTCTGTAATCCATTGGATCGGCTGATGCGCATGCCATTCGTCAGATCAGGAATTCCTCCGTACTCATGAAAATTTACCATGTCTGCCTGCGAAGGCTGTTGATTGGTCTCCAAATATTCGTTTAACCAGTTTCTTTTTAACGTTATAATTTCCTCTTTGTACAACGTAGCAGATGCCCATAAGTGCGGCTGATTGGGCAAAGAAATAAAATGTTTCTCTTTGCCGTTCCATCGAAATTCAAACAACAAGCCAGCCCATACCATGACCATGGTAAAAGGCTCCACGTCTTTCAGGTTTACTTTTTGATAAAACTCAAACGCGGTCTCGTATTGAAAAGCTTCCAATGCTACTAATCCCCGGCTTCTATCGTAAGGCGGCAGATGTGGGTGCGGACGAAAAGCTCCATTCAACAAACACACTATCCGTTCATCTTCCGAAGCGGCAATCCAGGAACCTTTGCCCGCAGGGTCTTTAGGGTAATACAAAGAAAAGCCTTGGGACATCTCATAAAAATCGGGGGGTAAAGAAGCGGGTCTACCGGCCAATTCATCTCTGTTGGAAGTTAAAATGAATCCCCTCTCCAAAGGCACATAACTAACTGTACACATATTGCGTGCGGTGCTTAAGGGTGGAAGAAGCAACACCAAAATCGGCAGGCAATTCATAGTGGTGTAAATTGACCGCTGCGATTTTAATGATCGCCATGTGGTGTATGGTATGTTCAATATTGTACACCAGCTCGCGCTCGAGGTGAGACAGGATCGAGAAAACTTGATTCTCCTCTGCTTCATAAGACCCTTCCAGCATCAGTGCCACAGGCTCGGCAGTTTGCATCCATTGGATGAGATCAGCAATCAACAACAAGGCAACCATTTTGTCCTGCTCTACAGCAAGATCACGTTTACGCAAATCATAATTCACCTTTTGTATCGCATAGCCCTCTTTTAGGCAGTTATAAAATTCAAGAATGTGCCTCACATGCTGACCGATGGATGATCCCAGCAACAAATCAGAGGTAGCGATATAGTGCTGATTATCTATGACCGTTATAAAATCAGCCAGTTGACTCAGTGTACCTGAGGCCACGGATTTAATGTTGATGCTCATTTGGTGGTTATTTTAATAGTAATCATTACGTTGTCGGACATGACCCAACTGTCTTCTCCTACATGAAAATCCAACCGATTAATGGTAAGTGTTCCTTCATGCACTTCTCCCGTCCCCGTTTTTGTAATAGAGACAGGTATGGAAACTTCTTTTGTTACGTCTTTAATGGTCAGCTTCCCCACCACAACATAGCCTGTGCCTTGTGATTTGATAGCTGTGGATTTGAAATTGATCTCAGGGTATTTGTCTATATGAAAAAAATCATCCTTGCGCAAATGATTGTCTCTGCCATTGATGCCGGTACTGATGGATTTTGTTCTAATTTTACACTCGATATGCGAACCTGCCAGATTTTTTGTGTCGACTGCTACTGTCGCTGCATAGTCTTTAAATCCTCCGTCCACATTTAGTCCGGCGTTTTTAATCTTAAAGGTGATGCCCGAAGCTGCATAGTCAATCGGTCGCGGCGTCACCTGAGCAAACGCCGTGCATGCGAGGACCATCAAAAGGGTCAATGTATAAATCACTGTTTTCATCTTATACCTTTAGTGAATAGGGTTAAGCGGCATGCTTCCTCACAAGAAACTTCATACCCAGTATTTTTATTTCTTCTCTCTTTATAAATAACAGCAGGGCTGCAGACAACCAGGTAACAACACCGAGAATGAATAGTTCTCCCTGATCTCCCATAATTTCTATACCAAGAATGAACAAGTGACTGGCCATGGCACCTGACATCATCCCTAAGATAAGAATCAAAGCATAAAGTGCCGTTTTAGGAATCCATAATAAAACAATGGATAGCAATTCAAGAGAGCCGAGTCCGAGTCTTCCCCAAGGTTCCACACCCAGTATACTAAATATGTAGATGGATTCCACAGCTCCCGTAAATTTGAAGAATAAGGTTTGACCGACAATGGCAGTGATCAAAAGCTTAACCAAGAAAACGACAATTCTCATGACATTCATTTAAAGACTTAACAAATGTAATGCATCGAAAATCGTTAAAAAGTCGGCCAACCGACAAAACAGCGACATTAATTCCAATGTCTTAAAACAATCTTTTGAAGAATCAGCATTTCAAAACAGGCTGCGGTATGCTAATTCGCCATGGACTGTAACTTGCTGATGCTTGGGATGCGAATGTGGTGACGGGTGAATTCCACCAAGCCTTCTTCTTCCAGTTTATTGATGAATGTCGTCGCAGTTTGTCTCGTACAACCCACTAAAGATGCCACTTCTGCATGTGTCAGGTAATTTTTAAAAACCAATTCGTCCGCTGTTTCTTTTCGCTCTTTATGCGCCAGGTATATAAAAAAATCAACCAAGCGGGCTTTGACATCTTTATACATAATGCTGGTGATACGCGATTGAAGACCTTTGATTTTTAGTCCCACCAATTTTGTAAATGAAATCGCCAGGTCAGGGCGTTTCATCAAAATTCGCTCAAAATCTTCAACGGTAAAACTACAGATCTGTGCTTCCGATTTAATCACCTGGGCAAATTCCTGTTCTCCTGTATCACCCTCCAGTGTGAGCTGCCCGAAGATGTCTCCCTGACTCAACACTTCCTTTATCTTTTCGTTTCCTTCTTTATCGTAAGAGCCAATCTTAATGTACCCTTTCTTTAAAAAATAAAGCCGGTCATTTCTTAAGCTATTCAAATAAATAAACTCGTTTTTCTTTTTATTCATAAAGCCCGACACGATGTTCAGTTCGCTGCACTCTTTATAAGTGAGCTGTCTGAACAAGCGGTGCTGCCTGAGTAAAATGAAATTGGAATCTTCTATATTCATGCAATCCTATGATTTTAACTACCAGCTTCCACCGGCTCCGCCACCACCAAAGCTTCCTCCTCCAAAACCACCAAATCCTCCGCTGCTGCTGCCGCCACTGTAACCCCCTCTGGAAGAAAAACCTCCTGAAGCTAAACTTCCTAACAGCATACCGGCCAGAAATCCGCCACCACCGCTGCTTCCACCATTACCCCCGCCGCGTTTAGCGATAGAACTAAAAACAGCGATCAAAATAATCAATACAATAAATATAAAGATGGCTTTGTTGCCTGAAGCTTTCCCTCCTTTGTGATCTTCCTGGTAGGTTCCCGACATGATCTGAATGATCGCATCTGTCACCTGATCTAAACCACCGTAGTAATTACCCTGTTTAAAATTCGGTTTGACGATCTCTTCAAATAATCGCTTCAGCTTACCATCCGGCAGGTTGCCTTCCATGCCATATCCTGTAGCTATAAAAAAGTCATGCGGTTCTTTTACCACCAGGATAAGTAAGCCATTGTCTTTGCCTTTTTGTCCTATGCCCCATCTCTGCCCCAACTGCTGTGCATAATCTGAAGCAGCATACTCACCGATGCTTGTCATGGTAACAATGACAATCTGCGTAGAGGTACTGTCATTATAAGCGACAAGTTTTCGTTCCAACCTATTCGTTTCTTCCGGCTTCAGAAAATGAGCATAGTCATTCACCAGCACAGAAGATTTTTCAGGGAAATCCTTCGACTCGTCTGCATACGCTGCCGTTCCTGCGAAACAGAAAAAAAGCAAGGTCAGGAATTTATTTGCTATCGAATGAAATGTCATTGGACAATTCGTCATGATCATCTTTGTGGTAAGGGAAAAAGGCCGACAGCTGTCGTCCGGCTTTGGCGATGCCGTCAACCAGCCCTTCAGCCATTTTACCTTGTTTAAATAATTGTATCATGTCCGTCAGAATTATATTCCAGAAGTCTGCCGGCACTTTCTCGTTAATTCCCTTGTCTCCTATAATCGCCAATTTATGATCCTCTATAGACAAATAAAACAGCACCCCATTGTGTTGTGCTGTTTTATGCATGTTAAGATTTTCAAAAACTTTTATGGCTTTCTTATAGGGATCGCCGGAACAGGTTTTGTCCAGGTGCACACGGATTTCACCAGAGGTATCCTTCTCCGCTTCCTTTATGGCTTGTATAATCGACAGTTGTTCTGCCTCTGAAAAGGCTTCTCTCGCACTCATGTTTAGCGCTGACTAAAATTCGATCTTAGGCGCTTTGTCTGCACCGCTCTGTGACTCGAAGTATGCTTTCTTCTCAAAGCCAAACATACTTGCTGTAAGGTTGTTCGGGAACTTACGAATGTAGGTATTGTACTCCTTTACCGTTTCATTGAAGTTTCTTCTTGCTACACCGATTCTATTCTCCGTACCTGCCACTTCAGATTGCAATTCCAGGAAGTTCGTATTCGCTTTCAATTCAGGGTAGCTTTCATGAATGAGCATTAACTTTCCTAATGAGGCAGACAAACCGTCCTGCGCTTGTTGGAATTTCTGTATGTTTTCAGGCGTTAATTTATCCGGATCTAGTGTTACCTGTGTTGCGCGAGCGCGGGCAGCAGTAACTTCCACCAATGTTTGGTTCTCATGCTTCGCATAACCCTTCACTACCTCCACCAGATTGCCGATCAAATCGGATCTGCGTTGGTATTGAGTCTGTACCTGTGACCATTTTTCATCCACTTCTTCTTGTTTTTCAACCATAGAGTTGTAACCGCAAGAACTAAGCGATACAGCTGCAAAAGCAAATGCGATGACATTGAAAATTATTTTTTTCATTGGGATATCTGATTTGTTTAAGTAAATATAATAATATTAAGATACAGGCGTACAACCGGATAGGTATTTTATTTAGAACCTATTACCGTAACAGTAATCTTTCGATCTTCTCCCCGGTCACGGTGTTCGCACAGGTAAATGCCCTGCCAGGTGCCTAATACAAAGCGACCGTTCTTGACGGGTATAGTCAGGGAAGAACCCAGCAAACTGGACTTCACATGAGCTGGCATGTCATCAGGGCCTTCGTCATCGTGGGTATAGCGCTTATCGCCATCCGGCACTAATGCATCCAAAAACAGCTCTAGATCTTGCCTCACGCTGGGATCAGCATTTTCATTCAAGGTAAGGGAAGCAGACGTATGATGAATGAAGACATGAGCAATGCCTTGGGTAATCTCTTTTAATGCGACAAAATCGGCTTCCACGCGATGCGTCAGGAGATGATATCCTCGTTTGAATTTGCCAAGGTTTAGGGTATGCTGTTTAACAATCATCAGGGTTCGTATTCGTAACATCCCAGATCCGGCAAGGCATCACGCAGCGTACCTTCTAAATCATCGGTAATCGCAGCAGACGGAACGCTTTTGTCGATCGCTGGAGAAGTGGACTGCAATTTATAATTTCTCAGCACCGGAGAAACAAACTTAGGATCCTGATTGAGCAGTGTTCCTGTTCCCGGAACAGCTGTAAGACTTTTCACAAGGCAGCTGTCTACCGTTACAGTGGCTAAAGGATCGTAAACCAACTCTTTCGTGAAATTATCACCCCACACAATGGATTGTTTTAAAAGTAAAGACATCGTCCCTGTGACATCTTTCACTTCTATGTCTACTCCTTCTCTGTAATAATCGTAAGAGTAGCCCGCCCAGGTGCAGTAACGGAATTCTCCGCTTCCTCTTTTTGACAAGCGTGTTCCCGCAGCAGAAGCCGCCAGGAACAAGCAGTTGGAAGCTTTCAAATCCGTGTAAGAAACGTCCACTGCACATTTGGTAAAATCATTAAAAACGCCGTGATCTAGGGTGATATCTGTGGTAGTCAAAGGCGCGGTGCTGTAAACAAAGGATAATCCTGTTTCCGCATTCTCTATATGGAACCAGGATAGTTTATTGCCTGAACTTCCTTCATAAAATCTTAAGCCCAACCACTGTCCTGGATTTTTACCAGGTACCAAACCACCCAGGTAAACGCTATCACCTTTTTCTCCTGTCACCAAAAGTGTTCCCTTGATGTCTAAGGAACTTCCTCTGGAAGCCAGCACTTGCGTTCCCTTTTGAATCGTTAATGTGCAACTTGCCGGAACTACTGTCTGCCCTAAGAGCACAATGGGTTTCGTATCGTCCCATACGGTGCTGCAAGACAAGTCTCCGGCAGGGATCAGCGAGGCATCTCTGCCTACGGCTTTTAGAATCACTTTTTGCTCCTGACCATTCACTAAAAAGCGGATGGAATCTTCCACCAGGTAAGGCGTATTTTGCGACGTAGCAGGAAAAAACAAATCAATGACAATCAATAAGCTGTCGCCTCCAATCAATTCAAGCCCTCTGACTAAAGGTCCTTGCTGACCATTGACTAAAATTTTGAAAGGAGAAGAAACACCACCGATCAATGAAACTTCGCTGATTGAAAGCGCGCCATCGTTGCGGTTATATACTTTAATGCGTCGTGTAGGATAACGAAGATCAGCGAAAAGTGTATCGTAAATAACGACCTCCTCAGAAAAAGATAATTTGGCAGAAGGATCGGTAAGAAATACTTCTTCTTTTCTCGTGCAGTGCAAAAGAAAAGGGAGTAAAAACAATATGATGTAAAGCTTACCTTTCAATTCCTTCAATTTATTACCAGTTGTTGGCGTCCCGCCAACAACTGGCCTTTAATAACACGTTTCATACAAACACTTGTTGGCGGGACGCCAACAAGAAGTAAACCAATGCCCTTGCTCATTAACACGCATTTCGGCCTGTCAGGGGACAGACCGAGGTTGATGTTTTCTTATTTAACTAAACTCAACTCACTTAACCAGGAAGCTTCTTGTGAAATCCAACCGTTTGAGAATGCTTCCGTTGCCAAACCCGATTCCAGTGTCGCCAGCACATTGGCTACGTCTCCATAGTTCTTTGTTCCGGCAGCCAAGGCTTTCAACTGAGCCAGACTAAATTGTTCTTTGTATTTTCCAGGCTTAATGTATTCAGAAAGATACGATGCGCTTTTTGACAAAGCCACAGCATCACTAGCTTGGCTGAGCTCGCTCTTCCATTGTGCGCGTTGTTCGGAGGTCCAGCTGTTTAGAAAAGTACTGGCATCCAGTGCAGCAACCAACTGCTCCATCAAATCCTTCCCCTTCAGTAGTGGATCAATAGGTGCGGAGGAACTGGCCGTCTGTGCTTGAGTTGCAAAAGAGCAAATCATAAGCACGGCAATCAAAAGGTACTTTTTCATAATTTTATTAATTTAAGGGGAGCAGTGTAATGCCGTTGTCTTCTAACTTGATCAGTCTTTGTTTATACAAAGTACCCACCGCTTTTTTGAAAGTCTTTTTACTCATCTGCAGTTCATCCATGATTTCTTCGGGACTACTGGCGTCAGTAAGAGGAAGAAAACCTTTGTTCTTTTTCAAGCGATCCAACACAATTTGTGCATTGTCCTCTATATGAGCAACGCCTTGCTTTTGCAGTGTGACATCAATCTTGTTGTCTTCTCTAATCAATTTGATGTAGCCGGTCACTTCATCGCCTGGTTCTACCACACTGAAGATTTGATTCTTGTAGAGTAAACCTTTATACTTTTGATTGATGACGACATTGTAGCCTAAGTCTGTCTCTGTCCATATCAATAAATCTACTTGATCACCTTCCGTCAATCCGACCGGCTCAGGATCCAGAAAGCGATCGAGCTTATTGGAAGCCGCTAATCGGCCTGTTGTTTCATCCACGTATAAATAAACGATTTGATATTGACCCACACGCATGCGGTTCATTTGCTCGCGGTAGGGAACCATGAGGTCCTTTTCTAAACCCCAGTCCAAAAACGCGCCAAAGTCGTTGACGTCTTTGACACGCAGGGAAGCAAATCCGTTGAGTTGAATTCTTGGTTCAAGTGTAGTGGCAATCAATCGATCTTCTGAATCACGGTACACAAACACGTCGATTTCATCGTTGATGTCTATGCCTTCCGGAATGTATTTGATGGGTAATAAAATATCCTGTCCTTCCTCGTCACCGAGGTATAAACCTACGCTGGTGTTGCGCAGAACAATCAAACGGTTTCGTTTTCCTATCTCAATCATGGTGGACCATTATTAGCAATGGATGAGCAAAGATGGTAATAAATACAGGGAAGAAAAAACGCTACCTGATTTCAACCAGTTGATATTTGTGAGCGCTTTTAAAATAATAACCCATCAAAATTCCATTGTCTTCTAATGGAAGCACCTTGATCAAATCCGGCATGTCGCTTTTGAATTTCTGATCTTCGTAATCGTTCAACTTCTCACGCAATGTTTTGGGAGGAGCCAAGTCAACATGCTCCAAACTGACAGCATCAACCAACGAGTAGAAATACGTAGATTCGATGTAGGAGTAGGCACTACTTGGATAATAGCCCGGATAGCCATAATTATACCCCGGACTACCCCAGCCATAACCACCCATTGGATAACCCATTCCCATGCCAATTCCTGTTCCAAAGCCGCCGCCGAATCCGCCACCAAATCCAATGCTCATGCGCGGATAACCACCTCCTCCATTGCCGTATCCATTGTAGGATTGTCTGTATTCATAGGAGCCAATCTGCAATAAATACTGGTCATTGATTTCATTGACAGCAATCGCAATTTTACTATTCTGCACTTTATTGAAATACTGTGCTGTTTTTCCGATGACTTTAGGTGTAGCGCTGCCGCTTTCGGTTACGATAGGGCCATTCTTAATTAAAATGGGCATGTCGCGAAAGATCTTCTCGTTCCATTCCAGCTTTACGGAATCAACATCCAGCATCACCACATTCAATAGTTCATCATTCGCTGTTGCCCGAAATAATTTGTTGTAATACAAAAAAGAATTGCCTTGCTTATTGCTTTTCCCTTCTCCTACTTCCAAAGTGAAGGCCAATTTTTTCTCGTCCAATTTTTTCTGATTCAAATCCACCGTATACAACCACAGTTGATCCGGCTCGTCCATGGTGATGATCAATCTGCCATCGATAATGTATAATTTATTCAACGCATGCGCTGACTTGAGATTATTCTCCAACTCATACGTTATTTTATCTATCCCAATGTCTGAATAAATCTTCTCGTTCAATTGTTCTTCACTGGCTCTAAATGCCTCGTGTAGTTTAGGATGCTTTACATCAAAAGAAGTTTTGGCAAAAGGGTTGCCTTGAACCGACTCCCACAGGTGAATGATCGATGCAGACTTACTAACCGTAAGCAAATAGAATTTCTGCTCTACTTCAACCACAGTAAGAAAGTCCTCGTCACCGGGAACCACTCCACAGTCCAGCGTTTGCGTGATGCCCATCCCTAAATCAACGCGAAAGGCTTTGATCGTTCTTGAACGCTCGTGGTAAAAATAGGCTGTATGGTATTTGTTATCTCTGGTTGCCGACAAGTATTCCGCGCGGTAGAGTGATTTGTCCAACTCAAAAGCGGCGCTGGCAAACGTGTAGTTTTTATTGACTGTTGTTAATTGGATTTGTTTAGGATTAAGAAAACTGAAAACGTATTTCCCTTCACTGTTCGTCACAACATCTACCCGATCCGGTTTTTTTATTTTAAAATCGATCAAGGCTAATTCGCCTTGTGCTTTCGAAAAAAAAGGCGTCATGGCAAAGGCAATCAGTAAAAACACCTTCGTTTTTATTTTTAAGGCATTGGAAAAATATAAACCGTTCATCTTTGTTTCTACTTTACGTTTATTCGCTAATTTCGCTTAGTTTTATTCTATAATGAAAAAACTCCTGGAAATATTTTTTATTGTGTTGGTGTTGCTGATTGCTAACGCCTGCCTCTTTCTTTTCTGGTGGATCCTGACAGAACCAAGCAATTACTTATGGGAAGCCGTCTCCACAGAACGGGAATACCTTGTGATGAGTGCTTGTTCTAAAATTTTCTGGACCAAATATTATACCTGGACCTTGGTCTGCAACCTCTTGACCTTTTCTTTCTTGTTTTACTCCCACAACAAAGTTGTCAGCCTGAGCTTAACCGGTCTCGCAGCCTGCGTATACCTGATCAGCTGGCTGTTTTTTGACCCTTATGTGGCAAAAAACTATGTCATACTGTTCGAATCGCAGGAAGTTTCTCCCGCTTTCCTTACTGAGCCCATCAAGCAAGGCGGAACAATGACCGGAGAACTCCTATTGGAGCGTATAGCTGATGATCAGTATCCTCGCAGATATTATGCCATTAAAGCGTTAGGTGAAATACGGTATGCGCCCGCTGCAGAACGCTTGGGTAAAATATTGTTGAACGGAAAAGAAACTGAAAAAATAAGAGGTGCTTGTTACATTGCTCTCAAATCGATCCGAAGCGATTTGTCTTCCAAGTACCTGCTGTTGTTTTCTCAACTGGTATTGAAAAATGAAAAAGACCGGCAAGTGATACAACGGCTAGAGAAGGAAAACGCGTATTGAGAGAACTGAGAACTGAAAACAGAGAACCGCTTCCATTTTCAGTTCTCTGTTTTCAGTTCTCAGTTCTCTATCATTCTACCCACAAAACCAATCCTTTGAGATATTCTCCTTCCGGATGATAAATATTCACGGGGTGATCAGCCGGTTGGTGCAATTGTTGGATGATGCGTACATTTCTCCTTGCATCCGCTGCTGCGCCAAACACTATTTTTTGAAAAAGTTCCTTCGAGATGTTTTGTGAACAAGAGAAGGTAAATACTATTCCACCCGGTTTGATTTTTTTAAACGCCTTTAAATTGATTTGTTTGTATCCCTGGCTGGCATTGGCTACCGCCCTTGCATGTTTAGCGAAAGCCGGCGGATCCAGTACAATCAGGTCATAGAAATTTTCCGGCATCTCTGATAAATAATCGAAGCAATCCTGAACTTTCGATTCGTGTTTGCCTGAAAAAGATCCGGCATTCAACGCTACGTTTCGATCCCCTTGTTCAATAGCTGAAGCTGAAATGTCAACAGAATGTACTTCTTTTGCTCCTCCCGCCAGCGCATACACACTGAAACCTCCGGAGTAGGAGAAGGTATTCAATACAGTTTTGTCTTTGCTTAATTCCCGCAACATTTGTCGGTTGTCGCGTTGGTCAATGAAGAAACCTGTTTTCTGTCCTTCTTCCACATCTACCCAAAACTTCACCCCGTGCTCTACTACTTCTACAGAAGTGCTTCGTTGATTGGTCAGCCATCCGCTTTTCAACTGCACGCCTTCTATATTGGAAGAACTTTGCTTGTGTTTTAGATAAATGTATTGGAAACCATGAGCGGTAAAGGCTTCTATCAGTTGAGGTAAAATACTTTTAGTGCCAGCCGTTAAAATTTGTAATACGATTACTTCTCCATATACATCGGCAATAATACCCGGAATAAAATCCCCTTCCGCATGAAGCAAGCGATAGGTAGTGGTCTTTTTATGATCGATGATTTCTTTCCTTAATTCAATGGCTAACGCTATTTTCTCTTTCCAATAGGTCAAGTCAAATGTTCTCTCAGCATTTGTCCAATCAAACATGCGACATACAATCTGACTCTTGTTAGAGAAAAAACCGTATCCCAGAATGTGCTTGTCAAAATCTCTAACCTGTACGATTTCTCCGTCCGTTTTGGCAGATGTGTGGGCCACAGCGCCTGAAAATAACCAGGGGTGTCTATGGATAACAGAACGTTCTCTTTTCTTATGGAGCGTTATTTGCTGATAGTTCATTGTCTTGTAAATAAGTATCTTTACTTTTGACCAAAATCCACTGTCTCATGAGAATTATAGTCCTGGCCACTTTCTTTATCGCTTTCTTCTCGACTTCAAATATACAAGCTCAAAAGATATATAGCTCTAATCAAATCAAACTAATATTTGCTACGGCTCCCAATATTTCAAGAGGAAACGAGAATATCGCTTCTCCTATGCGCTTCACTGCTTTTTTCAACTATTCTACTTTTGTGAATGTAGACCTTACGAAACACTTAGGTCTTTCGATCGGTGTGGAAGTCAAAAACATTGGTATGACTTTAAGAGACAGTGTTTTTAAAACCAAGCACAGAGCCTACGCAGTAGGCGTACCCTTATACTTGCGCCTTGGGAATATGGATAAAAAATGGTATTTCCTTGCCGGTGCACAGTACGATTACCTGTTTGCCTATAAAGAAAAAATATTTGTTGACGATGCGAAAGTCAAACGTCACCCTTACAATAGTGTAAGGCCTTTTATCCCTTCTGTCTTTATCGGATTCAAAGCCAAGTCGGGGGCCTCCGTCAGCGTTCACTACATGTTGCAGAATTTCTTTACCGATGATTATCGTTTTAAAGATCCGCGTGATAATCATGCGCTCACGAGTTATGACAATTCACAGCTGCTATACTTTACCATTGGCTTTATGGGAGATGTGGATCGAAAAAAGAAGCAAAGGCAAACACCACCGTCACAGGATAAGCAGGAAGCTTTTAGTAGAACCTATTGAAGCTAGGAGCTAGGGTAAAAAAAAGAGAATGGATTGACTAAGCAATCCATTCTCTTTTTTTTATGATCTTTCCGTACCTCCTCGCTCCTAGCTCATCCCTATCTTAGTTTGTCTTGATTACGCGCGTTCCAAAGTTGCCTTTATCAGTTCTAATCAGCAGTAGATAAAGGCCCTGAGGCTTATCCCCTATATTCATCTCCAATAAAGAACCATCTGTTTTTGTCTGCTCTCCGATAACCGTGTTGGATAATACATCCAACAACTCTACCGACACAAATTCACTGTTTCCTGCATCGACGTATAAAATATCTTTTGAAGGATTGGGATACACTTTTATTCCGGCATTTTCTAAGGCACTAGAGGAAATAATAGACACGACAACACTTATGAAATCTGTTTTAGTTGCCGTATTTGTTCCACCAGGACCTGTCACGGCCAGTGAAACTGTTTTAGGCCCGGCGCTGCTGTAACTCACGCTATGCGGGCCAGCCGTATTGGCTGTAGCTGGTGTAGCATCAGCGCCGAAGTTCCAGGAATAAGAAGTAATGTTTCCTGTAGAAGTATTGGTAAACTGTATGGACTCTGAGCTAGATACTCCGCCCGTTTTAGAAGCGGTGAAGTCGGCAACAGGTGCAGCATTAACACCTGTGATATTGATATTATCCAGGTATAAGTTATCTCCGAAATCATTGATTCCTCTAAATAGAAAACGCACGTTTTTGCCCAGGTAAGCACTTAAGTTGATAGGTTCAGTGCGCCAATCAACTGCTGTAAGAGGTATAAAGTCATCTGTTGTTAAAAGGGTTGTTTGCAGTGTTGCTCCACCTTTATAGTATATGCGTTCATAGGTCTGGTCACAATCTGTAATCGCATAGACCGCCAGTGAATCCGCATGTGTAGCATCAAAATACTTATAGGCCACATCAAAACTAAGACTTGCACTGCTTACACCGGTAAGGTTATACATGGGAGAAATCAAATCATCTGTCCTGCCGCTGATGTTGTAACTATAAAAATTCAATGCCGCCGCCGCAGTTCCATCGCCACCGGCCACAGTTCTTTTCTCCCAAACTTTTGTTCCGTTCGTTCCCCAGTTTGTCGACGCATCAGTTGAAGAAGACTCCCAATTGGTTGGAACAAATGTGCCTTCGAAACTTTCGGTAAAAGGCAGCCCTGCTCCATTTAATCCGGCTATAGGCGCTATGTAATCTGTTTTGGTAGCCGTGTTCGTTTGCCCTCCGGAAGATCCGACAGTAAGCGCTACGGTATAAGGTCCCGATCCCGTGTATGTGACTGTTGGATTTTGACTTGTAGCAGTCAAGGGAGACGCGCCTGCAAATGTCCAACTGTAGGAAGCCGGAGCGTTCAGGCTTTCATCAATAAACTGCACAGGCGTTCCATCGCAAGGTTTTTTATTTAAGGTGTAAAAACGAGCAATGGGTGCTGTGTTTCCATTACATCCACAGGCTGTTAAATTACTGCTGGATGCCAATGATTCTCTTGCCCCACCAGTTAAAAGAAAGCTTCTTGCTCTGGTATATTGATTGGCAGTAAACATATTCTGACAAGCATCAGAAGAGTAATCCATGTAATTGTGAATGAATAATTCTCTGGATACTGCGGCGAAACAATCGTTCGTGCCGGTTACACAATTGCTTTGACTTCTCTTATGCGCGGGAATGTCACCGCAACAATCTCCCTGATCATCTCCGCAGCCATTCGTTACGGGAGGACAAGTGCTGCCTGTTCCGTCTCCTTCAAAGGTATGATACAAACCAAAAGCATGGCCGAGCTCATGAATACAAGTGATGTTTTTATTGGTATAACTTTTCAGGTTATAATTTCTTGTCCCCTCCGGATCGTAGCCAAAAGCATTGTATAACATGACAGCCCCATCTACATTCGTATAATTCAGAGAAGTGGAAGAGGAGGCGAAATAAGCGTAGCCTTGTACTCCACTGCCTGCACCGTTATTGTCAATTTCTGATACCACCCAAATGTTATAGTACCTGTTATTGGGCCATCTGCTCAACCCTTTAACGATCACTTCATTGGCATCCGTCATACCTTCCGCACCATAATTACCTGTAGCGGATGCATTCACGCGATTGATTCCGCTTGTCGGATTTCCACTGGGATCCCTTTGCGCAAGGCAAAATTCAATCTCCATGTCCACACCGTTGCCATTATAAATTGAAGTTGCTTTCTTTCTATACGCATCATTCATGGAAGAAATGGCACTATAGATCTGGTCGTTAGAAATGTTAGATCCAGTGCCCACTGCTTCTCCGGTGTGCATGATATGAACGACTACAGGAACTTTGTATACCGTACCCTGTGTATTGGCTTCTCTCGAAGCAGATTTGATTTTGCTGAACTCAAGGGCTTCTTCGTAATGTAGTTTGTACTGTGCATCACGGTTGATCAATGTCTTGTGTTTATCCATTGTTCCGCAGCGCTGCTGGGCATTCGCTTGGAACATTGTCAGTATAAAAAGGCTGCAGATAACAGCACACTGTTGCGGTTTAAGCATCTTAGAGGAGATTAATTTTGCTGTTAAATTATTCGTCAACGAACAGCCATTTAGCTGCTCTTGATTTTTTCTTTTAGGTATTGACCTGTATATCCTTTCTGGCAAGCCGCTAAGCCTGCTGGTGTGCCTTCATAGACGATGGTACCACCCTGCTCTCCTCCATCCGGACCAATATCAATCACCCAATCGGCTGATTTGATGACATCCAGGTTGTGCTCGATCAAAATGACGGAGTGGCCATGATTAATCAACGATTGAATAGAATCGATGAGTTTGCGGATGTCATGAAAATGAAGACCCGTTGTCGGTTCATCAAAGACAAACAAAATATGATCTTGCAGTGAGGCTCCTTCTGAACTGATGAAATAAGCTAGTTTTACCCGTTGTGCTTCTCCTCCGGATAAGGTATTGGAAGACTGTCCCAACTTGACATAGCCCAAACCAACGTCCAATAGAGGTTTTAGGCGCTCGGCTATTTTTGGTTTATCGACAAAAAAGTTTACGGCTTCTTCTACCGTCAGGTTTAAGACTTCCGCTATATTTTTTTCATTATACAAGACTTCTAATACTTCCTGCTTATAGCGCTGTCCCTTGCATTCTTCGCAGGTCAAGTGGATATCAGCCATAAACTGCATTTCTACCGTGATCATCCCTTCACCCTGGCATGTTTCGCATCTTCCGCCTTCTACGTTGAAGGAAAAATAACCCGGTTTATAACCGCGAGACTTGGCCAATGGTTGTTCCGAAAACAATTGCCGAATGTGATCAAACGCTTTGATATAAGTTACCGGATTGGAGCGCGAAGATTTACCGATCGGGTTTTGATCTACAAATTCGACTCGACTGATTTTGCGGTAAGCGCCACTCAGTTTATCGTAGCGGCCTTGCGTATCACTGCCCATACCCAGCGTACGCTGGATGGCAGGAACCAATACCTTTTTTACCAATGTAGATTTTCCTGAACCGCTTACGCCTGTAACAGCAGTCAACGTGCGCAAAGGAAATTTCACGGTCAGGTTCTTCAAGTTATTTTCTCTTGCACCAGAAATTTCTACATAATCAGACCATTGTCTGTATTTTTTAGGAGCAGCTATTTCTTCTTTTCCGTTTAAATAATCCGCGGTAAAAGATCTTTCGGCATACTTGATCAAATCTTTCAGCGTGCCTTGATAAGTCAACTCACCACCCCCAGAGCCCGCTAAGGGACCTATGTCAATGATCTGATCTGCCGCACGCATGACTTCTTCATCGTGTTCGACAACAATTACCGTGTTGCCTAATGCTTTTAAATTCAGCAGCACTTCGATCAGTCGCTTCGTATCTCTGGAATGCAGACCAATGCTTGGTTCGTCCAAGATATACATCGAACCTACCAATGCACTTCCCAAAGAAGTAGCCAGCTTGATGCGCTGAAACTCACCACCGGAAAGGGATGCTGTAAGTCTATTCAAATTCAAATAACCCAAGCCTACTTTATTGAGGTACTCCAATCGGTTAATAATTTCAACCAAGAGACGATCCGCTACTTTGCTTTCGAATTCCGTCAACTTGATGTTTTTGAAATGCTCCACCGTTTTTGAAACCGGCATTAACACGACATCTTGTATTGCCGTTTTCCCTACCAATACATAGCCTGCGTCTTTACGGATGCGCGTACCTTTACAATCGGGGCAGGTTGTCTTTCCGCGGTAACGGGAAAGCATCACACGGTACTGAATTTTATGTGTTTGTGATTCGAGGTACTGAAAGAATTTAGTCAAACCTCCGAAATACGAATTACCGTTCCACAGCAATTGTTTTTCCGCCTCACTGAGTTCTTCATAAGGTCGGTGTACCGGAAAATTAAAATGGATACCGTTTTTCAATAAAGGTTTCAGCCATTGTTCTTCCATCTTCTCCCCTTTCCAAGGAGCAATGGCGCCTTCGAAAACGGAAAGACTTTTATCCGGAATAATTAAATCCGGATCCAGGCCCAGCACACTGCCAAAACCTTCGCAGGTGGTACAGGCGCCAAAAGGATTATTGAAACTGAAAAAATTGGCAGTAGGTTCTTCGAACGTGATGCCGTCTTTTTCAAACTTATCCGAAAATGTTTTTTCTGATTTACCCGGTTCCAATACGACACAGGTTCCATGACCTTCATAGAAAGCGGACTGCACCGAATCCGAAATGCGTTGACGCAAGTCCTCATCATCTGCAGCCACCGCCACGCGGTCGATAACGATGGATAAACTTTTTAGTTTTTTCTTTTTAAATGCTTTGTCATTGATCGCTTCTTCTAATTGAATAGTTTCGCCGTCTGCAAAAATTCTGGAATATCCCTTCTGTAATAATAAATTACACTCTTCTTCCAATGATCTTTCTTTTGAAAGTACAACCGGAGCCAAGATCAGCAAACGCGCGCCATCGCCTTTATCTAATACGTAATCGACCACATCTGCTACATTGTCCTTTTTTACTTCATCTCCTGAAATTGGAGAATATGTTTTGCCGACACGCGCATACAAGAGTTTCAGGTAATCGTATATCTCTGTGGTGGTACCAACAGTAGAGCGGGAATTACGCGTATTGACTTTCTGTTCGATGGCAATGGCAGGAGAAATCCCTTTGATGTATTCTACATCCGGTTTTTCCATGCGGCCCAAAAATTGTCTGGCATACGAACTCAGACTTTCCACATACATGCGTTGTCCTTCAGCAAATAAAGTATCGAAGGCTAAGTAGGGTCCAAATCTTTGATTTCCGCTGGTTTAAACGAGATTTTTTATTTTTGTAACCTTTTGTGGTGATACTAAGTTTAAATATGGGGAGATGAACTTGACTTATTCAAGGATTTCATATACCTTAACAACACAAGTATAATCTTGGTTTTTATTATTTCACCAAACCCTCGTACAATATGGCATAAACCTCTACGTTAACCAAACATAATACGACCATGAAAGTTAACAAAAATATGGAAGATAGTATTCTACTATCGCTATATAAGAATGGTAACGAAGAGGCTTTTGCAGAACTACTCCGAAGACACAAATCCAAAGTGTACACGACTATTTATATGATCGTGAAGGACAAGTACGTAGCGGAAGATTTATTTCAGGAATCCTGGATAAAAGCAGTCAACAAAATTAATGCAGGAGCGTACAACGAAGAAGGTAAATTTCTTCCCTGGATCGCACGTATTGCCCATAACATGGCAATCGATCACGTGAGAAAGGCCAAACGCTACCCAACGATCGTGCTGGAAGACGGCATGAACGTATTCAACTCTTTGAGTTTTTCAGAAGATTCCATTGAATCTGTGAGAATCAAAGACGAGAATCAAACGCTGATCAGAGATCTCATTCAAAGTTTGCCCGATGTGCAACGCGAAGTGCTGATTATGCGTCACTACTCAGACATGAGTTTTCAGGAGATCGCAGAAGCCACAGGAGTGAGTATCAACACCGCTCTGGGCCGCATGCGATACGCCTTACTCAATCTGCGTAAGAAGCTGGCAACCCAATCTTATGCCTATGACCATAAACTTTACCAAAAATGACCTCACTCGTTATGTTTACAACGATTTAACAGCACAACAATCCAATCAACTCCTACTTGCCACGTTAATTGACGAGGGCGTGAATCAATATTGCGGTGATCTCCACGAGATCACTAAGCAGATTGATCAAAGCATGCTGGAGCCAGCTCAAAAAAGCATAGATGCAGTATTGCTCTATGCGAAAAAGGCTAAATTAGGAGTTTAGTTCCTAAGGCCTTTTATTGATGACAAAGAAAGAACGCTACCAACACGTCATAGCCTACTTCGAAGCACATGCTCCGGGGGCTGAAACGGAATTGGCTTACTCCAATCCCTATGAATTGTTGGTAGCGGTAATACTCAGTGCGCAATGCACCGACAAGCGGGTCAACCTCACGACTCCTGCTTTATTCCAACGATTTCCTACCGTATACGATTTGGCAAAAGCCTCTTCGGATGAAGTATTTGCCTACATCCGAAGCATCTCCTATCCCAACAACAAAGCCAAACACTTGGTGGGCATGGCCCAACGGGTGGTGGATCATTTTAAGGGGGAAATTCCTTCTACTGTTAATGATTTGCAAAGCCTGCAAGGGGTAGGAAGAAAGACCGCCAACGTTATCGCTTCTGTGGTTTACAACCAACCTGCCATGGCAGTGGATACACACGTTTTTAGAGTATCCAAACGCATTGGCTTGGTGACACAAACCGCTAAAACTCCACTCGAAGTAGAAAAACAATTGATGAAGTATCTCCCTACCGAGCTGGTACACATTGCGCATCACTGGTTGATCCTGCATGGCCGCTACATCTGTATAGCACGCAGTCCCAAATGTGAGGAGTGCGGACTTAAACCCTGGTGCGCGTATTATGCCAAGACTTACAAAATGGGTTAAAGTCATATATATAGTATGATAAAAAAGTTAAGAGCTAGGAGGTACGAGCTAGGATTTATCCCTAGCTCGTACCTCCTAGCTCCTCGCTTTCTAGAGTCTTTTTTCGTATGTTTATTTTTCGGTAAGGCGTCATTTGCATGAAAGTAGTTTACATTCACCAGTATTATCTCACACAAGAACAGGGAGGCGCCATCCGTTCCTATTATATCAGCCAGGCTCTCAAAGACAAAGGGCATGATGTTCATATCATTACTTCTCACAATAAATCCCACAGCGAAACGAAATCCGTAGACGGCACCACCGTGTACTACTTACCTGTGGGTTATGATAATTCTTATGGTTTCATAAAAAGAGTGATCGCCTTTCTTACATTCATTTTTAAAGCTTATGCTACGGCAAAAAAAATAAAAGGCGTGGATTTAGTTTTTGCCACCTCTACCCCTTTAACGGTAGGTTTGATCGCTTTATGGTTACGCAAATTTCAGAAAATTCCCTATGTCTTTGAAGTGAGGGACCTTTGGCCGGAAGCGCCTATACAATTAGGTTACCTGAACAATCCCATCCTTCGCGCGGTTGCAAAAGGATTGGAAAAATCCATTTATAATAATGCCAAACATATCATTGCGTTATCACCAGGCATGGAAGAAGGCATTAAAACAATTAGTAATACCCCCACTTCCGTCATTCCCAACATGAGTGATTGTGAGTTTTTTATTCCTGCTCCATCTCCTTCGTTACCGCTTACGATTACTTACTTCGGAGCATTGGGCAAGGTAAATCATGTAGAATCACTGATCGAACTGGCTGCTTACGCACAGGCACATTTTCCGGGTGATTATAAATTTATTGTTGCAGGAAAAGGAAGTGAAGCCGAACGATTAAAAGGGCTGGCTCAGTCTTTAACCAATATCGAATTTAAAGGAGCACTGAATAAAGACCAGGTAAAGGAGTTGCTCGCCCAAACGCATGTCACCTATACTTCCTTCGGACCGCAGCAAGTATTGACTACCAATAGTCCCAACAAATTTTTTGATTCCATCGCCATGGGTAAAGTGTGTGTTATTACTACTAAAGGCTGGATCTGTGATTTGATTCAACAACATGAAATTGGATTTTATTACTCGGCGAATAATCCTGTTGGCTTTTTTCGCAAACTAGTTACCTTGGCTCCTTTGATGCAGTCTTATGATCAAATAGCGAAACGTTCCCGGGCGTTAGCGGAAACCCATTTCAATAAAAAAGTATTGACGTTGCAAGCTGTTGCTGTGCTTGAAAAAGCGGCTTCTAATACCAGGTAATTTTTAATCTGCCAATGCTTGGTAATCAACAGTACCAAACTGATTCAATTGCGAATACTTCAATTCACTCCTCACTGTGATTTTTGCTTCTTCAGCTACATGCAATGTTCCCAGAATATTCAATTGTCCGCCTTCTTCAAGCACCACATGACCCAATACATGTAGCTCATCCATCACCACATGTCCTTTTACAATCCATGTGGTATTCTTGTTATTCTTGCGAGCACCCATTCCTGCTATGTTTAAATGGTCTAGAACGGCAGTATCGCCTTCCGGGACATTCATGTAGTTGTATCCCAACGGGTAAGGGTCTTCGACATGGCAACGGCAAGAGCTAAGAATAGCTGTAATCAGGAGAACCAATAATACAATTGCCCTGTGGTAGAAAGAAATTTTCATAGCTGTTGTTAAAATGGAGCAGGCGCTGATGCAACCGGCGAGCAACCTTCATCTGCATAACGATAAAATGAAATGTCTGAAGGTAGATTGTAAATGCCTCTTAATTCAGGTTTCGCAGCGATAGCTGTTGCGGTATAATCATTCAGTGCAATACCTGATGAACCCTGATCATTGTTGTAGGTCAACAAAACAGGACCGCAGACGGTTGTGCCCGATGCTCTGTTAAGGTATGGATTGGAGCCATGAATATAAAATACCGAATATACATTGGTGGCTTGCGTGTGGTCATTCTCTAAACCATACACTGCTCCTTGAAATCTGAGGTCATTGACTTCGATTAGACTATTCTCCAGGTATGTAGAAGTGCCCCCTGCCAATGTATATTGCCCCGACACCTGCACGCGTGCGTCATGGAAATAGATATTACCGACCTGCGTCAAGGTGTTAGAAAATACATGACCTTGCAACGTAAGCTTCGCACCTCCAGCGACATTGATCAATCCATTCACATGTACAATGGCCCCTTCAGCAACAATGACGCGACCGATGACACTTAAATCATCGACCGTTACATTCCCTCTGATGATCCAGGTGGTATTCGCTCTATTGGTCAATAATCCCCTGCCGGACAGGTTGGCATTTTCAATCACTGCGGTACCACCATCGGGTACGTTCCAATAGCCATAAGGTCCTGGATCATGTTTTTCCTTTTTACAGGACATCAATAAAAATAGGATAACGAGGCAAAGGAAAGCAATGGTTATGATATAGGAATTACAACTTCTCATAGCGTTTTAAAAGAAAGGACAAGGAAACTTTTTAGTCAACCCAAAAGTTTCCTTGTCCTTTTAAACAAAAAATACGCCAGTGAGATTATTTCTTTTCCTTCTCTGGTCGGAAGCCAGATTCTTTGAAAATCTTCTGAGCATCCGTTTGTTCCATCAATTGTTTCAAAGTGACTTCCGGATGTTTAGCCATGTATTCTCTGACTATCAGCCATCCCAGCCAACGCCCTATACGACCGGGAGCTTCCTTACTGATTTCATTGGTCGCTGGTGATTCCCCTACGTAATTCTCCAATGCGCGATGACTCGTTTCATACAACAGTTTACGCTCCACAAAATGTGCCCATATTGTAGACAAATTTTCCTGCGCGCTCTTTAATTCTTTTTCCGAATACATAATGTTCAATGAATCTTCCAGCGCAGGCATGGTTTTCTCCAGGAAGTAATGCGCCTTGCCATAATAAATCATGCTCGCCAACATGGTTTTATCGTTTTCATTGTTTCGATTATACTTTGTAGAAAGCGCCAATCCGATCATGGGTACCATGTAAGGCTTGTCGTAACGCTTCAGAAAATAATCGTAATTATTGGGACGAAAAGGAGCTTTATCCCCTAGAAAATAATCGATGCTGATCACCACTGCTGAATCACTGATGGCAATGTCTTTGTCAAAACGAAAACCCGTTACTACAGTATAGACCACCGGTGGTACAAAGTCAGGAAAATTTTCTTTGACACGACCAAATAAATCCGCAAAGCTTTCTCTCAAGGCTACTGTATCGCTGAAAGAAGAATCCGTATAACGGTAAAATTCTTTCAGTTTAGGATTGCTGTAAAACTCGAACATGAAATCCGTCACCTGATCATCAATGATGGAATCCTCGTCTCCGATGTAAAGACGTGTAAAAGCAGGTGTGCGGGTCAAAAAAGCACGCGTTTCCTCTTTGCTTTTTAAGGCAAACAGCTGTTTTTCAAGCCTGATAAGCTTTACGGCAACGGGATTTTTGATAGGAGGAACCTCCTTTTTTCCATCTCCTGAACAGCTTATCAAGACGAAAACTGTACAGATTATGAGCAATAATTTTGTATAATCGACTTTCATAGTGTTAATTTAAGCGAGATAGGGGGTGATTATTCCCAACCCAAAGGTAGGAATAACGTATGAATCTTCACTATTAATGTTTCACGAGAACTAACTTTTAACTAAACGATGCTATTATGAAAAAAACAGGTTTACTTTTCATCTTTTGTTTGCTGGCATTCAATGCTTTTTCTCAAATTAAATTTAGCCTAAAGGTTTCTCCGGCGATAGCACTAACACGCGTTATTGATAAAGATGGTAATGATGGCATTAGTCCTTCTAGCAATGGAACAGGTGTAGCCTTTGTCGGAGGTGCAGCTTTAGATTTTTTTATCACGGATAATTTAGCCTTTAATCTTGGTTTAAATTATGTATCCACACAGGCCAATGCGAAGTATGAATCACCATTTGGTAGCTATCATTTCAAACGTAATGTTCAATATGTGCAAACTCCTGTTACATTTAAGGCATTCACCAATGAAATTGCTACTGATATGCAGCTATATTTTCAACTCGGACCAACTATCAACTTCAAGATTTCAGAAAAACTAAAAAGCTCCGGAGGAACATTTATAGTAGGTAATGATGATGAAGTGGATGACAAAATCATCTCACCAGTAGACGTTGGTTTATACTTTGGTGTTGGGGTATTGTATAAAATCGGAGAGTCTAATGCATTGTTTGCAGGATTTTATTATAACAGAGGATTGACCAATGTAACATTAACAAATACTGACAATTACGATTATAACAAATGGGGAAGAACACACATGGATCTGATCGGCTTAGAAGCAGGTATCCGCTTCTAGTCTACACCATTTCATAAAAAAAAGGTCCCGCTGAATAAGCGGGACCTTTTTTTTATTCTGTCTTTTGACCGTCATGCCAGTCATTGTATGTCTTGACGTACTGCATCAGGCTTTCTTCCTTATAGAGCAACTGATCCACCTTCGCTTTATTATCCGGCTGATCGGCACCATAGATAAGCAGGTACTTTTTATAATCCATGGCCGTGATCTCCTGCAGGATCATTCCTTCTTTTTTAACAAAGAATGAAGCGGCAGCTTCGCCTCCCGCTTTTGTAAAGTGATCTTGCTCGTACAACCTCAGGTGTCCGTTGGAAAGCAACTTATAAGCATTCACTTGTCCTTTGTACAGGCCTTTATCCATTGCCAGACATTCGAAGGTGTCTTTAGGTGTTATGATCCATAAGACGTCTTTCGCATTGATGAATAAATCCTTTTTGTCTTCCAACGATTTCTTGTAACGGAATTCCGTTTTGCTGCTGATGAAGCGAATGTGCTTGAGCTGACAACGAATGGTATCGCCGAACACCGTGAGTATAAAGGCTGGTTCGTAGACTTGGGCTTTGGCAATTAAGAAAAGGCTGAAAAATAAAATGACCAATAATAATCTCTTTAACATGAACGATTTCTTTTAAAGTAATTCTAATTCCTTCTGTAAATTCTGTTTTGCCTGTTTCTCAAATTTCGAATAGAAATATTCCGTCTTATAAATTCTTCCCATTTCCAAAAAATGTTTTAGCACTTTCTTTCTTCCCGGATTATAAATCAAATTTGGATAAACAGAATATTCCTTTCTTACATTTTGATAATACTCAGCATATATTTCCCAATCTTGCCCTAAGACTGACAAGTCAGCATCTGTAAAATAATTGGTATCAGTATCTGAATTGTCCAGGTGTTTTTTAGTGGCTAGAATCTGCGCTTTGCACTTTTCGATCATTTCAGCTGGCATTGACAGTTGTTTCATTCTTTTCTCCGCGAGTTCTGCACTCTTTTCTTCGTTGTCGGAATTCAATGCATTGTATACGATGTCGTGGTAATAGAGTGTGAATGAAATGCAGTGCCAATCGTTTATTTTATCCTTGATTGGGGTCAGTTGAGTCAACAGATTTTCCAAATGAGATAGGGTGTGATAATGTCTTTTTTTATTTGAATGATTCTTTTCAATTTCTTCCCACAAATTACCGATTAGCTCTTTGCGGTTCGTATAATTTAATAAGAGTGTTTCGAATGTCTCTTTTAGCATATATCGACAGTATATAATTTTTTCAGATCTCTGATTTCAGATCTCAGTTCTCTCTATATTATCCATTTCCATAAAACCCCGGATACAAGGTCATACCCCCATCCACAAAGATCGTTGTGCCGTGAATATAATCCGACTCATCCGAAGCAAGCCAGGCGGCTACAGAACCGATGTCTGAGGTTTCACCTACCCGATTATACGGAATTAATTTCAATAATTTTTGTTCGGCTTCCGGAGTCTCCCATGCTTCGTTATTAATAGGAGTTTTAATGGCTCCTGGAGCAATGCTGTTGATTCTTATTTTCTTAGCGCCTAACTCTTGTGCCATCGATTTCATCAGGAGCATTACTCCTCCTTTAGAGGCTGCATAGTTGACATGTCCTCCCCAGGGAATCACTTCGTGTACCGAACTCATGCAAATAATTTTTCCTAACGCCACAGAGACTTCCGGCCTTGGACCCCTTTTTAAAAATTCCCTCACCGCCTCTCGTGCACAGAGGAATTGACCGGTAAGGTTGATGTCAATCACTGTTTGCCATTCCGCTAAAGTCATTTCATGGAATGCTGCATCTTTCTGTAAGCCGGCATTGTTGACCAGGATATCCACGGTCCCATAATGTGCAATCGCTTTCCTGAACATGGACTGCACCTGATCTTCTTTGCTGACATCAGCCTGCACCGCTATGGCTGTTCCACATACGTCATCGTTATTGATCGACTCTACGATTTTATTTGCACCTTCTTCGTCATTGGCGTAATTGATGATCAGGTTTGCCCCTTCTTTGGCCAGGGCCAACGCTACTGCACTTCCAATTCCTGAACTTGAACCTGTTACAAGAGCGGTCTGGCCGGTTAATCTTCTGTTGAACTTCTGATACATGCTATTCTATTAAGACCAAAATATACTTATTTATTTTAGTCTTAGTGCAAAATTAATACCGTAGAGGATAGCCCTAAAAAAGAAAGAGAAACAGAAAGAGAAAGAGGCCACACTCTTTCTCTTTCTGTTTCTCTTTCTAAAAGTCCCCTTCAGGGGATTTAGGGGTTAGACAGCTAGTTAAAAAACCCGCCCCGATAAAACCGAGACGGGTCTCATTTAACAAAACAACATTAGCTTATTATCTTTTCAATACTGTAAACGATCTGCTTTCGCCGCTTACAAAAACTTTGCACAGGTAGAGACCGGGAGCAAAAGCATTGGTCGGCACTGTAACAATTCCGCTTCCGTCTGCTTCCGCTACTTTCGTGCCGAACAGGTTGTACAATTCAATGTGTGCCTGATCTTCTTTGATGCTGATCAACAATTCATCGCTGAATGGTACCGGAGACAAAGTCACTGCATTCAAGGATTCTACGGCACTCAAACGAGCGTTGCAAGGACCGATGACTTTCCACACGTCATATTGACCTGAGTTAGTAGCCGGATCATTATTTTGTGACCACCATTTCGCTTCGTAAACAATGCCACCTGTAGAGGCTCTGTTTCCGGTATTGTAAGTAGCCGTGCTGCTCCATGCCGCAACTGTGCAGGTGTTAGCCATTACGTTTACTGTCACCACCGAAGAATTCGTTGATTGGCCCAAGTCATCCGTTACCTTAGCTGTCAGGGAGTAAGCACCTGCTACCGCATTGGTAATCGAGAAAGAATACGGAGTTGTTGTCGACTCTCCTAATTTAGTGGTACCATTGTAGAACTCTACTTTAGCCACGGCGCCATCCACATCATTCGCTAGCGTAGTGATGTGGATCGTAGAGCCCGGTGCGGCAGATGAATTGTTAGCCGGTGCCGTGATGGCTACTGTCGGGATACGGTTTTTATAAGCCACGATTAAAGAAGAAGCGGTTGCCCCATCGTTATCAAATGCTTTTACCGTAAAGTAAATCGAACCGTCAGGAGCAGGAGCCGGTAAGTTGGTAAACGTGGCGGTATAAGGTGCCGCTGTTTTCACTACCGGTGCATTGGCACCTTGTGAAATCTCCACTTTAGCAATGGAGCCGTCTGCATCTGTAGCATTGGCTGTTACTGTAATGGTGCCACCTACTAAGTAAACAATGTTATTGTTGTTGTACTTAGGTAATGGAGCAGTAATCGTTACTACCGGTGATTTATTTTCAAAAACATCGATAGATGCTGCATTGACAGCGCCTTTGTCGTCCGTAGCTTTTACAATAAAGGTAGTAAGACCTCTTTGACCTGATGTTTGCAGGTTTGTAAAAGTCGCTTCGTATGGAGCGGCAGTGAGTGTAACCGTACTGTTTGGAATATGTGGAGAGTAGATCTCTACTTTCACCACTGAACCGTCCGGATCTGTAGCGGTGCCTTTTACTGTGACAGAACCACCGACATTGAATTTGCTGTTCGTAGCAGGAGCTGTAATGGTCACTACTGGCAATGCATTGTAGTTGAAGGTGACAGATTTAGATTGTGAAGTTTTACCTTGATTGGCATAAGCCAATGCAAAAACTTTTGTGAATGTTTGGTCTGCAAGAACGGGGAATGTCAAATCGTAAGGAGCAGCCGTCACTTTGAATTTACGTTCTGTAGTTATTCCATTCTGGCCGCTGAGTTTTGTGTCATACACCGTATATACAACAGAGTCGATGAATACTTTCTGGCTGTTTACTTCTACATCAATCAATACAGAAGTGGCACCAGGTGTGATGGAACTGTTATCTGCGGGAGACAAAATAGTCAGTTCAGGAAGCGGACGAACATAGTAGCTTACTGTTGATTGTACAGACGCCACACCATGAGAGAACGCGATAGCGGTAACTTCCGTGTATCCATTGTTGCTCAAAGCGGATTGATAGCTCAATGTAAATGGATAAACCGTTTTGGTATACCTGGTGACATTGTTGCAACCAGGGCCGTTACATACTGTTTCTACGACAATGAAACGAACGGAGTCAATCGGTGTTTGTGCATGGTTGGTATTTACCAATACATCGATAGGAGCGGCGGTGCTTGGGTACTGCCAGATTTCCTGGTTCTGTGTCGGAGCAGTGATGCTGATGGTAGGGTCTACGTTAGAGTTCCCGCAAGGTCCAAGCAACTCCCATACCTGACCTGCGCCAGAGTTTAAGTCAGGACGATTGTTTTGTGTCCACCATCTGGCGCGGTACTTATTATTGGCATAAGAAGCTTCCATTCCATTAGTATAGATCGCTGCGGCATCCCAAGCTGGAGTAGTGCAGGAAGGAGTTACCGGTGCAGTATAAGTAAAAGAAATACTAGTGCCTGCTGCTGAAATGTTACTGATGCCGTAAGCCCCCAAGCCGCAAGGCGTGCCATCACTCTTGAAACAAGAAGGATTGGTTTGGTCGCTGAAGCTTGTTCTGCCTCCTGCGCTGAAAGCCGCGTCATGGATGTACCCTGAATTAGTCGGAGTTCCGTCTGGTCTGAACACATACACTTCATTGATCGGACCTCCGGCATTGTTGCCTCCCTCGTGAATGAGAGTAACAATAAGTCCAGAATTAGGCAGCATGATTTCGTAGCGGCCTTCTTTCTTACGGTATTCCAAGACCAGGTAGTCGGTCGTGTTCGGTAGTTTTATTTTGTACGCGGATAAAGTGCTGGTAGAAAATGGTTGCAACGTGTAAGTACCATTCGTTTTAATTTCAGGAATGGTTGTCCATTGTCCGTATTTTTCTTTCATGTGGGCACCCATGTGTTGTGGGGTATTCCAGTCTTCGCTGGCCATCAAGTCCCAAGGACCTACCGAAGGCCCGGCAGGATTCCAGTTAGAATATTCATACAAATCCGGGGCACCGAAAGAGTGAAACAATTCGTGACTGATCACACCTACGCCTAATGATGTTCCGAAAACCAAATTGTAATCGTATACTCTTTTGCTGCCAATGTATACATTTTGTGAAAACAGAGACCAACGGTGAGGCCATAACAATTCTGCCCATCCTTCGGTATATCCTTTGATCACGAATACCACGTTGTCTACTAAACCGTCGTTGTTGATGTCTATGTTCAATGAACTTGGCACCTGGCTGCTTACATAGTTGATCGCATTCTTCAACAACTCATGTTCTCTGTTGGTTGATCCGTTTGGATCTGTCCCGTAACCATCCGGCGTATCTTTCTGGTAGTAGCTTCTCGGATGAGAATCCGTGTAAGAAATCGGATACACATTGCTTGATTGCGGGTAGAAGGTAGAGGTAACATTCAATTGGTTGGCGGATACTTCTTTGAAAAAGTCATTGACAGATACGATACCTGAACCGTTAAATCTGTTTTCCGATTCCGCTTTCGTCAAGGTCCATTCTTCGGAAACCTGATCGCTGAATTGAATGTAGACTACAAGGTTGTTGTAGTTGCCGGTAGATACTACATCAGGCTGTGCCACGGAAGCATAGCGTTTTTGTTTTTCTACTCTACCGGCTTCTGCTTTTTCAGATTTTTCTTTGATCACCGATGCATCGTCCAACAAGCCGGGAGTAAGGCCTACCTGAGCGGGATTTACTTTACCTACTACATAATCCGTAGGCTGCAACAATCCGTTGACTTTGGTAGCATACACGAAGTAACCGGTTGCTTTGTTTTTAATGATGGTAAAATTGTTCTGATCATGTACCCAGTTGTAGTGCTCGTCACCGGAAGCGAGTACATGCAGCGTTACCCCGTCGGGCTGCTTAATCTCCGTCGGAAGATTTCGCACAAATGCTGCGTGAGCCGTCATTGTCATCGCAATGAGCGCCGCAGTCAAAATAGCTTTGGTCTTTTGATAAAAAGAAGTCATAGTTGGTTTTTTGTTTATACTACGAAGTTAAAGACGACTTTCTATCGGACAACAGAGAGTGAGGGAACGGCAAAGAATAGTGATTTAACGGAGCGTAAAAAAAATATGGGCGTTTGACCATCAGTTCCTTAATTGAAAGCCGACAATTAAATCTTTGATTTGTCCTTTTATAGATATGGGAGTGCTAAATCAATTGGATTTGCGTTAGGGATTGAGCCATTGTTTGATCCCGCATTTAGCGGGAGAGTGGCGAAAGCCCGGCCCGTAGGGAACGCCCTCATCAAACAAAATTTTTAGAATTATATATGCTAATGAATAGTAATACCTTTTTTCTAGAACTCTAAAGCTTACGACATTTCGAATTCTTATTAGGGCGTTACCCTTCGGGTCGGGCTTTCGCCACTCGCTTCCCGCCATTCTAGCGTAAACTGTTATACCATCTTAACAGTGGCGGGAGAGCTCAGACAATGGCTCAATCCCTAACGCAACACCCCTACCTAAAAAATCAAATTTCTATTTTAACGTATTAAAACTTCATCGCCAGCGTAGCCATGAAACTACGCCCTGCACCAGGCACACCTGAAGAAGGTAGTATGGCTTTATCATCGAGGAGATTTCGGACTTGCAATTCACCGGAAAGATTGCTGATCAATGGAAACATGATGTTCAAGTCTGCGATCAACCGCGAAGGATAGGCGGTGCCGTTAGTTTGATTGGTAAAACCGGACATGTACTTACCCACCAAAGTGATCGCTAAGGGAAATTGTTGCGAGTAGGTGAAGGTGGCACCGAGATTGGTTTTGAAAGTTGGAATAGAAGGCAGCTCTTTCCCTTCCTGGTCTTTAGACTCCGCGTAGGCGATGTTGTACAATAAAACCCATTGCTTGCCTAGCCTTGCCTTCAAATCAAATTCAAACCCTTGTGCTTTGATCACACCTGGACGGTTGGTGAACCAGCTGCCGGGAACTTCTACACTGTCCTTAATGTAAGAAAACCCGGAACGTATAATTTCATCTCTTGTTTCATTATGAAAAGCCGTTAATGAAATATAGATCTTATCGTAATTTTGTACGAGAGCCGCTTCCAATGTTTGTATCGCTTCTGCTTTCACAGAAAACAATTCAGGGTTTTCAAAACCGTTTCTTCCCAATTCATTGATGTATTGTGCATTTTGTCCGATCTCTTTGATACCGGGCGCACGCAAGGCACGTCCGCCCATGAGTTTCAGGTTGAGGTGATTGGTTATTTTTTGCACCAGGGCCACTCTTGGAGACAATTGCGAGTAATTAAATAATTTGTTAAATCCTATATCCTCGCGTAAACCTGTAGTGACAATCAAACCCTTCAAAATATTCAGTTCGGTTTTGTATTGCAAAAAAGCAGAGAGTGTGCTAAAACCAGGAGATGCCACTGCAAAGTCAGTGGACAAAGGATATGCAAAAGGATTGCCCGTGGTGCCGGTCCACTTGATGTTGTAAGCATAAGAACTCGGGTTACCCATTTCCTTCCGCCAATCATAATTGATGCCCGATATCACAGAAGAACGCTCTGAAATTTTATAGCGCAATTCAAACAAGCCTTCCATATCGACTACATTGCTTTTATAGATAGACAGGGCAGAAGAGTTGGGTATAGTATTCGGTGTGTTATTGACCTGGTAAGCGGCTTCTTCAGAGGAGTTATTAAACTTGACATAGGTGTTCAAGTCGATTCTGCGTGAAAGTTTTCTTTTGTACTGTAAGTACGGTGTAATATTATTCCAACTGATGCGATTGACTTCTGAGGAAAAACCGGCATCGATAAAAGACTCTCCCAAGCCGCCTTTGCGGTACATGTAGATGATGCCTTGCTTCAATCCTTTCAGCGGACCTTTGCGTAATGTCGCTGACCAATAACAAAAAATAGATTGGTTGCGGTCCCAGTAACGGTAGTCCTCACGCTGCGGATCTGAGAGGTAAGTGGCGGATGCTTCTTTCTCGTAATAACCGGTGCTGAGTTGTACGTCAAACCATTGATTGCGCAACATCACATTCGACATCCACCGACGATTGCCGTCTCTGGAACCAAATGAAATCTTGTTTTCCATGTGCTCAGAACTTCCTTCTACGGATTTCGGCACAATGTTCACTACCCCACTAAAAGCAGAAACTCCATATAGCGCGGATGCCGGGCCCTTCAAAAATTCTACGCGTTGTGCGAACAACAAAGGCAATTCTTCCATGATCTGTGCCTTGTAACTTCTGGTAAAGTTGACCGGAATACCGTCGATCAATAGTAAATGCTTGTTGTTATTAAATCCGCCGGCAGATTGTCCTCGGGTTTCAAAACCCACTTCACCGTATTGATACGTGGCGCTATATCCCGATGTAATGGAAGCCAGATCTTCCAATGTATAGTATCCCAGCCGATTGATGTCATTGGCCGTGTACACCGTAATAGAACTAGGCGCCTCTGTATTGCTTTCCTCTGTCTTGGAAGCCACCGATACTTTCGCGTTGACAGCCTCTGGAACCGGCACATCCAGCAGGTCGAAAGAACTTTCCGGTGCATTGTCATTTACCTTTTCAAACGTCAAGGAATCTGTTTGCTGTGCGAATAGGTTTCCGCAAAAAAAACAAAAAAGAATAGCTGAGCTGTATTTCATGTGAGTCGTCTGCCGAAGCAGCATGTGTTTGTTTTTCCCCAAAAACGATTGGAAGCTCTTTTAAAGAAACAGTGTTTACAATTGCTTTTGCTGTTGCTCTTTATTAAACTTACCCATTGAACTTGCAAGTTTAGCAAAAAACGGGACGAGATTCCTAATCTAATGGTGCAATCTGTTCATATTTCGGAAATAGAAAGCTTTAAAGAACCAACTATGCAAGCGATCATCATCGACGACGAAATTTCCAGTAGAAACGCTTTGCGTTCTTCTTTAAAAATGTTCTGCAGCCAAATCGAGGTGGTGGCAGAAGCCGAAGGGGTGAGTGATGGTTTGGCCTGCCTGAAAAATAACTCTGTGGATATCGTCTTTTTGGACATCCGAATGAAGGATGGCACTGGCTTCGATCTGTTAGAGCAATTAGGCGAAACGGTTTTAAAAGTCATTTTCACTACCGCCTATGATGAATATGCCGTAAAAGCTTTTCGATTCAGTGCGGTGGATTATTTGCTCAAGCCCATCGATCCTGATCAATTGATTGATTTAGAGAAAAAATTATTGAAGCTGGATCGTGATGATAACAATAAACAAAAAGAAGCAGCTTTAGCTAATCGAAACAGTTTGCAAATGATCGGACTTCAATTGCACGACGGACTTCAATACTTCCGTATCGATGAGCTCATCCGATGCGAAGCGAAAAGCAATTATACTTCTTTTCTATTCAAGAATACACAAGTACTGGCTTCCAAACCCCTAAAAGATTACGAAGAAATTTTACCTGCCGATTTGTTCTTCCGGATACATAAGTCTCACCTTATCCACCTAAAATACGTGAAAGGCTTCAACGTAAAATCCAGTACCGTTGAAATGAGTGACGGCTCTGTGTTGGAAGTGGCGCGTCGACGTAAAGAAACTTTTTTAGAATTAATGTCGCTCTCTTAACATGTGGCATTCTCTTTTTAAACAGACGCCTCTGTTTCTTTTCTTTTATTTTGCCAGTCTTACATTTTCCATGGGACAAGATGTAGCGGAATCTTCCTTGGCAAAAAAAATACCTCAGGCTAAAGAGCTGCGCTTTCAAGCCGATCAATACAAAGCGCAAAAACATTATCCTCAATACATCAACACGCTCTTTCAACTCAAACGCCATTACGAAGAAATAGAAGACTATTCCAGCCTGGCCTATATCTTGTCAGAAATCGGAGATGTGTACTACCAATGGGGAGTTTATGAGAAGGCTGTTGATTATTATGACAAAGCTTCTGATCCTTCTTATGCGCAATACCTCAGCGCCAGCGATCAAAGAACCATCGCATTGAAAAATGCGGACGCCCATCGTTTGTTGGGAAGCTACAACAAAGCACAAACGCTCTATGAATCCTTATACAAAAACTGGAACGACGCCTGGACAGAGAAAGAAAAATTGAACATTGTCAATCAATTGGCCAACATTCTAAAAAAGACAGACCATTACAACGAAGCACTAGTCTATGAAAAAAAAGTGTTGGATTTTCAATTGGCATTCAAAGACTCTACAGAAATATCCAATGCTTACAATAACCTCGGCGCTACTTCAAAAAAAATAAACCAGAACTCGGAAGCGCTCATCTATTTTCAAAAAGCATTTGATTATTATCCCTCTTCTTCTTCCAAGCAAAACTTAGCCATCATTTTACTCAACCTCGGCATTGCGCAACAGACCGAAGGAAATTACAACAAAGCCAACGATTATTTCGGTAAGGCATTGGAGTTAAATAAAAAGCAAGGCAACCAGGAAGAAACCGCACGGACGTACAATTACATTGCTTCCAATCATTTGTTCCTCAAAGAATACAACGAAGCCATCGTCTTCGCTGAAGCCGCAGAACGCATCGCGGCTTCCAAAAAATTGTTTGATCTCATGGAAGTGAGTTACCGCATTTTGTGGCAGGCGCACGAATTACAAAAAGACAATGAAAGCGCCTTACAATCTTACCGTCAATACGTCGCCGTAAAAGACACCATCATGCACCGCTCCAAACTGGAAGAACGGGAATTGGTCAATCGTTTGCGGGAAGCGGAAAAACTTGAGAGTAGAATTCAAACCCTCTTATCTGAAAACGAACTGCAACAAGCCGAATTGAATCGTGTGCAGCTGGAAAGCAAAAACAAAGCCGCCGAACTCGAATTGATTCAACGCCATAATGAATTGAATGAAATCAGGGCGAAACAGGTACAGTTGCAGCAGGAAAAAGAAATCGGCCGCTTGCACCTGGTGCAACAAACCCTGATCAGACAATCCCGTGAAAAAGAATTGTTGTCCCTGAAAGAAAGTGTAGCGATTGAAAACCGGGAGAAGCAAGCTAAGATGGCTGCTTTACATCAACAGAATTTGATCAAGCAATTAGAAATTAACCAGAAAGAAATTTCCTTGCGCAACCAGCGATTGGTGCAATACCTGTTGTTCCTGGCACTTATTGCCGGCGCTGTGTTGACCTTCCTGTTGTTCAACCGTTACAAGCTTTCTCAAAAAGCAGAGCAGGAGAAATTACTTCGTCAGAGTTCAGAGATCGAACAGCGTTTCCTGCGGGCTCAGATGAATCCGCATTTCATCTTCAACGCCTTGAACTCCATCCAATATTACATTACTTCGCACGACAACAGTTCAGCGGCGCGTTACCTTGCTAAGTTTTCAAAACTGATCCGCCATATTTTAGAAAGTTCAAGGCACCAGTTCATTCCGATACAGGAAGAAGTAAAAATATTAAACGTGTACCTGGAATTGGAACAGTTGCGCAACTCTAACAAGTTTGACTATACCATTACCCTCGATGAAACGCTGGAAGATGATTTTATCACCATTCCTCCGATGATCACTCAACCTTATATCGAAAATGCAATCTTACATGGGGTAACGCATTTGAAAGAAAGAGGTAACATAGAAATTGCTTATACGAAGAGCGGCGATCACATCGAATGCAGCATCAGAGACAACGGCATAGGCCGCGATGCTTCTTCGGCTATCCGTCAACGCATCAAGCCCGGTCATACGTCGGTGGCTATGGAACTCACACACGACCGCTTGGAATTAATGAAACAAACGCTAAAAGGAGAATATAAAATTCAGATCAATGATTTGAAGGATGCGGATGGGAAAGCTTGCGGTACGGAAGTGAAGCTTTGGATTCCGTTTTTGGAAGTGTGAAATTAGTTGTTAGTTGTTAGTTGTTAGCTTAATAATTATAAGTTGCTGGCGCAAGATTTTATCTTGTGCCTACCACCACATAGAGCATTTGCTCGGGGAATGATAAAACACATTAGTCAAAAATAATACATACACTTTTTACACTTATTTTTTATGAGCAGAAAATACCGCGTAGGCGATAACCGTCATCCCCATTTTGTAACGTTCACCGTAGTAAATTGGATAGGTTTTTTCATAAGAAACGAATACCGAGACATCCTCGTCAAAAGTATTCAGTACTGCCAAGATCACAAAGGTTTAGAAGTATACAGCTATTGCATCATGCCAAGCCATGTTCACATGATCGCAGCTACTGATGGGCGAAATAAACTGGAAGCCATCATTCGCGATTTAAAACGACATACCTCCATTTGTTTTCATGAAGTATTGACGGATGAAAAAACTAATTATGAAAGTCGAAAAGAATGGATGTTATGGATGATGCAAAGAGCTGGCAAAAGAAATAAAAACACTAAGGATTTTCAGTTCTGGCAGCACGAGAGCCATCCTATCGAATTGTGGAGTGATGAAGTCTTTTATCAAAAAATGGATTATATACATCTGAATCCTGTGGTTTCTGGTTTTGTCAGTCAGCCGGAGGAGTGGTTATACAGCAGTGCCAGGAACCATGCCGGGCTTTCTTGTTTCATTCGATTGGCCGATGATTGAAAAAAGCCTCGAGCAAAATGCTCTATGTGATGATAGGCACAAGATAGAATCTTGCGCCAGCAGGCGCTAGTATATATTTCATATTCAATTCCTATTTGCCGTAAACCCTCTGTATCATATCGGCCACCACACCCGTCCAACCCGTCTGGTGACTGGCACCTACACCGCGGCCATTGTCGCCATGGAAATACTCGTAAAATAAAATGAGATCTTTGAAATGAGGGTCCTTGGCATAGATGTCATAGGTGCCGTGGACTTTGCGCAGCCCTTGATCGTTCTTTTCAAAAATGCCGATAAGTCGCTTCGATAATTCTTCGGCGACTTGTTTCAAATTCAAAAACGTACCTGAATGCGTGGGGTATTCGACTTTGAAATTATCCTCGTAATAATCGTAGTACTTGTACAAAGATTCTACCAACAGATAATTCATCGGAATCCATACGGGACCTCTCCAGTTGGAATTGCCGCCGAACATGCGGGTATCTGATTCTCCGGGCTGATAGGACATCGGATATTTTTCTCCATCGATGTCTAATTCATAATTATTGTCTTTGTGGTAGCGCGAAACAGAGCGAATGCCCGAGTCTGACAAGAACTCCGTTTCACACAACATCAATTTCAACATGCGTGCAAAGCGCTCTTCCGGCACAATGGATAACAGCAAATGATGGTTTTCCTTTGGTTCACCGAAGGGTAAATACTTGTGATTGTTTTTTCTGAAATTATAAAACCACGTAATATTGCGCTTGAAATTTTTAAACTCATCGATCTTGTCGTAAGGAATGTAAGAGGTCGCAAACAAAGCGGTAAGTCCAACCAGAGATTTCACTTTTATTTCCAATGAGCTTCCATCCTTTCGTTCCAGTCTGTCGTAGAAGATACCGTCTTGCTCGTTCCATAGACCTTCCTTATGAACACCGTATTGATTGAGCGACTCCGCGATGTATACAAAATGTTCGAAAAATTTTGTACACACATCTTCATAGGCAGGATCCTCTTCGGTAATCACCATGGCTATTTCCAGCATGTTGAGCGTATACATGCCCATCCAACAGGTTCCATCGACTTGCGAGAGAATTCCTCCTTCCGTCAACTCCTTGCTGCGATCAAACACTCCGATGTTATCTAAGCCAAGAAAGCCACCTTCGAATAAATTATTTCCTTCTTCGTCTTTACGGTTGACCCACCAGGTGAAGTTGAGCATCAACTTATGAAACATCCTTTTCAGAAAATCGATGTCTCCTTTGCCTGTTCTGCTCTTATCGATGTCGTATACTTTCAATGCAGCCCAGGCATGCATAGGAGGATTCACATCGCCAAAGTTCCATTCATAAGCCGGCACCTGACCGTTGGGATTCATGTACCATTCGCGGAAGATCGTGATCAGTTGTTCTTTGGCAAACTCTGCATCCAACATCGCTAAAGGCACACAATGAAAGGCCAGGTCCCAAGCCGCATACCAGGGGTATTCCCATTTGTCGGGCATGCTTAGAATGTCGGCATTGTTGAGGTATAACCAATTGTGATTGCGTCCGGCCTTTCTGCTTTCCGGAGGTTTCGGCTGGCCCGGGTCACCTTTGAGCCATGCTTCTACATCGAGGTTGTAATATTGCTTGCACCACAACATGCCGGCGAAAGCCTGTCGTTGGATATTCCGTAAGTCTTCTGACAGATCAGGAACTTCCATCGCTTTGTAAAAATCATCCGCTTCCTGAATTCGACTTTGAAACAATTCATGAAATTCCGGTCCTAAGGGATCTTCCGATTTACAATTCGTCAACCTCAGCATAATTTCTTTGCTTTCCCCTCCTTCTATAGTCAACTGATACAAGGGCGCGCACTTTGTGCCTTCTTGTTTTCCATGAAACAAAGAATAATTGTTATGAATAACCGCTTCGTGAAAAGAATCTTTTACAAAAACTGTTTTATTGGGGCTGTTAA
>JAQZBV010000037.1 GCA_029237685.1 Cytophagaceae bacterium | reverse complement strand
TTCTGGCTTGTAGGTTCTGTAGTTGATGGTTTCCGGTTGAGTTACCTCACCGTTAGAGCCCTCCAGGATTGACTCCGGAGAAGCTAAACTGATGGTAACTTTAGTAAAATCGTAACTTTGCTTCTTATTTTTTCTAAACGACATATCAGAGAATTGCGTTTTAGTGAAATTAATTTCTTAGTCTAATGTAATCTCAAGAGCCAAACCTCTCAATTCATGTACAAGTACATTGAAAGATTCCGGAATATTCGGCTTCGGAAGGTTTTCACCTTTCACAATCGCTTCATATGTTTTCGCTCTTCCTACTACATCATCCGATTTCAACGTAAGGATTTCCTGAAGAATGTTGGCCGCACCGAATGCTTCCAATGCCCAAACTTCCATCTCTCCGAAACGCTGACCACCAAACTGTGCTTTACCACCCAACGGTTGTTGAGTAATCAATGAGTAAGGTCCGATAGAACGCGCGTGCATCTTATCATCCACCAAGTGACCCAATTTCAGCATGTAGATAATACCTACTGTAGTTGGCTGATGGAAACGCTCTCCTGAGAGACCGTCATGCAAATGGGTTCTTCCGAATAAAGGAAGACCTGCTTCGTTCAGTTCTGCTGCTACTTCGTCTGCCGTTGCACCGTCAAAGATTGGAGTAGCATATTTTCTACCCAATTTTTTACCTGCCCAACCCAGAACGGTTTCATAGATCTGACCAATGTTCATCCTTGAAGGTACCCCAAGTGGATTCAATACGATATCTACCGGTGTTCCGTCTTCTAAGAACGGCATGTCTTCGTCTCTTACGATACGAGCCACAACCCCTTTGTTACCGTGACGACCAGCCATTTTATCACCCACTTTCAACTTACGTTTCTTAGCGATGTAAACTTTTGCCAGCTGTACGATACCTGCAGGTAATTCATCTCCTACTTCATAAGTGAATTTCTCTCTTTTGAAGCGACCGGCGATTTCATTTCTGCGACGGATGTAGCTCTTAACTAATTTCTGAACGTTTGCGTTCGTTTTTTCATCACTTGTCCAGTTGTCCAGTTTCAAGTCACCGATAAGGTTTACTTCTTCTGGTACTTGGTACTGACTTTCATCTCTGAAAGAGTTTTTGTCAGCAAAGATGTTCGACTCGATATTTTTCTTGTTGAATTTCACACCTTTTGCAACGATTTCTTCGCCGAACTTGTGCTTCACTCCTTGAGAGGTTTTACCATCTAACAAAATCAACAATTTCTCTACCATTAGCTCTTTCAAGCCGGTAAGATCCTGTGCGTATTTTGTCTTCAAGGTTTCAACCTTCTTCTTATCTTTCGCGCGGTTGTCTTTGTCTTTCTTCGGTCTTTTGAACAATTGCGTGTTGATGACCACACCTTTTAATGAAGGAGGTGCCTTCATGGATGCATCTTTCACATCGCCTGCTTTATCACCGAAGATTGCTCTCAACAATTTCTCTTCCGGTGTCGGATCAGATTCACCTTTAGGAGTGATTTTACCGATCAGAATGTCTCCTTCTTTTACTTCCGCACCGACTCTGATGATACCGCTTTCGTCAAGGTTCTTCACAGACTCTTCACTTACGTTCGGGATCTCAGAAGTCAATTCTTCTTCTCCACGTTTTGTATCACGAACTTCCAATTCAAATTCTTCAATGTGAATAGAAGTAAAGATATCGTCACGCACTACTTTCTCAGAAATTACGATCGCATCTTCGAAGTTATATCCTTGCCAAGGCATGAAGGCTACCATTAGGTTTCTACCCAATGCTAACTCGCCGTTGTGCGTAGCATAACCGTCACACAATACCTGACCTTTTGTTACGCGTTGACCTTTGCTTACAATAGGCTTAAGGTTTACACAAGTATCCTGGTTGGTACGACGGAACTTCACAAGATCGTATACTTTCAATTCGTCATCGAACGTAACTACTTTGTCTTCTTCTGTCAGATCGTAACGAACTGCAATTTTATTAGCGTCAACGAAATCAATGACACCATCACCTTCAGCAGTGATCAATGTTCTTGAATCTTCCGCCACACGTTTTTCCAAACCTGTTCCTACAATCGGAGCATCAGGCACCAATAAAGGTACGGCCTGACGTTGCATGTTTGAACCCATCAAGGCACGGTTTGCATCATCATGCTCCAAGAAAGGAATCAAAGAAGCTGCTACCGAAACGATTTGGTTAGGAGCAACGTCCATGTAAGTCAATTTATCTGGCTCCGATAATGGGAAGTCACCTTCGAAACGAGATTTTACTTTCTCATCAGTGATCGTTCCATCTTTACTAACGCCTGTTTTAGATTGGGCGATAAAGTGGCCGTCTTCTTCTTCAGCAGTTAAGTAAACCATTTCGTCCTTTACCTTGCCGTCTTTTACCTTGCGGTAAGGCGTTTCGATAAAGCCCATCGCGTTGATTTTAGCATGCACACAAAGTGATGAAATCAAACCAATGTTTGGACCTTCCGGAGTTTCGATCGTACATAGACGACCGTAGTGAGTATAGTGAACGTCACGAACCTCGAAACCAGCTCTTTCTCTTGAAAGACCACCTGGACCGAGTGCCGACATTCTTCTTTTGTGCGTGATCTCAGCCAATGGATTGGTTTGATCCATGAATTGAGACAACTGGTTTGTTCCGAAGAACGAGTTGATCACAGAAGACAACGTACGCGCGTTGATCAAGTCAACCGGTTTGAAATCTTCGTTGTCACGAACGTTCATACGTTCTTTGATGGTTCTGGCCATACGGGCAAGACCGACACTGAACTGGCTGTATAATTGTTCTCCGACAGTTCTTACTCTTCTATTGCTCAAGTGATCTATATCATCCACTACCGCTTTAGAGTTGATCAAACCGATCAGGTATTTAATGATGTTGATGATATCGTCTTTTGTCAAGACTTTTACATCGTATCCTGTAGATGAACCTAGTTTTTTGTTGATTCTGTAACGGCCAACTTCACCCAAATCATAACGTTTGTCACTGAAGAACAAGTTGAAAATAGTTTCTCTTGCATTTTGCATGTCAGGAGCCTCTGTATTTCTCAACTGTCTGTAGATATGGCTCAACGCTTCTGCTTCAGAGTTAGAGCTATCTTTTTGCAAGGTGTTATAAACGATCGCGTAATCCGTTACGTTTACATCAGCACGGTGCAAGATGATAGACTTAGAACCTGAGTTAAGAATAGTTTCCAAATCTTCTTCTTTGATGATGGAGTCACGCTCCAACAACACTTCATTTCTATCGATAGAAACTACTTCACCTGTATCTTCGTCTACGAAGTCTTCTGTCCATGTTTTAAGAACACGAGCAGCAAGCTTACGATCCACCACCTTTTTCAAGTTTGCTTTCGTAGCTTCTACTTCTTCAGAAAGACCGAAGATATCCAGGATCTCTTTATCGCTACCATAACCAATGGCTCTAAGAAGAGTAGTTACAGGGAACTTCTTCTTACGGTCGATATAAGCAAACATGACGTTGTTCACATCCGTTGCGAATTCGATCCAAGAACCTTTGAATGGAATAATTCTAGCAGAGTATAATTTTGTACCGTTTGTGTGCTTGCTTTGCGCGAAGAACACACCCGGAGAACGGTGCAATTGGGAAACAACTACACGTTCAGCACCGTTGATAATGAAAGATCCACGCTCAGTCATGTATGGGATATTACCCAAAAACACTTCCTGTTCGATGGTTTGGAAATCTTCGTTATCGTCGTCGTTGCAAGAAAGCTTCAATTTAGCTTTCAATGGAACTGAACAAGTCAAACCTCTGTCGATACACTCATCTACTGAGTATTTCGGAGGGTCAACTGTATAATCTATAAATTCGAGAACAAAGTTTTCGCGAGAATCTGAAATAGGGAAATTTTCAGCGAATACTTTATAAAGACCTTCCTTTGCTCTGCTTTCCGCAGGCGTATCCAGTTGGAAGAAATCTTGGAATGATTGAATCTGAACATCGAGGAAGTCAGGGTATTCCACTGCATTTTTTACAGTCGAAAAGTTCTTCCTTACCGTAAGTTTGTTATTTGCCAAGGTCGTAAGATGTTTGAGTAAAACTAACGAATCCAGAAAATTTGTAGGTAGTGTCGTTTGTCGTTCACTACCTACAAACAGGAAAAGACCTGACTATTACGCCAGGCCTAAAACTATCATCAGGCTATAAAACTGAGCCTTTCAGAACTTACTTAAGTTCTACTTCAGCTCCAGCTTCTTCCAATTGCTTCTTGATAGCTTCAGCTTCGTCTTTAGCGACACCTTCTTTAACAGGCTTAGGAGCACCGTCAACTAGGTCTTTAGATTCTTTCAAACCTAGACCAGTAAGATCTTTCACTAATTTAACGATAGCTAGTTTAGCTCCACCTGGGCTTTTAAGAATTACATCAAAAGTTGATTTTTCTTCAGCCGCTGCTGGACCATCACCACCACCACCAGAAACTACAACTGCTGCAGCTGGTTCAATACCGTATTCATCCTTAAGGATTTTAGCTAATTCATTAACTTCTAGAACTGTCAAGTTAACTAGTTGCTCTGCGAAGGCTTTCAAATCTGCCATTTTATTAGAATTTAAATTTAGTACAACAATGAATGAAATTTTACTTAATTACTCTGCTGATCCTTCTTTCGAACGAACCAATGCAGAGATTACTCTTTGAGCTGGTGATTGGAGCATACCGATGATTTCTCCAATCATTTCTTCTCTAGATTTCAGATTTACAAGAGAGTCAAATGCTTTTTCTCCTACGTAAAAATCTGAAGCTACTGAAGCGCCTTTAAAAGCGGGTTTGTTTTTACTTGTCTTATAGAACTCTTTCAATAGTTTCGCCGGAGCGTTACCTACTGTTGCGAACATAACACCAGATGAACCTTCCAAAGCTTTCGCCAATGGAGCGTGATCTACGTTGTTTTTTTCAAGAGCTTTTTTAATCAAAGTATTTTTGATGACTTTGTAACCTATACCCTTGGTATAGCAAAGTTTTCTCAATTGGTTCACTTGCGCTACTGTCATTCCTTCTACATCTGTGATGTAGAATGTAGGACTTTCAGCAAATGTTACGCTCAATTGATCAATGATAACTGCTTTTTCTTCTCTAGTCATGATTATATACCGTTAACAGAGCTCTTATCGATTATGATACCAGGACTCATCGTGCTGGATAACGTAATGCTTTTTACATAAGTACCCTTTGCAGAAGAAGGCTTCAGTTTCAAGATTGTTTGGAACAACTCATTGGCGTTCTCAACGATCTTTTCAGGAGAGAAAGATACTTTACCAATGCTGGTATGGATGATTCCGGTTTTGTCAACCTTGAAGTCAATTTTACCCAACTTGATATCTTTTACTGCTTTTCCAACTTCCAATGTTACCGTACCTGATTTAGGATTCGGCATCAAGTTTCTTGGACCAAGTACTCTACCCAATTTACCTACTTTAGCCATTACAGTAGGAGTAGTAATTACTACATCAAACTCTAACCAACCTTTTTCGATTTTCTGGATCAATTCGTCCAATCCTACGTGTTCTGCACCTGCATCTTTTGCTTCCTGCTCTTTGTCAGGAGTACAAAGTACCAATACTCTAACATCTTTACCTGTTCCGTGAGGTAGAGCTACTACTCCACGAACCATTTGGTCAGCTTTCTTAGGATCAACTCCCAAACGAATGTCTACATCTACTGAAGCGTCAAACTTTGTGAAAGTGATTTCTTTCACTAGCTTGGTAGCTTCTGTAAGGCTGTATTCCTTTTCGCTATCGAATTTACCTTGAACTGCCTTTTGATTTTTTGTCAATTTCGCCATGGCTATTTAAATTAGTTTTCCCACGGTGCCTTACCGGTCACCGTTAAGCCCATGCTTCTTGCAGAACCAGCGATCATTTTCATGGCTGAATCTATTTTGAATGCATTTAAATCAGGCATTTTTGTTTCTGCTATGGTTTTGATTTGATCCCAAGTAACAGAACCTACTTTTATTCTGTTTGGCTCCGCTGAACCTTTTTTAATCTTCGCTGCTTCAGCCAACAAAACTGTTGCCGGAGGAGTTTTGATTATAAAGTCGAACGACTTATCAGAATAAATAGTCAATAACACTGGAAGCACGACGCCTGGTTTATCCTGACTTCTTGCGTTGAACTGCTTACAGAATTCCATAATGTTCAACCCTTTGCTACCTAGTGCCGGTCCTATTGGAGGAGAGGGGTTAGCTGCTCCACCTTTTACTTGCAATTTCAAATAACCGGTAATCTCCTTTGCCATCTTGCTACTGGATTTTTTCTACTTGTATATAATTCAATTCCACAGGAGTATTCCTGCCGAATATTTTCACCATCACGTTTAGTTTTTTCTTCTCTTCGAATACTTCTTCTACCGTGCCGGTGAATCCGCTGAATGGACCATCCATTACCTTTACGCTTTCTCCTACAATGTAAGGAGTTTCCAATTTTACTTCCGACCCGTTTACTTCATCCACAGTTCCAAGGATTCTGTTTACTTCAGACTGACGAAGAGGAATTGGCTTTTTAGAAGCCTGTGCTCCTCCATCGCTGGAGCCTAAGAAACCTAATACTCCCGGAATGGTAGCAATCGTGTGAGCGGCTTCACCGTGGTTGAGATCTGCCTGAATAAGAACGTAACCCGGAAAGAAGCTGCGTTCTCTTACGCGTTTCTTGCCGTTTCTCATTTCATAGACTTTCTCAGACGGTATGAGAACTTGCGGAATTTGATCGTCCAACTTTTGTCTGATGATCTCATTCTCAAGGTAGAGTTTTACCTTTTTTTCTTGTCCGCTAATTGCTCTTAGCACGTACCAGTTTAAACTACTCATTATTCTACCGGTGGAGTGTTAACAGTTGGATCGAAATTTGACTGGAAAGACTGGTAAATAGCGCCCATCCCGCCTTCAAAAAGGTAATCAATGCCGAATATCAACAACGCGAACACGAGGGAAGCTACAAGCACCAATACCGAACTGTTTTGCAATTCGATATATGGAGGCCAGCTCACATTGTCTTTTATTTCGTCTACAGACCCTTTTATGAATGTTATTATCTTGCTCATATATATATGATTCCTAATATGCACGGAAGGTAGGACTCGAACCTACAGCCTTCGGTTTTGGAGACCGCGACTCTACCAATTGAGCTACTCCCGTTTAAATTCCCCGTAAAAAAGGGACTGCAAAGTTACAAATAATTAATAGATAAACAAATACGCCCCGAAAATTTTCGGGGCGTATCTTAATTTATTGATTAGCAGTAGCTTATTTCAAAATTTCAGTTACCTGACCAGCACCTACTGTTCTACCACCTTCACGGATAGCGAAACGTAGACCTTTTTCCATAGCAACCGGTGCAATCAATTTAACTGTGATTGTAACGTTATCACCAGGCATAACCATTTCAGTACCTGCAGCCAATTCAATTTCACCTGTAACGTCAGTGGTTCTCATGTAGAACTGAGGACGGTACTTGTTGAAGAATGGCGTGTGACGACCACCTTCTTCTTTAGAAAGAACGTAGATCTCCGCTTTGAATTCAGTATGAGGCTTAACAGAACCTGGCTTGCAGATTACCATTCCTCTTTTGATGTTTTCTTTTTCGATACCTCTCAACAACAAACCAACGTTGTCACCAGCTTCACCTCTGTCCAAGATTTTACGGAACATTTCCACACCTGTAACAGTAGATTTCAAACCTTCAGCACCAAGACCCAAGATATCTACAGGCTCACCAGAGTTGATGATACCTCTTTCGATACGACCAGTAGCAACAGTACCACGACCAGTGATCGAGAATACGTCTTCAACTGGCATCAAGAAAGGAAGTTCAGTCAAACGAGCAGGAATCGGAATATCCTTATCTACAGCGTCCATCAATTCTTCGATTGTAGCTACCCATTTAGCGTCACCGTTCAAACCACCAAGGGCAGAACCTTTAACGATAGTCATCGTGTCACCAGGGAAGTTATAGAAAGTCAACAAATCTCTGATTTCCATTTCAACTAGTTCCAACAATTCAGGATCATCAACCAAATCCACTTTGTTCATGAATACAACCATTGAAGGTACACCTACTTGGCGAGCCAACAAGATATGCTCACGAGTTTGTGGCATTGGACCATCTGTAGCCGCAACTACAAGGATAGCACCGTCCATTTGAGCAGCACCAGTAACCATGTTCTTCACATAATCCGCGTGACCTGGACAGTCAACGTGAGCATAGTGACGAGTTGCTGTAGCGTACTCAACGTGTGAAGTATTGATTGTGATACCTCTTTCTTTTTCTTCTGGAGCATTATCAATAGAAGAGAAATCTCTATTTTCTGCAAGACCTTTAGAAGCCAACACTTTAGTGATAGCTGCTGTAAGGGTAGTCTTTCCGTGATCGACGTGACCAATAGTACCCACGTTTACGTGTGGTTTGGAACGGTCAAAATTAGCTTTAGCCATATTACAAAAACCTTAAGTTGTTAAATTTATAGTTGTTATTGATTTACTAATTAAAGAATATGAGCCAGCGACGAGACTCGAACTCGTGACCCCTTCCTTACCATGGAAGTGCTCTACCAACTGAGCTACGGCGGCTTATACTTAAAAGCAGGACTCAGTACCCCTATTATTCTTGCGAAACAAGAATTTAGAAGGACTGACTCCTGATTTAGAGCGAAAGACGAGGTTCGAACCCGCGACCTGTAGCTTGGAAGGCTACCGCTCTACCAGCTGAGCTACTTTCGCATTTTGGTAATTATTCCTATTAAAGGAAGTGGGGACGATAGGATTCGAACCTATGAAGGCATTACACCAGCAGATTTACAGTCTGCCCCAGTTGGCCGCTTTGGTACATCCCCGCAATTTGTTAAAGAACAAGCTTTCCTTATTTCAACCTTACGATTGGTTTAAGGAGTTGCAAAATTAAGGGGTTTTTGCATTAAGTCAAATTTGTAGGCAAAAATAATGTGGTTTATTTGAAAATAAATGGGGGTCACAGAAACTGCGACGCCCATTTGATTCCTACTTATTTGCTAATTGCCTCTTCAAAAGATGTTCTCAACTAAAAATCAGCACTTTTAGGAAAACGCGGGAATGGAATAACATCTCTTATATTTCCCATACCGGTCACAAACAACATCAAGCGCTCGAAGCCTAATCCAAAACCGCTGTGAGGCGCCGTGCCGAATTTACGTGTTTCCAGGTACCACCAGATCTCTTCTTCCGGGATACCCATTTCTTTGACCCTGGTCAATAATTTGTCGTAGCTCTCTTCTCTTTGAGAACCACCAATGATTTCACCTATACCAGGGAACAACACGTCCATGGCTCTTACTGTCTTGCCATCGGCATTTTGTTTCATGTAGAAAGCTTTGATGTCTTTCGGATAATCGGTTAGGATCACCGGTTTCTCAAAATGCTTTTCTACCAAATAGCGCTCGTGCTCTGACTGAAGGTCAGTGCCCCACTCTACTTTGTATTCAAATTTTTGCTTAGAGGCTTTTAAAATCTCTACTGCTTCGGTGTATGGCAAACGCTGGAAAGCATTGTTCACTACAAAATTCAGACGGTTTAGCAACTCTTTATCGTATTGGTTGCAAAGAAACTCCAGATCAGGCGCACAGTTATCCAAAGCATATTGAATCAAATACTTCAGGAAGTCTTCCGCCAGGTCCATGTTTTCCTGCAATTCATTGAAAGCCACTTCTGGTTCGATCATCCAGAACTCCGCCAGGTGACGCGTGGTATTAGAATTTTCTGCACGGAACGTTGGCCCAAAAGTATAAACCTCTCCTAAAGCCATCGCTCCCAATTCTCCTTCCAACTGACCGGAAACGGTAAGGTTGGTGGCTTTCCCGAAAAAATCTTGTTCGTGGTCTACATGACCGTCTTTTTTAGGAACATTGTTCAAGTCTAAGGTGGTCACCTTAAACATGGCACCTGCTCCTTCCGCATCTGATCCGGTGATGATGGGTGTATGCAAGTAAACAAAACCTCTGTCGTTATAAAACTTATGGATAGCGAAAGCCATGGCATGACGCAAGCGGAATACCGCTCCGAATGTATTGGTGCGCGGGCGCAAGTGAGCGATTTCTCTTAAAAACTCTAAAGAATGTCCTTTTTTCTGTAAAGGATAGGTTTCCGGGTCGCACTCTCCAAGCACTTCGATTTCAACTAATTGGACCTCTACAGGTTGGCCTTGAGCAGGAGATGCTACCAATTTACCTTTTGCGGCAATACAAGCTCCTGTAGTCACTCCCTTTAGTTGTTCTTCCGAAAAAGACTGTAAATCAGCTACAATTTGTATATTATGTATGATAGAACCATCGTTTAAAGCAATGAACGCGACGTGCTTATTCCCTCTTTTAGTTCTTACCCATCCTTTCAACAAAACGTCAGAACCAACGGCCACAGCACCGCTCAATACATCTTTAACCTTATTTCTTTGTATATTTCCCATATTACGGATATTAAATCCTTGCAAAAAAAGGATATTTTAACCGTATGACAAAAATTTATTGAATAGAATCAACTAATTTTAACACAGCATCCACAATTAGACACTAGAGTTCATCTAAACCTCTTCATGATTCAAAATCGAATGATGAATTGATTGACATGAAACTTATGCTCTAAAGCATAATTGGATTTAAGCATTAGCAATCCCGATAAGACCTCAACGTAGTACACATGCAAAAACTAGGTTTAAACCAGTCACTCAATCAGAAGTTATCACCGCAGCAGATCCAATTTATCAAGTTGCTTCAGATTCCGACCGCCGAACTGGATTCGAGAATTGAAGAAGAATTGGAAATTAATCCTGCGCTGGAAGAAGGAAAAGAAGAAGAGTCATCGGATGAGCCTGCTCAAGAAGAGTCCTTTGAAGAAGCACCCGTTACGGAGAAAGAAGACGACCTTAACGTGGAAGATTACCTTCGTGACGATGATATACAAGGATATAAGATGCAAGGCGATGGTCCAGGCGATGAAGAAGAAAAGGAGTTTACCATCGAAAACCAACAAAGCCTTCAAGACAGCTTGCTCTCGCAATTAGGCTTTATCAAGTTAGATGAGAAACAAACATTGATTGGCAAACAGCTCATCGGTAGCATTGATGAAGACGGTTACATCCGACGTGAAATGGACCTCATAGCCAATGATATCAGCTTCAGTCAAAATGTAGATGTGACAGAAGAGGAACTCGAAGAAGTATTATTCAAAATACAGAATTTCGATCCGGCGGGTATTGCAGCACGTAGCTTGCAAGAATGCTTGTTGCTTCAGATTGAAAGAAAAGACGTTGATTCACCGGCTATACAGTTGGCCGGACGTATTCTTCATGAGCAGTTTGAAGAGTTTACTAAAAAACATTACGACAAGATTCAAAAAAAATACGATGCTCCGGATGATTTGTTCAAAGAAAGCATAGAGATCATCACGAGACTGAATCCTAAACCGGGAGGAACAACTGATTCAGAATTGAAAACCATTTATGTCATTCCTGATTTCATTTTATTCAACAATAACGGGAAATTGGAATTATCCCTCAATGGAAAAAATGCACCTGAACTTCGTATCAGCAGGTCTTACACAGAAATGTTTGACACCTATGACAAAAGTTCGAAGCAAGATAAAAAGTTAAAAGAGGCTGTAAGTTTTGTCAAACAAAAACTGGATGCGGCGAAATGGTTTATCGATGCCATCAGACAAAGACAACAAACGCTGCTGCGCGTGATGGATTGCATCATTAAATTTCAATACGATTTCTTTTTGGAAGGAGACGACAGCCGTTTGAAGCCAATGATTTTGAAAGACATTGCAGATCGCATCGGAATGGATATTTCAACCATTTCCAGAGTAGCCTCCAGCAAATCCATACAAACAGAATTCGGCACCTACCCGCTTAAATATTTCTTCTCAGAAGGTATTGCTACTGACTCAGGAGAAGATGTAAGCAGCAGAGAAGTAAAAATGATTCTGAAAGAAATCATCGAAGCGGAAAACAAGAAGAAACCACTTGCCGATGAAAAGTTGGAAGAGGAACTGAATAACCGCGGGTATAACATAGCCCGTCGTACAGTAGCTAAATACCGTGAACAATTGAATATTCCTGTCGCAAGATTAAGAAAAGAAATCTAAGACATGAGTACAACAACTTCCTTCAGTAGAAAAAGATTTTGGTACAGCACTAAAAGGGAGTTGGCTTTACTGGTATCTATCCTTTTTCATCCTGTCGTGCTGCCTACGCTGTTCTTTGTGTTCGCAGCCGTCATGACTCCGGATATTTTATCGCCTTTCTCAAACAGCAGTTTAAAGCTGCGTTTTATACTGTTGATTTTCATCACTACCCTCATTATTCCGGTGGTCATGCTTTGCGTTCATTTCTTATTGAGCAAAAGAAAAATCAGCTTGGATATGTTATACCTAAAAAACACCAAAGACAGGGTTTATCCTTTTCTGCATACCGGTATTTTTTACGGAGGCATTACCTATATCTTTTACGCCAATCTCCACCTCAATCCATTCATCTGTTCTTTTATGAGCATGGTGGCAGTAGCTGTGTTGCTGTCAGCCGGCATTAGCTTGTTCTACAAAATCAGTGCGCATACCATCGCGCTCTCTGCTTTGACAGCTTATGTGTTCATGCTGCATTACATACTGCCTGATGCAGATTTATTGATCAGCGGATGTGTTCTGGTTTTTATAACCGGACTTACCGCTACGTGCCGTTTGTACTTAAATGCCCATACGTTAGGCCAAATCTTTGTAGGTTTCATCACTGGCTTGCTTTGCACGGCATCTTGTATTGTTTGGTTTTATTAATTTCTGAACTATGTATAATTTTCTCTTCATTGAAAAAAAAGACGGCATTACGACTATTGTTTTAAATAGACCGGAGCGTTACAATGCACTGAACAAGGAACTCTGTGAAGAAATCGCTCAAGCCATAGAGAAATCTGGCAAAGAAAAAGAGACCAAAGTTATACGAATCAAAGGGACAGGTAAAGGATTCTGTGCCGGTCTGGATTTATTTTCTGTAGATCCAAGAGAATTTTCTAGCGCAGGAAATATTGTGACAGACTTGTTCAATCCCATCGTCCTCTCCATTAAAAACAATCCTAAGCCCGTCGTCGCACAGGTATCGGGTGCTGCCGCCGGAGCCGGTTGTTCTCTGGCATTGGCCTGTGACATGGTGTATGCTTCGGAAGAAGCCTTATTCACTTTACCCTTTTTGAAAATCGCTTTGCTACCGGACACAGGGGCCAGTTATTTATTGGTCAAGCAACTGGGATATAAAAAAGCCTTTGAGATTTTTTCAGGCAATAAAAACCTAACCGCGAAAGAAGCACAAGAAACCGGGCTTATTAACAAAGTATTGCCTCCAGAAGCACTAGAAGAAGCTTGTCTGGAACAATGCCATAAACTTGCTCAGCAAAGTTCTGACTTATTGGGCAATCTGAAAAAACTATTACAGGCAGCAGAAACTCAGCCGCTACAAGATATCCTGAACCTCGAAGCCTATTACCAGGATCAAGCTGCCGCGCATCCCGCATTTTTAGAAGCGATACAGCAATTCAAGAAAAAATAGTTGTTAGTTGCAAAAACAACTGTTTCTATAAAAGAAAAGACTGCCTGCTTTTCAACAGACAGTCTTATACCTCGTATTTAATGTGATCACTACTACCAATTTTGCAGGTGTAGTTTTTTTATATTTTTATGTGCTTTCACACATTTGGAGCTTCTGTACACGCAGGAAGTGCTAACCAACAAACCTGCGAAAATTAGGATCAATGCTGTTTTTCTCATGGCTGATGGTTATTTTAAAGGACGTTCAATCATTTCCAACTTATGTCTCTTCGCAAAAGCTGCTTGCGCTTCTTCAAACTGCGCATCGACAGCTTCCTCTCGCTTCACCAGTTCATCCGTCAGTTGATCCAACTTGGCATGATCCTCTTTAGATCGGTCACGATTAGCGACTAAGGTAATGATGTGATCGTACTCGTTCTTGAACGAACTTTCATATAATGTAAACCAATCCAGTGCGGCTTTCTTTAATTCTCCATCGCCTTCAAAGTCCGGCATCGCCTTCACTTTTGCAATGGCAGCATCAAAGTCTTTGATCAATTTTGCTTGTTGCTTTTTCAGGTCCTCTGTGGTTCCTTTTTCAAACGTTTTAAAAAAGCCAACGACGTCAGGTGTGACCTTGTGCTGAAGTTTAATGATCTTGTTGTTGTATTGGGCGGCTTTTTTGTTTTGAGCCTGGGCGACATGACAACATATCGATAAAGACAAAAAGAGCCAGGTAAGTGTTTTGATCATAGACTTTGTTAAAAATGGTTTGCGTTCTTTTTACGAGGTTTTTGCAAATAAGTTTCAAAGCTTACGGTTAGGATGAAATGTATAAAATAAGCTATATTCAAAACTCATTTACTCATTCTCCTCTTCTCTTATGAAAAAAAGCATTCTTAACCTCTCTTTTATTTTAGGATTGCTGTTGATCTTAGGCTTAGCTTCTTAGAAAAATATCATATTCAAACCTCCTTCATAAATAGCCATGAAAAAGTGCATACCTTTTTTTTTATTGATTTGCAGTCTACAACCTTCTTTGATCGTACAAGCTCAGAATACTCCTTCTTCAAGGGATACTACTTTTACACAAAGTTTTGCCGATAGCCTGGAGGCAGAACCTTTATCTCCTCAAAAGGCTTCCAGCAAACTCCTTTTTATCAATGCTCTACCAAAAGATTTAGCAAACTCAACTTTAGTTGTGTTATTGTTTGAAGAAAGCACTGAATATTTTAAAAACAAAAATGTAAAATACCAGGAGCGATTTAAAGAATATCCCTATCCGATTCTTTTTGTGCAGCCTGCAGCTCTTGAAACTGCAATAGCAAACAACAAATATATGTTGGTGGATTTGTACAGAAAATCAATCGAACAAAGGTTCAGAGGGAAAGCAGGCGGAGGCTTTGAACTAGACACCAAACATATCATCTACCATAACTATTGTATAAAAGACAATAGAAACCCTGACACTTATTACCGATTAATCAAGTGGATCGATTGCGAAAAAGGAGGTGAGATTTTTTGTCTGAAGCGATTTATAAAAGGTGTAATCAATGCTAATGAAGACTAAAAAAAGGCCACCGATCATGGAGTGCCCCCAGAAAGTTAGACACTTATTGGGGGCATTTTTATTTGATTGGTATGCTGTTTATTGAACAACCAAGGATTGCGTTTTCGTATGGGTGCTTGTCTCCACCGTAATGACATAATATCCTTGCTTTAATGGATGACTTGTTTGAATAGGATTAAGCCCTTCTTGTAAAGTACCTTTATGTATTAACTTTCCATAAGTATCCATGATCGAATAGACGCCTTGAACTTTTGTCTGTATGTAAAAGTCAGATTTTGTAGGATTCGGATATAATAATACTAAATCCTGTTGCCGATCAGAAGTGGTACCTGTAACTCCACAAACAGCAGCCGTTTTAAGCGCTACATCAGAGGATGTAATAACCGTATCTATAACACCTATGACGCGACAGGAATAAAATCCTGCTGTACTATTGTTCAAAGCCGGAATCGATAAAGAATTCTGGTTTTCTCCCTCCAGTAATTCCTCATCCTTGTACCAAGCATAGGTCTCTTCGTTTTGCGAAGTTACAATTAAGCTCACCTCTTCTCCTTCGCACGCCGATTGGTCGGCTAAAGTCTGTGTAACTGTCAATATTCCATCACTGAGCGGCGCGCCAATTTCGTGCACGGTCTCATTAGTAATAATCGCAGAGTTGTAATCAAAATATATATAAGCTTTGTTTTTGATCTGTTGACCAATACTCAAATCTGACTTCTGAGAAATTTTGAAGGTCACATAACCTTGTGACAAGGATTCACTCGTTGATTTTTTTACCAGGTTAATGTTGTAAAAAGTAAATTTCACAAACGTCTTTCCGCCCGCTTGAAACAAATAATTAGACATAATTTGGGGATGAGAACTGCTTACGATCTGAAAACTTGATGCATCTATATTAGCAGACAAGGTATCATCGATCACTACATGGATTGCACTTGCCGTTCCGGTATTTTGAAAGCGGATCGTATAGTAGATATCTTTATTCGCTTCAATGTAGCCTTCCCCTGGCATAGCCGTCTTGTCGTTGGGATCATAGCTATCCAATATTGGAGTACATACTGTTGATTCCGTATTCCCTTCTTTCACATAAGACAGTGTGTGAATGATCCCTTTATAAATAACATCTTCTGTAAAATCGCCACAACCCTCCATAGCGAATGTTTTAGATTTTAATACGGGATGCAACGCTGACTGGTCAACTTCTGTGTGTACTGTTTTACCGTGTGCAGGTATAGCAATACTTATTTTTTCTCCTGCGGCTAGTTTGTATTTCTTTTCTCTTACCAATTCCTTATTCAATACAATGCGATAGCTTAAACTGTCTGTCATGCTGCCGCCGTCATTTGTAAGTGTCAGATCTAAAATACCAGCCTGGCAAACTCCTCTTACATTTACTTCAGGACCATCCCATATTGTTCCAGCCGCGCATGTTGGGGAAGGGGTTACAAAAGCTTTTATGCATTGATCCATTCCTCTAATCATCTCCTCCTCACAAACCACAGAATCTATAATGGTGATGGTGCCTTTTGACAAAGCGTTAATTGTAGAGAGATTAAAGGTTAAAGTATCATTGATGTTGGATGTCCATGCAGGTACTGACGATATAGCCTTTACCCATTGAGGAAGCGCTACTTTTATTTGCCTGTTGGTCGCTACTACTGTACCGGTGTTTTCATAGTTTACAGTAAATGAACTTCTAAAACACCTTCTTAAGGGTAAAGCATTTATTTTTATATCAATATTGGCACAGGCTGATGGTGTAATGGCAATGTTTTTCTGAAGTGTCTGACCTGCTGAAGTCACAGCTGGAAGGATCAATTGATTACAACTTGAAACAGTTCCATAGGTACTTTTGCCTTTAACCTCTAATTCATATACAGCACCACTTTGATATGGGAGATAAATCGCATAATAACCACTTGGTCCAACGATAGCCTTGTAACTGGTATTTTTAACTAAAACCTCTGTACCTACTAATGAAGTTTCGGTTGTTTCTTTTGTACAGTTAGCATTCGCATCTATAAATACCTGGCCTGCAACAACAACATAAGAAGATGGGACTTGATTTAAAACACTGGTTTTACTTCCGATTCGAATGGGGAGATAAGGAATACTTTCCCAAGCCAATTCAGTGATAATGCCATCGGTGGCCTTAAACCATCCCATGTGCATGTTCCCATTACGTATAAATCTGGTGCCAAAGGTTCCGCTAAGAGTTCCGCCTGCTTCAGCAGGCCTTGAAGAAAGGCCATTACACGTTGCAGACGGGTATGGAGTAAAAAACATCTTCGTTAGATGCCCGAATACAATCCCATTAGCAGAAGTGGTTTGATTCATATATCCTCCTATAGAAGAAGGTTCTATTATTGTATAATTATATCCTATAAGAAAACAATCCTCGAAAGGATTTGCTACCCCTTTCTGAATACCGCAGTTTGCTATTTTGTTCTTAGATGAAACAGTTCCTTCAGTACAGCTAAAAGGAGCTCCCAGCCCTCCATCGTAGATTCCCCAAACAATTCGCAAATCTTCTGTTCCGTTTCCATCTATATCAATAGGCTCTGGCATACCATGCGTACTGCTATTATTAAGATTGGCAGCCATCAGGCTTTCCACATAACTTTTCGAGGGACCAATGCTAGTAGTTCTCCAGATCACATCAGCATAAGCATGATGAGTTTTCAGCAGTATGCACCACGAAAACAAAATGAAATAATACTTAAGAGTAGATTGTCTATCCATAAAACGTTAAAAAAAGGTAAACAAAAATAGAGTTACGTTGATCTGTATACGACAAGTGTAGCAATAGGTAACAGTAATCTTTCTAATTAGTGCTATTTTTGAATCAATGCCACCGCATAAGCATTAATCCCCTCTTCTCTTCCTAAATAACCTAATTTTTCATTCGTAGTGGCTTTGAGAGAGACATCATCTACACTTATGCCCATGGCCTGAGCTAAAGCAGCCTGCATTTCAGGAATGCGAGGGTTGATCTTCGGCTGCTCAGCGGCAAGGCTTGCATCGATATTGGAAATTTCCCACCCTTTTTCACGAATCATTCGGCATACTTCTGCCAACAGTTTTTTACTATCAGCTCCCGCCCAGGTGGGATCATTATTGGGGAAATGAAAACCTATGTCACGAAGATTTGCTGCACCCAGCAAAGCATCACAAATGGCATGAATCAATACATCTCCATCTGAATGTGCCACTATGCCTTTGGTATGCTCGAATTTCACTCCACCTAACCAAAGGTCAAGACCGTCTGCCAACTGGTGTACATCGTAACCGAAACCAACTTTTATTTTCATACTGACTGAGTTAAGGAACGAGCTAGGAGCTAGGAGGTACAAATGTCGTACCTCCTAGCTCCTAGCTCTAACTATTTTTTATTGGAGCGGTAGATCAAGGTGCTGCTATTCTCAGGTCTTAAAATCTGTTTCGCCATTTGCTCTACCTGTTCTTTCGTTACTGCACGCAAGCGCTCTACTTCACCATTGGCCAGGTTTGGGTCACCTTCTAAAGCAGCAAAAGCAAGGTTCATGACACGGTTTAACAATTCGCTTTCCGAAAAGATCAAGGTTGATTCTGCCTGGTTTTTTACTTTCTCCAGTTCCTTGTCAGTAATACCTTTATCCAATAACTCCTGAATGACTTCGTTCACTCTTTTCTCTCCTTCTTCAATACTGACGCCGTCACGCAATTTCCCATCGATCACAATCAATCCCGGATCAAAGGAAGAAGTGACGTAAGACTGAAGGGAATGAAATATTTTATCGGTATTAACCAGCTTTTCGTACAAACGAGAAGACTTTCCTCTCCCCAAAATATCACACATCAAATCGCTGGCGAAGAAATCCTTTTCCCATCTGCCACACATGTGATAGGCTCTGTAGAAAGCATCCATAGGTACATCGCCGGAGGTCTCGCCTCTTCGGGCTTCTTTCTGCGCAGGCTCTTTCGGTAAAGCACGCAAAGGTTTCTTACCGGCAGGAATAGGGCCAAACCATTTTTCTGAAAGTTCTTTGGCCTGCTCTAACGTGATATGCCCACCCAATACCAGTACAGCATTGTTAGGAATATAATGGCTATAGAAAAAATCACGCACCTGATCCATCACCACATTTTCAATGTGTGACAATTCTTTACCAATGGTTGGCCAGGCGTAGGGATGCTGTGTATAGACCATCGGTCTCAGCTTCAACCAGGCGTCTCCGTATGGTTGATTTAAATACCGTTGCTTGAACTCTTCGATGACGACATTTTTTTGCACATCCAACACTTTCTGATCAAACGAAAGTGAAAGCATACGATCCGATTCTAACCAGAACGCGGTTTCTATATTCGCAGCAGGTACTAAGGTATAATAGTTCGTGACATCCGGAGAAGTAAAAGCATTATTCTCTCCTCCCACTCTCTGCAAAGGTTCGTCAAAGGATGGGATATTGGCAGATCCGCCAAACATGAGGTGTTCGAACAAATGAGCGAATCCTGTTTTGGCAGGATCTTCATCTCTGGAGCCCACATCGTAGATGAGATTGAGGACCACAGTAGGACGGCTATGGTCTTCGTGTACGATCACACGCAAGCCGTTTTCTAATTCGAAGGTTTTGAAATCAATCATGGGATTCTATTGTAAGTTTAAAGATAATAAAATCTTAGTTGCTAGTTGTTAGTTGTTAGTTGTTAGTATTCAAAAAAATCCTTTGCCGTTCTATTCCTACAATTGAAGGCACATTTCTAACTAACAACTAACAACTAACAACTATTTTTACTAAACTTTTTTGTATTATTGAAGTCAGATAAAATACCCCATGCAATTCAACCGAACCGGATTTTCAGACGAACTACTGCTAGACCTCTACAAAGGCTTATTGAAGCCTCGATTGATAGAGGAAAAAATGTTGCTGCTGATTCGTCAGGGAGAAGTGAGCAAATGGTTTTCAGGCATCGGTCAGGAAGCGATTTCTGTAGGTGCTGTCTGTGCCTTGGCAAAAGACGAATACATCTTGCCCATGCACCGCAACCTGGGCATCTTTACCGGTCGCAATATTCCGCTGCACCGCTTATTCAGCCAGTTTCAAGGAAAAACGAGCGGCTTCACCAAAGGCCGCGACCGTTCTTTCCATTTCGGATCTAAAGAACACCACATCGTGGGTATGATCTCTCACTTGGGTGCGCAACTGCCGGTAGCAGATGGAATAGCTTTAGCACAAAAACAAAGCAACGCACATAAAGCCACACTGGTCATCTCCGGAGACGGTGGTACCAGCGAAGGTGATTTCCATGAAGCCTTGAACGTGGCCGCTGTTTGGCAATTGCCGGTGATCTTTTTAATTGAGAATAACGGTTACGGTTTATCAACACCGAATGCTGAACAATTCCGTTTCAACAGTTTCTCCGACAAAGGCGCGGCCTACGGCATGGATTGCAGAGTCATCGATGGCAATAATGTCTTGGAGGTTTACACTACCATTCGTGAAGCAGCGGAAGATATCCGCAAAGATCCAAAACCTGTATTGATCGAAGCTTTGACGTTTCGCATGCGCGGACACGAGGAAGCATCGGGCACCAAGTATATACCGCAGGAATTGTTTGAAGAATGGTCGAAAAAAGATCCCTTAGAAAACTATGAGCGTTTTCTGATTGGAGAACAATTGCTGGACTACAAAACCATCTCTCAATACCGCGAAGAAATAGAAAAAGAAATTGAAGAAGCCTGGGAGAAAACCCGCCAGGATTCTTATCCTACGGCGGACGAACAAAATGAATTGTATGACATGTACGCGCCTAACGTACCGGCTGTCATCAAGCCCGCTACAGGATTAAAGAGCAATAAACGCTACATCGATGCCATACAGGACGGGCTGCGCCAAGCCATGATCCGTTTTCCCAAACTGGTATTGATGGGACAAGACATTGCAGAATATGGCGGTGTATTCAAAGTGACCGAAGGTTTTGTAGAAAGCTTCGGAAAAGAAAGAGTGCGTAATACCCCTCTTTGTGAATCCGCGATACTCGGCATCTCGATGGGCATGTCCATTATGGAATACAAAACCATGGTCGAAATGCAATTTGCCGACTTTGTAAGTTGTGGGTTCAATCAGATCGTCAATAACCTGGCAAAGTCACACTACCGCTGGGGACAAGCTGCAGATGTGGTCGTGCGCATGCCAACAGGTGCCGGCACGGGTGGAGGTCCTTACCATTCTCAATCGAATGAATCCTGGTTTTTCCATACCCCCGGATTAAAGATCGTCTATCCTTCTACTCCCTACGACGCCAAAGGATTGCTGCTTTCCGCCCTCGAAGAGCCTAATCCTGTGTTATATTTTGAGCACAAGTCCTTGTACCGTTCATTGAAGGAAGACATTCCGGACGACTATTACACCATTCCCTTGGGCAAAGCTCACCTGGTCGCAGAAGGAACCGATCTCAGCATTATTACTTACGGCATGTGCGTCCATTGGGCCGCTGAAATTACTCAGGACATGGGTATCTCAGCGGATATTTTGGATCTGAGGACTTTATTGCCTTGGGACAAAGAAGCGGTTAGAGCTACCGTAGCCAAAACAGGGAAAGTATTGGTGGTACATGAAGATACGTTAACCGGTGGTATCGGAGCCGAAATCGCCGCCTGGATTTCCGAACATTGTTTCAGCCTGCTAGATGCCCCTGTTTTCCGTGAAGGAGCGTTGGATACTGCTGTACCCTTTGCTAGCGCATTGGAAAACAACTTTTTACCGAAAGAACGAATGAAACAGAAGATTTTTGCGTTATCAAACTATTGACCATGATGTCCAGTAGACTATAAAATCATATTTATGATCATTATGTAAACAAGCCAATGATTGAATGATTAATATGCTAGTTATGGTCTATTATATAAATTGGCTCAAATCTTATCAAAATATAAAAAAGGCATCCTTAATAGCTTGTAATTCGTTATATTTGGTTAAACCGTCATCTCATGAAAAAGATCACACTTTATAGCCTGCTCATCGCTTTGTCTTGTACCCTGCTTTTTGCCAGCAGCTGTAAAAAGACCGATTATCCTTGTCCGGGATTAGGTCAATCTGACGGCGCTGACATGAGTCTTTTTGACGAAGAGGGCAACTTAAAAGAAGAAGGTGGTAAAAAGAAAAAAGGAAAAAAGAATAAAGTGGGCCGTTTTGATGCCAATACCGGTTTGATCGACAAGAAAAAACCAGCCAAGCTGAACAAGCCTCAAAAAACAAGATTATACTAATTGGTTGACCAAATTAGCTCCCATGATTTCATCCTTCCTACGTGTTCCTTTTTTTCTGATGTTAGGTCTATTATGGCTCAATAGCGCTTCTATTGTTTGGGCTCAGAAAGATGATCCTAGAAATGAAGCCAGTGATAAGGCTCCCAGTAAAAAGAAAACCAATAAAAATAACAAAGACATGGCCAACAACCAGGGCGACCGGTTGGAACGTGAAAGCAAATCAAACGAAGGCTATAATCAGCGCGCTTACTACGTGTCGGATACCAAAAAGAAAAATAAGCAAGGCAAGGAAATGGCCAATAACCAGGGGGACATGCCCATCCGCGTTTCCAAAATGCAGCCTCCTAAAAACGAGCAGGTATATGTGGTAGACGACAGCAAAAAACGCCAGCTGACCAAAGAAATGAGCAACTACTCCGGTGACATGATTGCCGTGGGGATTGACCGCAAAAAAGAAAAAGACAGAGCCCGTTACCAAGGCGAATTACCCAATAATTTTTTAGCCAAACGTGCGAAAGCCATAGAAAAATCCAGCCGTGAAATGGGCAGTTACAGCGGAGATATTTCTGTAAAAACATTAGAATCCAGAGCCAAAGGCATTCGTAAGAAGAGCAAGAAAATGGCCAAATGGCAGGGAGACATCATTGTACACCGCAAGAAGGAAGGCATGCACCCGAGTTCAGTGTATCGTGGCGGTTTGATCAAAAACTCTTACAAAGCGAAAGAGCGTTACAGACAACGCATGATGAAACAGAACAATAAAAATTCTGACAAAGACAGCGATCAGCCGAACTACATGAAAAAGAAGAAGAAGGATCAACGTCCTACTTATGATAGCCGTGAAGCTGAAATCTGGAATTTGAAACAACCCAAGTAAAACCATGATTATGCATTCTGAATAGCTGGGTTTATTTAAGCTGTTTTTTTCAAATGATCGGTTGATTAAATGATTTGCATGATTATTGTAGATTTAATAAAATGAATTGGAATAAACTGTCGGATATTGCGCAGCTGGATGAAATTATCAAAACGTCTTCTGAAAAACCTGTATTGATTTTCAAACACAGTACCCGCTGTTCGATCAGTTCCACCGCACTCGACAGAATCGAGCGTTCCTGGAAAACAGAAGAGGTGCAAGGTTTAGAACCTTATTACCTGGATTTGATTCAATTTAGAAACATCTCCGGTGCCATCGAATCTAAATTTGATGTCGAACACCAGTCCCCACAAGCATTGGTCATAAAAAATGGGCGTTGTGTGTACCACGCCTCTCATTACGATATCCGTTATCCGGAACTACTGAAACACCTATCGTAAGTTTTTTTTGCGTGAGGGATAGAAGCGGAAAGCCCGCAGCGAACCTTGCAAACATTTCATGACGTTCCGTTTGATCTGAGCGAGGACTTGGAGCGGATAGCCCGACCCGCAGGGGCACGTCCAAAATCTCTTTCTTTACAAACACATCTTTCTTAGTCCTAACTATTTATCTACTGGTAAATCATTTCTACTTCTTGCTTCAAATCCGGGTGTAATGATAAAGCTACCGGGCAGGTTTCTGCGATTTTTTTCAAAGTTACTCTTGTTTCTGCATCCTTAGGGGCTGTCGCTGGAAATGTCAATTTGACGCGTATACCGGCTATTTTTCTTGGTGCATTGCTCGTCATGATTTTCTCTATATCCGCATATGCGCCATCTATGTTCCATCCGTTCTTCATGGCATGTATTCCAATGGTCGTGATGATGCAGGAAGCCAAAGAAAAAGCCGTCAGGTCGGTAGGCGAAAAAGCTTCTCCTTTACCGTTGTTATCTGTAGGGGCATCTGTAATGATTTGTATGCCGGATTTTAAATGCGTGCCCTGAGTTCTCAAGCTTCCCAAGTATTCTACTTCCATCTGTTTCATGTCGTCTTTTTAAATATTAGCTAAAATACCACAGGAAATTGTCTGCTAATAATTTTTCACCAAAATAACCGTTGGTTTACCAGCGCTAAAAATGCCTTTAGGATGGCACGATAAATTTATTTTATAGTAACTTTACCCTATATATAAAGGCCTTGTACACAAAACTAGTCATATTCGTTGTTTTTGCTTCTTTGGTATTTGCACTACCGGGCTTTGCTCAGCGCGAAGGCGATATCCTTTACAATAAAGAAATTACAGGTGGTATAAACTTCCATACCAATGGAGGATTGATTGGTGGAGCACAAATTCGTTACACCAAAAAATTGGCGCGTGGTGAGTATAAAATGTCCGGCACTGCCACTCCCGGAGTAGGCGCCACTACAGTTCTTAATATTCCTAACGACAAAGTGTTTTGGCAAGCAGGACTGGAAGTGAGTTTCATTAAAAACCCGAAAGAACTTCGTTACCTTAATCCCATTACCAACAACACCTATATCGCTTTCAAGAAAAACGCCATGTTCGTACTCCGACCACAACTGGGATTGGAATGGGTGTTGTTTAGAAAAGCAGAAGAAGATGGGGTACAAATTGATTTCATCCTGGCAGGCGGACCTTCTCTGGGTTTCCTCAAACCTTATTACATCGAATACCAATACGGCCTCATTTCTAAGTTTGAAGCCTACGACCCTAAAGTACACACCGACTTTAACCGCATACTTGGCTCAGCTGGCGCCTTAACCGGTTTGGATCAGTGCAAAGTAGTACCAGGCTTTCACCTGAAGACCGGCTTGTCTTTTGAAATGGGGAAATTTAATGGCAATGTCACCGGAATCGAAATTGGTGCGTTGGTCGAAGGCTTTACTGAAAAAATGGTTATTCTGGAACCCTTCGATGGTCTGCCTCCCGTACAAAATAAGCAATTCTTCAGCTCTGTATTCCTAACGGTCTATTACGGATTCAGACGATAAGAACTCTAATGCCTGTCAAAATGTTCAGACTATACTGACAGATAATTGATATGATCGAACTACCTACCCTACAAAACAACGGTCCTAAACACAACAAACCAGATTGGTTAAGAGTGAAGTTACCAACCGGTGAAGACTATCGTCGTGTACGTAAACTCGTAGACGATCATAAACTTCATACGATTTGCCAGAGTGGCAATTGCCCTAATATGGGGGAATGCTGGGGCGCAGGAACGGCGACGTTCATGATCCTTGGAAATGTATGTACGCGCAGTTGTTCATTTTGTGCAGTGGCCACAGGACGTCCTAACGAATACGATACCGATGAACCTCAGCGTGTAGCAAATGCGGTGAAATTGATGCAGGTGAAACATTGTGTGATCACTTCCGTCAACCGTGATGAACTCAAAGACAGAGGAGCAGACATCTGGCACCAAACCGTAAAATTGGTAAAGGAATATTCTCCTGAAACAACCATAGAAACATTGATTCCTGATGTGAAAGGAAACTGGGAGGCGCTGGAGCACATGATTTCTCCAGGCCAGGAAGTTGTTTCTCACAACATGGAAACGGTAAAAAGATTGTACCGTATCGTAAGACCTCAGGCGAGATACGAGAGAAGCCTGGAACAAACCAAACGCACCAAAGAATATGGTAAACGTACCAAATCCGGTATCATGCTTGGACTGGGCGAAACCAAAGACGAAGTAAAAGAAGCCATGAACGATCTGTTAGAAAACGGATTGGATGTGCTTACGCTTGGTCAATATTTACAGCCGACTAAAATGCACATTGAAGTGGCTGAGTTTATACATCCTGATTTGTTTGCAGAATACAAAGAAATAGGATTGAGCATCGGTTTAAGTTATGTAGAATCAGGACCCTTGGTTCTCTCTTCTTACCACGCAGAAAAACACATTTAACTAGAGAACCGAAAACTGATTATATCACTCTGATTTCGGTTTTCAGTTTTCAGTTTTCTGATCTCTCATTATGTCGTCTATTCACAAAAGCGAA
>JAQZBV010000036.1 GCA_029237685.1 Cytophagaceae bacterium | reverse complement strand
GTATGGGCACTTGCAAACAAAAAAGTTGAACGAGTTTACCAAATGGGGAATATTTCTTGCCATCATGGTAAGTTGGGGACTGGCTTTTTTTGAATATATTTTTCAAGTACCGGCCAATAAAATTGGTTATGAAGAAAATGGAGGACCTTTTTCTATGTTTCAGCTCAAGATGATACAAGAAATCATTTCCTTATCCGTGTTTAGCTTGTTTGTTTTATTTATATTCAAGACCGACAAACTCGCCTGGAATTACGTGGCAGGATTCATATGTATCCTTTTGGCGGTGTTTTTTGTATTTAAAAAGTGGTAATCAAATAGCATGAGTAATTTAGTAGGAAAAGAAAAAACAGCCTTCTACCATCAGAAAGTGAGTGACGTCATTGAAGAAGTGGGAAAAGTGGTATTGGGTCAGACTTACCTTATCAATCGTTTACTGATCGGTCTGTGTACCGAAGGACATATTTTATTAGAAGGTGTACCAGGTTTGGCCAAAACTTTAAGTGTGAATACCCTGGCTCAGGCCGTGGATCTTGATTTCCATCGCATACAGTTTACTCCGGATTTGTTACCTTCGGATTTAGTAGGTACCATGGTGTATAATCAACACAGTGGAGAGTTTGTCGTAAAGAAGGGACCTGTTTTCGCCAATATGATATTGGCCGATGAGATCAACCGATCTCCTGCTAAAGTACAGTCTGCTTTACTGGAGTGTATGCAGGAAAGACAAGTGACTATTGGAGAAACCAGCTACCAGTTGGATCGTCCTTTTCTCGTATTGGCTACACAAAATCCATTGGAACAGGAAGGCACTTATCCTTTACCGGAAGCACAGGTAGACCGTTTCATGATGAAAGTCAATCTCACTTATCTCGATAAGGAAACCGAACTTCAGGTCATGCGCAGAGTGGCGAATCTCGAACATAAACCGGAAGTAAAATCGATTTTAAACAAAGCAGATATTTATTCTTTGCGTGAAGAAATCAACCGCGTGAATATTTCTGAATCCTTGGAGCGTTACATTATTGAGTTGATTTTTGCTACACGTTATCCCAAAGAATACAACCTCGGAGAAGAAGGCAATTATATCCAATACGGAGCGTCTACACGTGCGGCAATTCATCTGAACAGAGCATCCAAAGCGATTGCATTTTTTAACAAAAGAGATTTTGTATTACCGGAAGACATCAAAGAGGTAGCATTGGATGTATTGAATCACCGGGTTATTTTGAACTATGAAGCCGAAGCGGAAGGTATTCGTTCAGCAGATGTGATTGCGGAAATATTGAAAAAAGTAACGATCAATAATGTGTAAACTGAGAACTGAAAACAGATAAAATTTCAGTTCTCTGTTTTCAGTTCTCTGTTTTCTCTATAGGTCGTTCAGCTTAGCCTTTATCACTTCCAGCGCTTTTTGCATCTTAGCTACTTCTTCAGCCGCTTTCTTTTGATCGCCTTTATTGTTTTCTACGTCTTTGTTCAGTTGAACCAGTTCCGCGGCATTCTCTTTTAACTCTTGCTCCAATTTTTGTTTTTCCTGACCATTTTTAGAAATATCTTTTACCAAATCAGCGCCTTTGTCAATTTCTTTTTCCTGGGCTTTGGCAGCACTCTTCACCGCACTTTCAGCGTCTTTCACTTGCTCGTTGATGTCGTTGATGTATTGCTGGCGGGCAAATTCTTCCAGTTTGCTTTCAGAATGTTTGGAATTGGATGTGATGTGTGTGCCGTTATCAATAGACCACCAGGCTAAATAACCTTTTGAACTGGAATAACATTTTGCGTAAATTACACAGGTACCTGTTACGCCAGGGAAAGTTGCCTCAATTACTTTGTAAGCATCACCTTTTAACTTGGTTAGTTTACCGTATGTTTTAAGTGTATTTTCCCATTCTTTAACAATACTTTTGTTGTTGAGGTCAATTTGTATCGCGACGCCTTCGCGTGTTACACCCTCAACTTCTTCTTTATGTAGTTTAGCCTTGATGTTTCTCTTTTGAGCAAAAGAGTTAAACGAGGTCAAACAACCAATAATTATCAGCACGATGATTGCACAAAATCTTTTCATATTTGTTATTGTTAGAGTTATATACAGGTTAAGAAATAAATTAAATATTTCAAAATGAAAACAGTATTAGTTGCAGGAGCCAGCGGGCTGGTTGGTAAAAGCTTAGTCTCATTATTGAAGAAAAAAGGATTTACAGTCCACACGTTGAGTACTAGTCTTTCTACGGATGTTATAAAACAGAGGTTTCAATGGTCGCCTGATACTGGAAAGATTGATATTCGCTGTTTCGATGGAGTAGATCATGTAGTCAACCTATCCGGAGCAGGAGTTTTTGATCATTGGTGGACAAAGACGTACAAAGAAAAAATAGTCAAAAGCAGAACGCTCAGCACGATTCTACTTGCTGACACCATCAGTAAACACCATTACCCGGTACAGACATTTGTGAATGCTTCGGGAATCAGTATTTACGGCAATGACACAGGCACTGCCTGGGTAGATGAAAACAGTCCTACAACCCAGGATTTTTTGGCCAGAGTGGTGCAGCAATGGGAAGGAGCATTGCTGAATCATGAATTGGAACTACGTAAAGTGTGTTTGCGTTTTGGTATCGTACTATCGGATCAAGGTGGTGCATTGACGCAAATGGCATTGCCGGTGAAGTTGGGCGTTGGTTCCGCTTTTGCTTCCGGCAAACAATACCTTTCCTGGATCCATATAGAAGATGTATGCCGCATGATTTTGTTTGCCATCGAGCAGTCAGAAGTAAAAGGGTCATACAATGCAGTGGCACCTGAACCGGTGACAAATGAGGAGATGATCAAAGGCATTGCGGAGCGGTTGCATAAAAAACTATGGGCACCCAATGTTCCTGGATTTGCTATGAATCTGCTACTTGGAACAGAAAGGGCTGCGATGCTCATAGGAGGCAATCGGGTGAAGAATTCCAAAATTATGGGGACTGGCTTCGAATTTCAATATAAAACTTTAACCGAAGCCTTACATAGTTTTTTCTCGTCCAAGAATAATGTGTAACTTATCCTGTTAAATCAATTTAAGTGAGGTATAAGGTTCAAGTTTTTCTGGTTTTATCAGGACTTATTTTGATAGGGTATGTTGCTTTTATCCTATTCAAAGACAGGTCTGATTTTAGTCTGGAATACCAGGATCGTCATCAACGTCTCATCAGCAAAGTTCCCGACAGCGTTGAATTTGCCGGTGAAAAAGTGCATTTCAAAACGATAGATTCCTATCAGCATTTTTATCGCGAATTGAAATTAAATACCAAAAACAATTCATCTACACGTCTGCTCATGCGTGATGCCACCATCTGGTTGCCGCAGATCGAATACATCATTAAAAAATATAAGCTGCCCAAAGACATCCAATACATTGCCATGGCAGAATCTCGTTTTCAAAACGATGAATCTAATAAAGGCGCTGTGGGCTTTTGGCAATTTAAAGTAGCCACTGCCAGAGAAATGAAACTGCGCGTAGATGAGGAAGTTGATCAACGATTGGATCCCATTTTATCTACACATGCGGCTTGTCGGTTTTTTCGTCAAAACTATAAAATATTCAAATCCTGGACACTTGTGGCTGCTGCCTACAACAGAGGCACAAACGGCTTGCTGCGTGACATGAAAAAGCAACACGCCCATTCATACTACGATCTTACGCTCAATCTGGAGACGGAACGTTATTTGTACAAAGTCATTTCTATGAAAGACCTGTACGAAAATCCCAGGAAGTACAAGCTCAAGCGGCATTCCTTCAGAGTACCAGCATATAAGTATGTTACCGTTGACAAGTCCATTGCCGATATTGGAGCTTTTGCTCAGCAACAAGGCATCACAAAGGGCGAATTGAAATACATGAATCCTTGGCTGATCGGCAACTCGCTGACCTTGCAAAAGCCTTCGGAAAAATATAGAATTGCTATTGGAGTTAAATAAACGAGGCGGATAGAGAATGGATACCACTAAAAAACCGAAGGTAAAACCGGAAGGTATGAAGCTTGATGCGACAGGCTTCGAGTACATCGAAGTATATGGAGCAAGAGAGCATAACCTTAAAAACATAGACGTTAAGATCCCTCGCAATCAATTGGTCGTGCTTACCGGCATTAGCGGAAGCGGAAAATCTTCGCTGGCTTTTGATACCATTTATGCGGAAGGACAACGGCGCTACATGGAAAGCTTTTCGGCTTATGCCCGTTCTTTCATCGGAGGAATGGAACGTCCGAACGTCGATAAGATCAATGGTCTCAGTCCTGTTATTTCCATTGAACAAAAAACAACTTCACGTAACCCTCGTTCTACCGTAGGTACAGTTACCGAGATCTATGACTTCCTTCGACTCTTGTATGCCAGAGCAGCAGATGCCTATTCTTATGTGACAGGTGTGAAAATGGAAAAGCAAACCGAAGAGCAGATTCTCAAAGCGCTTCTTGCTAATTACGACGATAAGAATGTCACCTTGCTCGCGCCTTTGGTGCGTGCGCGGAAAGGGCATTACAGAGAGTTGTTCGAGCAGGTACGTAAGCAAGGGTATACAAAAGTCAGAGTAGACGGTGAAATTTTAGACATCACCGCGAAGATGCAGGTAGACCGTTATAAAATACACGACATTGAACTAGTGGTTGATCGCCTGAAAGTAAAGAAAGATGAAATAGAGCGTATTGTTCGTTCCATTTCTTCCGCTTTGAAATTGGGTAAAGGGGTCATGATGATTGTGGCGCAGGGCAACAGTGAACCGCAATTCTTTTCCCGTTCCCTGATGGATCCTGTGTCAGGTATCGCTTACGATGAACCAGCCCCTAATTTGTTTTCCTTTAACTCGCCTTATGGCGCTTGTCCGCATTGCAAGGGCTTAGGTGTAATCGAACAAATCACGAGAGAAACCATCGTGCCGGATGAAACATTGAGTATTTCAAGAGGCGCTCTGGCCCCTTTAGGAGAGTACCGCGAAATATGGATCTTCGGTCAGATCGAAAAAGTATTAAAAAGAAATAAACAAAATATTTCCAAGCCTTTCCAGGAGCTTTCTGATAAGACCATTCAGGAGTTGTTGTACGGAGACCGTGTGCCTGAAGATCAATGGTCGCCGGATTATTTTCCTGGAGTGATTCCTTATTTGAATAGGATTCGCGAAGAAAAATTGGGAGTAGACAAGGATGCTTTGGATGAATACACGGAAGTGCTCGAATGTCCGGAGTGTCATGGAGACCGTTTAAAGAAAGAAGCTTTATACTTCAGGATTCACGACAAGAACATCGCGGAATTGGCATCCATGGACTTGAATACCTTGGCAAAATGGATTGAGACCGTGGAACCAAAGTTGTCAAGCCGTCAACGTGTAATCGCGCATGAAGTATTGAAAGAAGTGCGTAAGCGCATCGGATTTTTGCTGGATGTAGGTTTGTATTACCTGACGCTTAATCGTTCCATGCGTACATTATCCGGGGGAGAAGCACAACGCATCCGATTGGCAACACAAATCGGAACGCAGTTGGTGGGTGTGTTGTATATTTTGGATGAACCCAGTATCGGTTTGCATCAACGCGATAACGTGCGTTTGATCAAAGCCTTGAAGGACCTCAAAGATTTAGGCAATACAGTATTAGTTGTAGAACACGACAAAGACATGATGCTGGATTGTGATTACATTTTAGATATTGGCCCGGGTGCCGGTATCCACGGTGGATCGGTGGTGGCACAAGGAACGCCGGAAGAATTTCTCAAACAAAATTCCACGACATCGCTGTATCTTTCTGGAAAGAAAAACATTGAGATTCCTGCTACCCGTAGAAAGGGGAATGGAGAGGTGTTAAAGTTGAGCAACGCGACGGGACATAATTTGAAAGATGTTACGTTCTCTTTGCCGCTTGGTACATTCACTTGTATTACGGGCGTTTCAGGAAGTGGTAAGTCTTCTTTAATTCATGAAACGTTATATCCTGTCTTGCGCAAGCATTTCTATAATTCACGTAAAGACGCTCTTCCGTATAAAAGCGTAGAAGGATTAAAGCACATCGATAAAGTGATTGAAGTGGATCAGGCACCGATCGGTCGTACGCCTCGTTCAAACCCTGCTACCTATGTAGAAGTATTCGGAGACATTCGTTTGTTGTATTCTGTATTGCCGGAATCAAAAATCAGAGGGTATAAACCCGGACGTTTCTCTTTCAATGTAAAAAGCGGACGTTGTGAAGTATGTGAAGGCGGTGGGATGCGTTTAATTGAAATGGATTTTCTTCCGGATGTCTACGTTCCCTGCGATGCATGCAAAGGTAAAAGATACAATAGAGAAACGTTAGAAATTCGTTTCAAAGGTAAATCTATTGCAGATGTGTTAGACATGACCATCGATCAGGCGGTCGAGTTTTTTGAAAAACAGCCATCTATTTACAGAAAGATCAAAACACTACAAGATGTAGGCTTGGGTTATCTGACGTTAGGTCAACATGCGCCTACATTGTCCGGAGGAGAAGCGCAACGCGTAAAACTAGCGACGGAACTATCGCGCAAAGACACAGGCAAGACCTTGTACATTTTTGATGAACCGACAACGGGATTGCACTTTGAGGACATCCGTCACTTGCTTCTTGTCTTGCAACAGTTGGTAGACAAAGGCAATACAGTCTTAGTTATTGAACATAACCTGGACATTATTAAAGTTGCTGATCACATCATTGACCTAGGTCCAGAAGGTGGACAAGCCGGTGGTTATATCATCGCACAGGGAACACCGGAAAAAGTAGCGCAGGTAAAAGAAAGCCATACGGCTGTGTTCTTAAAGCAGGAACTGAAACTAAAATAAAAAAATGAAGTGACGAGCTAGGAGCTACGAGGAACGTATCGTTTGGCGTTCCTCCTAGCTCCTAGCTCGTCCCTATTTAAGGCCTTTCACTTCCTCCACATTCGCATAATACAAGTAGTCGATGAACTCCAACTTCTGGCATGCTGCAGTGGTAGAAAATCCAAAGGTTGAAATCTTTTTCTTCGGTTGTAATTTCAACAGCTGTTTGTTGCAATCGATGAAGTAAACCGGAAGTTTGAAGTCATCGTCAACGTTTGTCCATTTGTATTTCAACGTTTTCTTTTTCTTTCCTGTCCATTCGACCTGCAATACGGGAATGTCTTTCTTGTAAAAGTATTGTTTGAAAAACCAATTGAGATCTTGATTAAAATACTCACTCATGAAAGAAATAAGGTCTTTGGAGTCGATGGTTTGTAACGCAAATCTTTTTTGAATAGCAGGGAAGACGCCGTACCAAAGGCTGTCGTCATGGATATAATGTCTTAAAGTATGTAAAGCCCAGGCTCCTTTGTAATACATGTCAGAACCTTCCCAGTCCTGGTAATTCACATCTTGTGGTCCGATGATGGGCTCCACATTATCTATGCGCGGACGTTGGTAATACAAGTACTTGATGGCCGTTTCATAATTATAAGAGGCTTCCATCAACATCACTTCCGCATACGTGGCAAAGCTTTCATGGATCCACATGTCTGCGTGATCTTTGCAACTCACATTATTGCCCCACCACTCGTGTGCGCTCTCATGAATGATGATGTAATCCCAGTCGATGACATCGTTCTTGTAATTATTGCCGTAAGCGATGGCGCTTTGATGCTCCATTCCCCAGTAAGGTGTTTCCACCATTTTATAGGAATCATTCGGAAAAGGGTAAACGGAAAAAAAAGTTTCGTACAGGTCCATCATTTTATGTACTTGCTGAAAATGTTTTTTTGCTTTTTCTAAATTGTAAGCCAGTACATAGTAGTTCAGATCCAGAGAGGTGCCGTTTTTGAACGCATGTTGCTCTGTGAACAAAGCGTACTTGGCAATGTTTACGGTTACATTATAATTATTGATCGGATAAGAGACGTGCCATTGGAAACGAGTGAAATGATTCGGTAACTCTGTTTGTTTCACCAGTCTTCCATTGCCTACGGCAGTATAACCTTCCGGCACATCAAACGACATATCCATGCTGTCCGGTTCATCGCTCAGGTGGTCTTTACAAGGCCACCAGGAACTGGCTCCCATTCCTTCACAGGCAACCCCCGTCCAATCATTGCCGAGTGAATCTTTGGTCCATACAAAGCCTCCATCCCAAGGCGCTTTTTTAGCGACCACCGGATGTCCGTGATAGTAAACAGTAACTTTCTTTTTATCTCCCGCATGCAGTGGTTGTGCCAATTGTACAAAGACAAAATCACTGTCACGTTTAAAAGACAAACGAGTACGATCCTGCACAATACTATCAATCGCCCAAATAGAAAATAAGTCAACTTGTATGTTGGAAGACGTGGCGGTTCCCGTAAAATGAATGTCATTAAAACCTTTTACTGTATGCTCTGCAGGATTGATTTGCAGATGCAGGTTATAATAAGAAACATCGTAGCAAGTACGCAAAGGATTTAAAGCGCCGCGAAGGGAATCGTAGCGGTCGTATAGCTTAGGCGTAGTTTGAGCAAATGACGCGGAACAGAGAATCGATAGTGTGCAGCCTAAACTCCACAAAAAAAAGCGGAGACTCATATTAGGTAGTTTTCTTTTTTTCTCGGATGTATAAAATAAATTCTTTTTGGATCTGCCATTCTTTAGAGAGCATCAACATAGCTGTTGCTTCCATTTCGCTGACATGCCCTTTCTGCTGATTGGCGTCCCATACCTTGTTCAGGTATTCGGATTTTTTTTCTACGGCAAGATGACCAAGCGTATCGTTTACGTACTTTTTCAATTTGTCGTATGATTCATCAATGGATGGTTTAGAGTATTCTTTGATCCACTCCAATTCAGCGAAGGCATCGTGTACAGACGCCGTCTCTTGCAGAATCTGTTGCTCTACTTCACTCAATCCGTGATAATTGAAAATGATAATCAACAGTGATAAAAACGCTCTTTTTTCCTCGACAGACATTAGATCTATTTTCTAAAAACTTTTTGTTCAGTTAGATGCAGAACTAAAATAACGTATTCAATTTAAGAAAATTTTTAAAGTAATTTCATCTGCAAGCAATTTTCCTGAGCTGGTAAGAGATATTTGATCAGAGGATTGTTCGATCCAGCCATTTTGGACAAGCCAAGGCAGAATTCCCCGAAGTTTTTCTTCCGGATAGTGCAATTCTTCGGTTAGTTTTTGAAGTGTTATTCCTTCCTTTGTGCGAAGTGCAGTCATGATGTATTCATTGGCTCTATCCTTTAGAGACAAGGTTTCCAGCGTATAAGGCACCTGTCCGGATTCGATCTTTTTGATATAGGTCATGTTGTTGGCATCGTTCCACATTCTGTTTGATCCGTCAAAGGAATGTGCAGAAGGTCCAATACCTAAGTATTTTTCCTGATTCCAATAAGAAGAATTATGTTTAGACTTATAGCCGGGTAAACAGAAGTTTGAGATTTCGTATTGAATATAACCTTTGTCCGCCAGCATTGTCATCATTTGTTCATAGTAGCGGGCCTGTAGTTCTTCTCCCGGAACAGTTAAGCGCCCGCTTTTGTGAAGATTTCCGAAGACTGTTCGTTCTTCGATGGTAAGGCCATAGGCAGAAATATGTTCCGGTTGCAAGCTCATGGCCAGTTCAAGATCCGCGATCCATTGTTGCTCTGTTTGAGTTGGAAGTCCAAACATCAAGTCTATGCTGATGTTATCAAATCCTTTGGCGCGCGCCATATGATAAGCCGTTATACTATCGTTTGCACGGTGAATACGGTTCAACTGGATAAGAATGGCGTCATCGAATGTTTGACACCCGATACTCAGTCGGTTAATGCCTAAGGAACGCCATAAAGATAAGTTGTCATCGTTTATATCATCAGGGTTGGCTTCAAGCGTTATCTCAAGGGTAGTGGAAAGGGCATAATGTTGGTGAATACTTTTGAAAATAAGGGAAAGTTCTTCCGAAGAGAGTACGGAGGGAGTACCTCCTCCCAGGTATATCGTATCTATGGGAGAAGAGAAAAAATCTTTTCTAAGTATAATTTCCCGGATTAAGGCATCCACCATCCGCTCCTTGGTATCAAAGTGGGTGCTGAAATGAAAGTCGCAATAGTGGCAAGCTTTCCTGCAGTAGGGGATATGTATGTAAATGCCGGCCAGATGTAGTATATTGAATTGTTTTTTATTGAGTGTAGATTGAAACAAGGTTTAGTCATAGCAATCTTTTTGTTGGTATTGAGCATCCCATCGAGGGCTCAAAAGATCACGATGACTTGGTCTGTTCCTCAATCATCAAAAACAGGTGTTCCGTTTCCGGATGCAAGTTATAAAGACTCTTTGAGTGCTGTTAAGTCTCTGCGCAATTTTTTATTGGAACTGAATAAAAGGGGTTATTTAGAAGCTTCCATCGATTCTATTTTGGTTAACAAAGGAAATTGGGTAGTGGTTCTCTACACCGGCGACGTATACCGCTACGCCACATTGAAAAGAGGCAGTTTACCTTTGTCTCTGGCCAATAAAGTGGGTTTTAGCAGCAAGCAGTTTAAAGGAGCAGTGCTGAATGTAAAACAAATTTATGAACTTGAAGAAAAGGTAGTGAAAGCTGCGGAAAACAATGGTTATCCCTTTGCCTCTATCGGTTTGGATTCCATCGCATTCGATGATGAAAAAAGATTGACAGCCTGTTGGCGCTATGAACCTGGTCCTATGATTACCATCGATTCGTTGACTATTGTGGGAACTTATGAAGTAAAGTATAAATTTTTTCAGCGCTTAGTGCGCATAAAAAAGGGAGAGCCCTTTAGTCAGTTAAAAATTGATCAATCGCAACGCATATTGGCACAATTGCCTTATGTAAAAGTGATGAGCCCCCCTATTTCATTGATGACAGAAGGTTCGGCGAGGGTCTCGTACTACCTGGAAAAAAGAAAAGCGAATTTGCTGGATGGCTATGTCGGTTTTTTACCAAATGCCGCAAAGAATAACAAATTGCTAGTGACAGGAGATGTGAAATTGGAGTTGAAAAATTTATTTCGCTCAGGGAAAACATTAAGTCTCAACTGGCAAAGTTTTAACCAGCAATCCCAATACCTGCGCTTGTACTACGAACATCCAAGAATATTGGGTTCTGGTGTGGATGTGGCCGGATTACTGGAAATCACTCGCCAAGACAGTTCTTTCCTGAACATTAACCGAGAACTAAAACTTTCACAACAACTGGGAGGCGCTGGACAACTGGATATTTTTGTCGGCTTGAAAACCGGTCGTATTTTGTCTCAAAGGTCAAACATTGATACTACTCAACTTGCCTATGGCGATTTTAACAATTACACCTATGGGTTAGGTTATACATTGAATAAGCTCGATAATGTGTTTTATCCCAAACGAGGATTTCTATTGGCTAGCCGGGTTTACCTCGGTAATAAGACCATCTATAAAAATCCATTTTATGATGAACAGAGTTACAAGAATGTGCGTATCAATACCTACCAGTTCAATGTTGAAATCCTATCAGAAAAATATGTTCGTTTGACGACCAAAAATATTTTGATGGTTCGGCTCAATATGGCTCAGGTATTTAATGATGCAAATTCATTGTTCTTGAATGACCTTTACCGAGTAGGAGGGTTGAGAACCTTGCGTGGTTTTAATGAGAAAGAATTTTACGTCTCTCGTTTTGGTATTGGTACATTAGAGTACCGTTTTCATACCGATGAGGAGTCTTATTTATTATTGTTTACAGATCAGGCGGTTATTACCAACCCTTACGATCCAACCTGGGACCTGGAGTATATTTACGGTTTGGGTGCCGGTATTAGTTTTACTACCGTGGCCGGAGTATTTAACTTCGTATATTCAGTGGGACAGTCAAGTACTCAGAAATTAAGTTTAACTTTGTCCAAAATTCACTTTGGGTTGGTGAGTAAATTTTAACTGAAAAAATGGAAGATTTAATTAGGGCAGGTATCAGTACGCTATGGGCATTTTTTGTAACGGTATTTTCAATACCTTACGTCATACATTTGGCCCATTTGAAGCAGTTGCTTGATGCTCCTAATCAGCGTACCATTCATGAGTCTTCCACACCACGCTTAGGTGGTTTGTCTATTTTTGCAGGTTTCGCTTCCGCTTTTACCATTTACTCTACACCGGACTTTGTCTTAATGAAAGTATTTGCCGGTACTATCATTTTATTTTTCATCGGATTAAAGGATGACATCCTCCCTGTATCAGCATTTAAAAAATTCTTCATACAAGTATTGGCAACGGGTATCGTGATGTTTCTTGGAGATATCCGTGTAAGCAGCTTCCACGGCATATTCGGCATCTATGAATTGTCAGATGGAATCAGTTATATGTTTACCTTTGTCATTATCATTGGTCTGACAAATGCGTTCAACCTCATTGATGGCATTGATGGTCTGGCCGGTTGCATCACACTATTAGTGAATTTGGTATTGGCGTATATTTTCATTTGCCTAATGCCGGATTCGTATTTTTCAAAAGGCATTGCAGCGTTAAGTTTGGTGGGAGCAGTAGCAGGATTTCTGCGCTACAATATTCACAAAGCAAAAATATTTATGGGAGATACGGGCTCGCTGGTCTGTGGTTTTGTTACCACCTGTTTGGTCATCATCATGGTAGAAGCGAAAGATGATTATGGTAGTTATTTCCTATCCAATAGTCCGTTACTTGGCATGTCTTTATTGGTGATTCCTATCGTGGATACGTTGCGTGTATTTATCATTAGAGTACTTCAGGGAAGATCTCCTTTTGATCCGGATAAAAACCACTTGCATCACACCTTATTACATGCAGGGCTTTCGCAGCTGTCAACCCTGTTTGTATTGATTAGCATCAATATTGTTTTCATTAGTGTGTTTTGGTATTTAAAACAAGTTGATCTGTCGGTTCAGCTATTAATTCTTATCGGTTTGGGAATCGTACTGGGCATGGTTCTTGGCTGGCTTCCAACGTCACATAAAAAAGAGAATAAGCTGCTGTAATATGAGGATTAAATGGTTTATAATAGGAATATTGTTTGCTATAGCGGAAGCTACTGCTTCTGTGCCTATTGCCCATTTGAACGATGGATGGTTGGTCTTTGACAATTCATATAAAAGTTTTGTTCCTTATATTCCTTTGCAGGAATCACCGAAGGTTCTTTATTACTCACTTAAACCTTCCAAATACCAGGGCGATACCTTACAATTCGTTTCCCAAAAAGGAATCTGTTTGTATTTTAATTATCGTTTGGTTTATCAGAATACGAACAGGGGAGAAACACTCATTAAAATACCGATTAGTAAATTGTCAACCGGCATCACATCAGATTCCGTTATACTGGCTTTTTATAAGCCGGATGGGTTGCTCGTTACGGGACTGAAGGCTCAAATCATTACACAAGGCAAGATCACACCGAGAGTGGCCTCTTCTCAACCGTTTGATTTTCTGGATATTAAACTCCGAAAGGTCGGAGCATGGGATAATGTGCTGCTGTTTTCAGTATTGGCTGTTTTGCTATTACTTATCATAAGCAAAGTTATTTTTCCTGATGATGTGAGTTTTCTTCAGTTGATAGGAATGAATTACACAAGTAAAGTAACTACTGCAAGTGGGTTTTTGAGTGGGATTTTGATTGTAAAAATCCTCATTAACTCAGTTTGTATTTCCACTTTTATCTATTTTATCCTGCATAGCGGAGTAAATGCAGACAACATATTTGCGCAAGGTGAGGCTAATCACATAAGTTATTGGTATATAATGTTTTGGGCTATTTTTGTTCATATATTGAAATTTACATACAACTACTTATGCGCCAATTTTAGCCATACCACTCATTTGCTTCAAATTCAGAATGGAATGTTTGTCAATCTTTTTTACATCGCCAATTTATTTCTTCTAGCAGTGCTTATAGCCAGTAATCTCAGCCCTTCCATTTCAAAATGGTTGGTTAGTCAAAGTGGCCAAATTATTGTTTTTTACTTGATTACACCTGTTTTTTTCCTGGTATTAAATATTATAAAGCGATCCGGACTTAGAAATGTTTATTTATTTTCTTACATTTGCACCGCGGAAATACTGCCTTTATTGGTAGCGTTAAAGTTTTTGACATAGTAGAATCATAATTTAGTTGTTCGGTTCAAACATGAGTGAGACAAAATTAAAAGAGAAGGATTCTAAGGAAAGACTTAAGAAGGTAAACAGCATACTTGTTTCCCAGCCGAAGCCCACGGATGCAAAGTCTCCCTACCTGGAATTAGCTCAGAAGTATAAGATAAAGATAGACTTTCGACCTTTCATTCAGGTAGAATCTGTTGACGTAAAAGAATTCAAAAAGCAAAAAATCGATATATTGACGCACACGGCTGTTATTTTTACAAGCCGCAATGCCGTCGATAATTTTTTCAGGATATGCGCAGAATCTAAACTTGAAGTGTCTCCGGACATGAAATATTTTTGCATTTCAGAGCAAACTGCCAACTACCTGACAAAATACATTGTCATTAGAAAAAGGAAAATTTTTGTCGGTCAGAAAACCGCTAAAGACCTTGAGGATGTGCTGAAGAAGCATAAGACAGAGAAGTTTTTATACCCTTGTTCAGATATAAGAAAAGATGATATCCCTTCTTATTTAGAAAAAAACGGATTTACTTATAGTGAGGCAGTGATATATAAGACAGTTGCTAGTGATCTTTCAGATTTAGCTTCTGTAAATTATGACATGATTGCGTTCTTTAGCCCTTCTGGGGTCAATTCATTATTTGTGAATTTTCCAGATTTCAAGCAAAAGAATACTAGAATCGCGGCTTTTGGTCCTACTACCGCACAAGCAGTAAGAGATGCCGGTTTAATACTTGATATTGAGGCGCCTATGCCAGATGCTCCGTCTATGACAGGTGCCATTGAGGTCTACGTCAAAAGAGTCAATAATTTAAAATAAGCACTCTTTTTATACTTTTTTAAGAAAAAAGTATAATTTGCATAGGGGAAAACTTTAAACTATTAAATTTATATTACGTAAATTCGGTAATACGTTTTAACACCTCATTCTGTTATGAACTCTACGTCTACACGTTTATTTTTTATCATCTCTGTTTTTGTTACGCTAATAAACACCAAAAGTGCTTTTGCTCAGCAAGACGCGCAGTTCAGTCATTACATGTTTAATGGGATGTATTTGAATCCGGCTTTTGCAGGTATGGAAGGCGTTACAAAAGTAACAGGTATTGCTCGTACTCAATGGGCAGGCTATCAAGTTACACAAGGTGATAATGCCTATGGTTCTCCTAAGAGCGCCGTTATTACGGTTTCTACACCATTACCTATATTGGATAGAAAAGTAGGTTTGGGTGTACATTTTCTGCGCGATGTAAAAGGACCTCTTGCCGCAACAGAATTCCAGCTTTCCGGATCTTACCATATTAAAATCAGAGATGGATTATTAGGTCTTGGTTTGCGTTCGGGTATACTTTCTCAAACAATCAATGCCAACTATAATGTAGTTGATCCTAACGATCCGATTTATCAAGCGCTACAACAAGGTAAAGCGAACCAGATCAAAATAGATCTTACAGCAGGTGCCTGGTATAAAACATCTAAATTCTATGTAGGCTTAAGTGTAGGCCACATTCCAAGATCCAAATACACATTTGGCTTAGATTCGGTTTCTTCTCGTATTAATAATCATGTTTATCTGACAGGAGGTTACAATTTCAGAGTAGGACCATCTTTGGTGGTTACTCCTACTGCTTTAATTCAAACAGATATAAATGAGTGGACCTATCTTTTTGGTGGTATGGTAACTTATAATGACCGTTTCTGGGCAGGTCTGCAGGCTCGTCAGTCAATTGCCTCACGCGATGCCCAAAAGGGTGGAAAAACACTGGCTAATGACGATATTATATTGCTAGTAGGTTTTAGCATGTTAAAAAACAATGCCCTTAAAGTAGGATATGCATTCGATTTTGTAACAAGTGGTGTAAATGCTAAGAAAAGAACCTCTCATGAGATCATGCTTTCTTATTTTATACCCGCTCCATGGGATATTCCTAAGCCAAAAGTGCGTACTCCTAGGTACCGCCACGAGGAAAACTAAAGATTTTTATTGCATTTAAGCAAGAATATTAATGCTAGGTGTTTAAATAAATTGCACTTTATTTATATTTTATTTAACACTTGCGTTATGTATCGAAAATTTGCTAACTTTAAAAACTAATTTTACCGTATAATAAGACTAGTAAAGCTTTGTTCAAAGGATAAGTTAAGGTTATGAATAGATTTATTGTCCAAATCAAGTATGCTCTTCTGCTTACTGTTGTACTGGGTGCAACAATATCTTGTGGAAGAAAGGGAGCCGAAGATGGCGGTGGAGACCTGACAGGTGTTCCAGGCCGTGAATCTTGGATCCAAACCATCCCATACGGTATGGTTGTTTGTCCGTCTGGTACATTCCACATGGGTCAAGCGGATCAAGATGTTCCAGCAACTCAAATCAACCACAACAAGCAGGTCACAATAGGCGGCTTTTACATGGATGAAACGGAGATCACTAACAATGAGTATCGCCAATTCGTTACTGTAATGCTAGCAGATTCAGTGAGTGTATTGGGTGAAGAATATGTGATGACTGAGCTGTATCCTGATACTACGGTATGGGTTAGAGATTTCTCTCACCACATGGGCGATCCGATGATGGAATACTACTATGCACACCCTGCATTCGACGAATACCCTGTGGTAGGTGTTGACTGGTGGGCAGCAAAATATTTTTGTGAGTGGAGAACCAAGTTGATGAACGACTGGAGAGCTACTCAAGGTCTATGGCAAATGCCACGTTTCCGTCTACCATCCGAGGCAGAATGGGAATATGCAGCAAGAGGCGGTAGAGATATGGCGAAATACCCTTGGGGTAATCCATACATGAGAAATGCCAAAGGTTGTATGTTGGCTAACTTCAAACCAGGAAGAGGTAACTATTATGATGATGGTTTCATGTACTCTTCTCCTGTAGCGTCTTACTTCTCTAACGATTACGGCCTATACGATATGGCAGGTAACGTTTCTGAGTGGTGTGAAGATGCGTTTAACCCTTCCGCAGTTCCTGTGGTTTGGGATTTGAACCCTACCTATTATGAAGACAATGAGCCTCGTAAAATCATCCGTGGTGGTTCATGGAAAGACGTCGCTTATTACTGCGAAACAGGTACTCGTACATTCGAATTCCAGGATACCTCTAAGTCATACATCGGTTTCAGATGTGTAATGACTTACTTAGGACGTTCTTCTGGATACGAATTCTAATCTGTATAAAATCAACCCTAATAATATCTTAATTAATTAATTGTTAAACTTTAAATTACCTGCAAAATGAGTAGCAAAGGCGGAAATGTTATTTTTGATAAGTTTATGCCCATCCTTTATGGTATGGGAGCAGCAGTCGTTATTGTTGGAGCGATGTTTAAAATCATGCACTGGGAAGGTGCTAACTTTATGCTTGTTCTAGGATTGTCAACAGAAGCGGTGATTTTCGCTGCCAGTTCTTTCCAGCCTGTACACAAAGATCCAGATTGGTCTAGAGTATACCCTCAGTTAGCTGAAGATTTCGATGGTGATGAGCCTTCTTCTTCTACTGACGTTGTAGGTAAATTGGGTGACATGATGGCTGAAGCTAACATCAACCAAGGTACCATCTCTAAATTGGGTGCTGGCTTGAACAGCTTGAACGAATCAGTGAGCAAAATTGGTGATTTGACCAATGCTTCTGTTGCGTCTAGCGAATATGCTACAGTTGTTAAAACTGCTACTGCATCAGTAAAAGACCTTAGCTCTTCTTATGCTAAAGCTGCTGAAGCAATGTCTGGAATGTCTAACGCATCTGTTGATGCTCAGAAATACCACGAACAAGTTCAACACATCACTAAAAATCTTGGTGCTTTGAATGCTGTTTACGAAATGGAACTTCAAGATGCTAACAACCACTTGAGAGCAATGAACAAATTCTACGGTAACTTGTCTAACGCTATGGAAAACATGGCTGACGCTACTAAAGATACTCAAGCTTTCAAAGAAGAGTTGTCTAAGCTTTCTAAGAACTTGACTCAATTGAACAACGTGTACGGCAACATGCTGTCTGCGATGAAAGGTTAATTGCCTGACAATATTTGAGTTAGTTTCAAGTTATTAAATTAATAAACACATTTAAATAAAGAAAAATTATGGCTGGCGGTAAAGAAACCCCTAGGCAGAAAATGATCGGCATGATGTACTTGGTGTTAACAGCTTTGTTAGCACTTCAAGTAAGCTCTGCAATCATTCAGAAATTTATATTTTTGGATGACAGCTTGCAAGGTGCCGTCGCTTCTGCGATTAAAACAAATACCGAAACGGATGGTCGTATTAAAAAGGCTGTAAAAGACAACGGCGGTAAGGCTGAAGATTTGGCAGTTTTAGCGAAAGCTGATAAAATCCGTAAAGAAACTACTGATCTACTTGCGTATATCAATGGTTTGCGTGCAGAATTGATTGAAAAAACTGGAGGACCTACTTTGGATGAAAACAAGCAAAGAATCGGCTATGTTGGTGACAAAGAAGAGGAAAAAGTGAATGAAATCATGGTCGGTGCAGAAGGTAGCAAGACGGGTAAAGGATATGAGTTGCAAACTAGACTCAATGCATTTGCTCAAAATGCTTCTAACGCTGTTGGACCAAAAGTACTTCCTTACACTCCACTTGCGTTAGATGGAAAAGATGATCCAATGTTCCAAAAGGATCCCAATCAGAAAAAGAAGAACTTTGCTGAGTTGAGTTTCTCTCATACTCCAATGGTTGCTGCTCTTGCTGTATTGAGTACAAAAGAGGCTGAATTGCTTAAATTAGAAAGCATGGCTCTTGAAAATTTGGCAACACAAGTAGGTGCTTCTAACCTATCATTTGACCAGGTATTTGCGATGTCTCGTGCTAACTCTAGCGTTGTAGCTGCAGGTACGGATTATGAAGCGGAGATGTTCATTGCAGCTTCTTCTTCTGCTATCGTACCTACCTTTAAATACGGTGGAAGCGAAGTTCCGTCTGTTGTTGCTAACGGTGGTATGCGTGTAGGTAAAGTGAAGTTTAAAGCATCTGGCGGAAGCTATGACAAAGAAGGTAACTTGAAGAAGACTTGGTCTGGTTCTATTACCATCAAGAACAAAGGAAAAGATACTACTTTCAAATTGGAAGTTCCTTACACAGTAGCAAGACCAGTTATCCAAGTTCAATCTGCGTCTGTTCAAGCGTTGTACAAAAACTGCGGTAACGAGTTGAACGTTCAAGTTCCTGCATTGGGTTCTCAATACAATCCAAGTTTCTCTGCTAGCGGAGCAACAGTTGTTAAAGGTTCTCAAAAAGGAATGGTTACTCTTATTCCAAATGCGGCTACTGTGAAATTGAATGTTTCTAGTGGTGGTACCCCTCTTGGTTCTCAAGATTTCAAAGTGCGTTTGATTCCTAAGCCAGAAATTATTGTAATGACTAATGGTAGACCGGTAGATGAAAAAACAGGTATGGCTGCTCCAGGTCCTCGTTCTTTAACTGTTATTGCTAAACCAGACGAAAGCTTCCAGGCCTTCTTGCCTAAAGATGCTCGTTATGCAGTAACTCAATGGGTCGCTGTATTGGTTAGAGGTAAGCGTCCTGTATCTACTCAGAACTTCAGTTCAGGAACTGGCAACTTGTCTGCTTTCGCAGCTCAAGCTCAGCCTGGTGATCGTATCATGGTAGAGGTTAAGCAGGTTAAGCGTACCAACTTCTTAAATCAGCAAGAAGTTGTAAACTTAGGAACGCCAATCAAAAACGTTCCTTTGAACTAAGGTTAAAAAGAAATTTATTCATACTGCCTATGAAAAAGTTAAGTGTTGCTTTGTTATTGTTTGTTGGTGCTATTTCATCTCATGTAGTAGCTCAAGAAACGCCGGAAACTACTCCGGAAACTACTACTACTGCTGAAACATCCACTGTTGTTCAGTCAACTGCGGAGCAGTGTGATGATTGCAATAAGCATTCTACTCACTATATCCACGAATCGGATATCATGTACAGAAAGATCTTATTGAGAGGTATCGATCTTCGTGAGAAACAAAACCTTCCTTTGTTCTCAAGAAATAGAGAGATTACTGAATTATTTATCAAAGGTGTGGAAACCGGAACGATCACTCCATACATGAATGATTCATTGGATTGCGGTCGTCAGATCACTATCGATGAGTTTCATAAAAATATCTTGATCCCTTCTGACGCACCTGTGTTGACGCAAGAGGAAAGAGATATCATGTTGGCCAACGGGGATTCGTCCTTCTTGCAAGGAGCTGGTGGACCTGAATATTTCTTCCCTAGAGATTTATATCAGTTGCAGCTAAAAGAGTGTTTGATCTTTGACAAACAAAGATCTAGAATGTATTACAACATTCTAGCAGTTACATTGATTGTACCTGCAGATCATCCTGCAAACATCAGAGGTATTGAAACTGTAGTAGCTTCTTTCAGTTATAAAGAATTAGCGGAGAAACTATTCAAAGATAATCCTAAGGCGATCTGGTTTAATGCGATCAACGATCAGGAACATAAGAACCTTGCAGATGCATTTGAATTGAGACTGTTCAGCTCTTACATTCTAAAAGTATCTAACCCTACTGACTCTTACTTGTCCGATATCTACGGCGGTGATCAGCAAAAAGGGATCATGGCTTCTCAGTGGGCTGCGTTCGATTTGTTAGAGTACGAACACCACCTTTGGGAATTCTAAAAAAAGCATTTTAAGCAACGCTTAAGTTATTCATAGGCAAAAAAAAGGCTCACTTTATAGTGAGCCTTTTTCGTTATATCTTTCTCAAATGTATATTCAGCGAGGAGCTAGGAGGTACGAGCAAGGATTGTCCTCGCTCGTACCTCCTAGCTCCTTGCTTAAACTAGTTTTTCCTTAACAATCTGCGCCTTACTTTTACCAACTATCTTAGCAATCTCCTCTACCGTTGCTGCTTTGATCTTATCGATGGTTTTGAATGCGATCAAGAGTTTCTGTGCGGTGTTGGGACCTATCCCTTCTATGCCATGCAGAGCGGTTTGATTCAGCGTGTTTTGACTTCTTTTTTTTCTATGAAAGGTGATCGCAAAGCGATGGGCTTCGTTGCGGAGGTTTTGTAATAGTTTCAATCCTTCTGAACGCCGTCCCAAAATGAGAGATTCCTGATCACCCGGAAAGAAAATCTCTTCTAATCTTTTGGCCAATCCTATAACAGGTACTTTGCCATAAATACCCACTTCTTTTAAGGCTTCTACGGCAGCGTTAAGCTGGCCTTTGCCACCATCAATGACGATCAATGTAGGTAGTGGTAAGTTTTCCTCTAACACGCGTCTATACCTTCTGCCGACAATTTCTATCATGGAGGCAAAGTCATCCGGTCCTTCGACCGTCTTCACATTGTAGTGACGGTAATCTCTTTTACTTGGTTTGCCATTTTTAAAGCATACCATGGAGGCCACTGGATTCGTACCTTGTATGTTGGAGTTATCGAAACATTCAATGTGCAAGGGAAGGTCTTTCAAGCTCAATTCTTTTTGCAATACTTCAACGGCTTGGGTATAGCGCTTGTTCGGATCCGTTTCGATGCGTTTGTTGAGTTCGATAAATGCATTCTTTAATGCAATATCCAATATCTTTTTCTTGTCACCGATTTTCGGTACTTGCCAATCGTATTCAATATCCTTAATCCAGAGTGGCGTAATGTTGCTGATGATGGTAATGTCTTTCGTCTCTTCTGCAGGAAGGTTTTGTATGGCTTTAAGATAGGCGTGAAAGAGAATTTCTTCGTTGCTCTCGTCCAGCTTTTTCTTAATGTCTACGTTGTAGGTTTGCACGATCGTACCATATTGCACATGGATGACACTGACTGTTGCTTTTATTTCATTACTCAATATGCCTAATACAATCAGATTACCTTGGTCAGGATTGAGAATAACGGATTTTTGTTCTAACAGACTGATTTTATGAAGCGATTGTTTGTATCCTTCGGCTTCTTCAAATCGAAGACGTGTAGCGGCTTCCGTCATTTGCTCGTACAGGAATTCTTTCGCCAGTGCATAGTTTCCTTTTAAGATGTGCACCACTTGTTTGATTTTATCCTGGTAGGCTTCTCTGCTTTCATATCCTACACACGGACCTGTGCAATTGTTGACGTGGTATTCCAGACAAACCTTGTATTTATTGGATAGGATGTTGTGTGCAGATAAATTCAGGTCGCAGGTACGCAGCTTGAAAATTTTACGAAGAGAATCCACAAGATCGTTCATGGTACCAACGGAAGTGTAGGGTCCGAAGAATTTTGCTTTCTTATACAACTCCGGTCTGCGTGTCGTCAGCAAGCGTGGGAAGGACTCATCAGGTATACAGATAAATGGAAAGCTCTTATCATCACGCAACAAAATATTGTACTTAGGCTTGAATGCCTTGATGAGATTGTTCTCCAGCAATAAAGCTTCGTATTCTGTAGTGACTACAGTAAATTGTATGGCACTGATTTGACTCACGAGACGTTGTGTCTTGCGGTCTTTGTTTTTAAGATCTAAAAAATAACTGGTAACGCGTTTTCTTAAATGTTTGGCTTTGCCAATATAGATCAGTTCATTTTCCTTATTGAAATATTTGTATACTCCCGGATCAGAAGGAATACTGCGTATGATGTTTTTTAGTTCCTCTTTATTTCTTATCAGCATTTGTCAATAAGGGTCTTTAGGGAGGTCCTGATTATTACCTGTGCCTTGATAAAGCGAAGAATCCGAATATTGCATGTTCCTGTCGTGGTAGGTTTTGCAATTGATTTCTACAGATAATGGTTTAGGAGGACGTGGAAAGTTTTCTTGTTTGATACCGGTAATCGGATCGGCGAATACTTTATTCATGAAGATTGCCCAGATGGGCATGGCCATGCGTGCGCCTTGTCCATCGTCCATCAAACGAAAGTGAATGCTTCTGTCATCACCACCAACCCATGCCCCGGAAACCAAATGGGGAGTGATGCCCATGAACCAACCGTCAGAATAATTTTGAGTCGTTCCGGTTTTTCCTCCGATCTCTCCGCCTTTCCATAGTAAGCCCCATTTGTTGAGGCCTAATGCCGTACCTCCTTTTTCTTCCGTAGCACCACGCAACATGTGTACCATCAGGTAGGCGCTTTCTTCGTTTAAAGCTTCTACTGTTTTAGGCACAAATTGTTGTAAAACATTACCGTTGCGGTCCTCGATGCGTTCAATAAAGAAAGGTTCTGTCCACACCCCATGATTGACGAATGTACTGTAAGCACCTACCATTTCAGCAACCGATACATCATATACGCCAAGACATATGGCGGGTACAGCATCTATAGGACTTTGTATGCCGATACGTTTTGCATATTGCACGATCGTTTCAGGGCCTAGTCGCTTCACCAGATTTGCTGTAACGGAGTTGATAGAATTAGCCATCGCTTTTCGTAACGTAAAGACTTGTCCGGAATAAACGCCGTCACTGTTTTGTGGCGTCCAGGTTTTATTGACATCTGCTGTTTCAAAAGTTACCGGTAAATCGGCTACTTCAAAACAAGGGGAGTAGCCCAAGTCAAGTGCGGTAGCATATACAAAGGGTTTGAAAGTAGAACCGGGTTGTCTTTTACCTTGTTTGACGTGATCGTATTTGAAATGTTTGTGATCAATTCCTCCAACCCATGCTTTGATGTGTCCGTTCAACGGATCCATGGCCATGAAGCCTGCTTGTAAGAAATGTTTGTAGTAACGAATAGAATCCATTGGACTCATCAATGTATCCTTTTCTCCATTCCAGGAAAAAATGCGCATCTGAATTTTTCTATTCATGTGCAGGTTAATGGCTTCAAGATCGTCGCCGTAAGCTGCTTTCAACTGCTGGTAGCGATCGGATTTTTTAGCTGCATTTTCAATGAAGTTGGGTATCTCCTTCATCGATTCGTCTCTCCAGGGGCTACGGCCTTTCCAGAAGGAGAAGAATTTTTTCTGCAACACTTTCATGTGTTCACTTACAGCTTCTTCCGCATGTTTTTGAATGCGAGAATCAATGGTCGTATAAATTTTTAATCCGTCTTTGTAGAGATCAAGTCCTCGTTCTTTACACCATTTGATCAGGTAAGCATTGATGTGACTTCTGAAATAAGTAGCCAGTCCTTTATTGTGATTTTCAACTTCGTAGTTTAACGCAAGTGGAGTAGCTTTCACGGAGTCACATTGAGCCGCAGTAATAAAATTGTATTTTTGCATTTGCTGCAAAACGGTATTCCTTCGGCCCAGCGCCAGGTCAGGATTGTATACGGGACTGTACAAAGAAGGAGCTTTCAACATACCCACAAGCATAGCCGCTTCATTAAGTTTTAAACTATCGGGTGTCGTTCTGAAGAAAGTTTTACTTGCTACCTGAATGCCGTAAGCATTACTGCCAAAGTCAACGGTATTCAAATACATGGTCATGATTTCTTTTTTGGTATAAGACTTCTCCAAGGTAATAGCTGTCATCCATTCTTTGGTTTTGTCTATGATCACTTTCATCTTGTGACTTTTCTCAGCCAGCGATCCTTCGTATTGTGATCCTCTTGTATTGAATAAGTTTTTTGCTAGTTGTTGTGAAATGGTACTAGAACCTCGTCGATCACCTTTCATCAAATACCAGGCAATGGCCACAGTGCCCATCATGTCTATGCCTGAATGATCTTCGAAGCGAATGTCCTCGGTTGCTAACAAGGCATTGACCATGTTAGGAGAGATGTCTTCGTATTTTATAGGTGTTCTGTTTTCCCTGAAATATTTTCCGAGCATGACAAGGTCACTGGTATACAATTCTGACGCGTATTCGTTCTTTGGGTTTTCCAATGTTTGTATGTCCACCATGGGCCCAAACAAACCAAACAGATCAATGGATACAATGTAAACGTAAGTAACAATAAATAGTAACACAGCAGCAAAGCTGATCCATGCTCCCCATACTATTTTCTTGATGACGCTGCCTTTTTTCATGTATTGATTTATTTATTCTGGTGGATTACCAATTTTCTTTTGTTTCCTGCAAGACACGTTGATGCGTGTTTTTATATACTTCACAATCCAGTTCTATGGACAAAGGCCTCTCAGGGCGAGGGAATTTTTCTTGCTTGATGCCGGTTTTAGGATCTGCAAATACTTTGCTCATAAACAGTCCCCAAATAGGCATGGCCATGCGAGCACCCTGTCCGTCTTCTATGGTGCGGAAGTGAATACTTCTGTCATCGCCACCGACCCAGGCCCCCGCTACGATATGAGGTGTAATGCCCATGAACCAGCCGTCCGCGTGGTTTTGTGTCGTTCCTGTTTTACCGCCGATTTCTCCACCTGCACCCAATAAGCCCCATTTGCTGAGGCCTAAGGCAGTACCGCCTTCTTCCTCGGTAGCTCCCCGCAACATATGTACCATAAGATACGCAGTTTCCGCATCAAGTGCTTCTACTTTTCTGGGAATAAAATTTTGCAATATATTTCCATCACGGTCTTCAATACGCAAGATATAGAAGGGCTCCGTCCATAGACCTTGATTGACAAAGGTACTATAGGCGCCCACCATTTCGTAAACTGAAGCGTCATATACGCCAAGGTAGATCGATGGAGTAGGCTGCATGGGGCTTTCTACTCCCATACGCCTGGCATATTGCAGGATCGTTTCCGGGCCAAATTGTTTGACCAAATGTGCCGCGATCGAATTGATGGAATTGGCCATCGCCTGGCGCAACGTATAATATTTACCGGAATACACATCACCACTGTTTTGTGGTGTCCATGTTTTACCTCCTTCTAACTCAAAGGTAACCGGCAGATCGGCTACTTCAAAACAAGGAGAATAATTGCCGATATCAAGAGCTGCCGCATAGATAAAAGGTTTGAACGTAGAACCGGGTTGTCTTTTCCCTTGTTTTACGTGATCATATTTAAAGTGTTTGTGATTGATACCGCCTACCCAGGCTTTGATATGACCATTCAGCGGATCCATGGCCATGAAGCCGGCTTGCAGGAACTTTTTGTAGTAACGAATAGAATCCATTGGACTCATGTTCATTTCCACTTCTCCATTCCAGGAAAAAACACGCATCGGGATCTTACGGTTCATTTGTCGCAGGATCGCTTTTTCATTGTTGCCATGAAGCTCTTTCAGTTGTTTGTAACGCGCTGATTTTTTTGCTGCGTTTTCAATGAAGTTTGGAATCTCCTTCATGTTTTGATCTCTCCATGGCGTGCGTTCTCCCCAATAGTCTGAGAATTTTTTCTGCAAGGTTTTCATGTGCTCGCTGACCGCTTCTTCGGCGTGCTTTTGCAGACGAGAGTCAATGGTAGTATAGATTTTTAATCCGTCAGCATAGAGGTCAAGTCCTTTTTCATTGCACCATTTGAGGAGGTAGGGAGTGATTTGGCTTCTGAAATAGGTCGCCAATCCTCTGTTGTGACTTTCTACTTCATAATCCAGCGAAAGGGAAAGGGCTTGTGCCGCTTTGCATCTGGACACACTGATGTATTTGTATTTTTGCATTTGATCCAGCACGGTGT
>JAQZBV010000035.1 GCA_029237685.1 Cytophagaceae bacterium | reverse complement strand
CGGTCTGAGTATCGGGATCTATCTCCAATATGATGCTTTCATCAATCGGTATCAAAACCTCTTGTCCTTTGTATTCGAAGGCCAGCAGGTCTTGTCCTACTTTTTCATAGTAATCGCTGACGGTTCCCAATTCACCGAGGGTTTCATCGATGATCTTGAAACCAATGACCTCCATGCTTTCCTGCGCGTCCAGGTCTTCTTCACTCACGTCTTCTTCTTTGATGTAAAGAGAAGAAGCCATGTAGTTCTTCGCCTGGTCGATGTTGTCGACGTCTTCGAATTTGATGATGCCTCTGTTTTGACCTTGCAGTGAAAACTCTTCAATAAAAAAAGGAACCAATCTTTGTTTGTGTTCAACAAAGATTGATTCCAAATCAAGGTAATCATCGGGATTGCTCGCTTCAAGCATAACCTGAACCGCTCCCTTTAAACCATGGGCCTTAGTAATTCTACCCAATAAGAAGTAGCCTTCTCGATCCATGGTCAATGTAATTATTCAGCTGCTGTTTCTGGAGCCGCTGCTTCTTCAGTCGCTTCGCCTTCTGCTGCTGCAACATCAGCTGCCGCTACAGGATTCTCCACTACTATTTTCTTCACTCTTACTTTTTCAGCGATCGCTTCTTTCACTTTTGTTTCCGCTTCGAAACGTGCTTTCTTATCTGCTGCTTTTTTGCTGTTGTCAGCATCTTTCGCTTTAGACACGCCAGCTTCTTTCGCTGTCAACCAGTCAGCCAATTTCTTGTCTGCTGCATCTTGAGTGATCGCTCCTTTGTTTACACCGATTTGCAAGTGCTTACGGAAAAGAACACCAGATTTTTGAAGCAATGTCTGAACCGTATCCGTTGGTTCAGCACCGTCCATAACCCATTTGAAGGCGCTTTCAGTGTTCAATACCACTGTAGCTGGATGAGTCGTTGGATTGTAAGTACCCAATTTCTCAATGAATTTACCGTCACGCGGCGACTTCGAGTGTGCAACTACGATGTCGTAGATGGCTAATTTTTTTCTACCTTTTTTAGCCAATCTGATTTTTACTGCCATATTTTTGTATTGTTTAAGGGTTTGTGCCGGATCACGTCCGGCGAAAAACGAGGAGCAAAGTTAAGATTTTATCCACAGATAGCAAGGGGTGTTATAGATATATTAAGATAATAAAGGATAAGGGCCGTTTTTGAAAGATTATTAATTTAAAAAATGTACGTTTCAATCCTGTTTTGGGCGTTTCCCTGCGGGCCGGGCTTTCGCCACTCGTTTTTTTCTTTGGAATCAAAGGTTAGGTACGAAGGTCTGTTTCCTCGAATCCAAAGAAAAAGAACTCAGACAATGGCTCAATCCCTAACGCGAACAGCAAGAGGTATGAGAAACAGCAAGAGATTTATAGCTAACTTGTCCCGGAGGGACAAAAGCCCGGTAGCTCAAAAAACAATTCCATTTATAAGTCCCGGAGGGACGACAGACGACAACACCGATCACCATGGAAATCATTTTCGCCACGCACAATAAAAATAAATTAAAGGAAGTCCAGTCGCTGGTGCCAGCCAACATTAAAGTCATTTCATTGGACGACCTCAACATGACCACCGAAATACCGGAAACAGGTCATGCCTTGGCGGACAATGCGCTGATCAAAGCCAGGACAATTTTCGAATTGTATAAAAAACCGGTCATCGCCGACGATACCGGTTTGGAAGTCACGGTGTTGAATGGCGCTCCCGGAGTCTATTCCGCGCGCTATGCCGGTGAGCCCAGCAATGCGGAGAATAACATGAACTTGCTTCTTGAAAACCTGGAAGGTAAAGCCGATCGCTCGGCGCACTTTAAAACAGTCATAGCCTATATCAATGCGGAAGGCAAAGAACAATTATTTGAAGGACGGGTAGACGGAGAAATCATCGCTGAAAGACGCGGAGGAGAAGGCTTCGGTTATGACCCCGTTTTTTTGCCGACAGGGTATGCGGCTACTTTTGCTGAAATGCCATTGGAAGAAAAGAACCAGATCAGTCACAGAGCTAGAGCACTGCGGGCATTTAGTGAATTTATAAATAAAGTATAAATATAAGGTACGAGCTAGGAGCTAGGAGGGACGATTATATTTACCTTGCTCCTCGCTCGTACCTCCTAGCTACTATGAAACCCTACATCATCGGCGTCTGCGGAGGTACTGCCTCAGGCAAAACTTATTTCCTTGATCGCTTGCAACAACGGTTGTCTGCAGATGAAGTCGTATTCATTTCCCTGGACAATTATTACCGTCCGCGAGAAGAACAGCCCCTGGATGAAAATGGTATCGAAAATTACGACACCCCCGAATCCATCGACTGGGCATTATTGGAAGATACACTGACTCGCTTGGGCAAAGGCGAAACGGTCCGTATGAAAAAATACACGTTCAATAATCCTCTCGCCCCGGAGGAATGGCTGGAACTCAAACCGGCTCCGGTTTGGGTCATCGAAGGATTGTTCAGCATGCAGCAACCGGCTGTCAGGGCGCGCTTTGACATCAGTTTGTTCATTGATACGGAGGAACACCTGAAGATTTTCCGCCGCATCGAGCGGGATCATGCCGAAAGAGGCTATGACCTGAAGGATGTTTCTTACCGTTACCTCCAACATGCCATTCCGGCTTATAAGGAATATGTATTGCCGTATCGGGCGTTGGCACATGTAGTGATCCCCAATAATGTGGATATAGGCCCGGTGGTCGATTTATGGACTATTTTTATAAGAGATAAGGCAAAACTTTCAGATTAAGTTTTTTTTAGTAGATTTGAGACCCTGTATGGATAAAAAAGTTTTACATATCGTTTTCGTGCTCCTGCTTGTCCTGGCTATTCCATTTAGTCATGTGGCAAAACCGGTGGTCATTAAAACACCTGTAAAACATCAGAAAGCTTCTCAGCCCTCTGAAGAATCTTCCAAGGCTTTTGTTCAGCCTCAGGTATTTCATGCCCAGGCAACATCGGCTCATGTGTTGACACCTGCTACGCTGGCGCCTTTCCATTGTGAAATTATTTTTCCTCAGGAAGAAGTACATGCTGCTTCTTCCTTTACGCTGCTTGATAAAGGCACGAGCAAGTTTTTCAAAACACTCTTTCGACATTTCATCGCCACCCAGGCACCGTAGTTTTAATCCCACGGTACGGCAGGGGCACAATGCATTGTGCCCTTACAAGGTTTATTGTGCCTACACCTAGGCAAACCAATTTTATATTTTCAATTCACTAATTTATTTTATGCGTAACAAAGGTTTAATCATTGCTCTTACGATCATTGTATCGTTGCTGAGCTTTTACTACATATCGTTTACTTATGTAGCTCAAGGCATCCAGGAAGAAGCTGTAGCACAGTCTAAAGATTCTACGGGTGTAGTAAACACTTCTAAAAAACAGTCTTACCTGGATTCCTTGTACGACAAACCGGTCTACAATTTCTTAGGCATGGTGCCTTATACTTACAAAGAAGTAAAAGACATGGAGCTTGCTCTTGGTCTTGACTTACAAGGCGGTATGCACGTAGTACTGGAAGTTTCTCCGGTAGAAATTTTGAAAGCATTGGCCGGCGCGCAAGCCGAAAGCCCACTGTTTAAGCAAGCTTTAAACAAAGCAAAGCTGGCACAAAGCCAAAGCCAGGAATCCTTTGAAAAATTGTTCTACGCTTCTTACAAAGAAATCGCCGGTCCGGATCAATTGGCTCGTGTGTTTTCTAACTCTCAAAACTCCGCTAAAATCAGATCTACTTCTACTGATAAGGAAGTACAAAAAATGATTGACGAAGAGATCGATGCTGCGGTGGATCGTTCCTTTGAAATTCTTCGTTCTCGTATCGACCGTTTTGGCGCGATCCAGCCTAACCTTCAACGTATCCAGGGGACAGGCCGTATTTTGGTAGAACTACCAGGTGTAGAAAACCCTCAGCGTGTACGTAAATTATTGCAAGGTACAGCAAAACTGGATTTCTACGATGTATACAGCTTGGGAGAAATTCAAGGCGGCTTGATGGCAGTCAACGATTATTTGGTTGCTCAAACCAAATTGACAAAGGATGGCAAAGGCGATTTGCAAGTGGATACCACAGCAACAGTAGACGAATTAGCGGCAGATCCTTTAGCTTCAGATGACACCACCGGTGTTAAAAAAGATTCTTTGGAATTGGCTGCAAAAGCAGACTCTACGGAGAAAGATACGTTGGCAGATAAAATTTCTGTTTTCTTCTCTTTGCGTGACAGAAATTATCCTTACACACTACATTACAACATCAAGGACAGCAGCCAGATCAACCGTATTCTGAAACAAGCAAAAGTGAAGGAATTGCTTCCTTCAGACTTGATGTTCTTATGGGACTGGAAAGCAGATACAAAAACAGGTGCCATGGAATTGGTACCGATCAGAAAATCTAAAGGCGGCAAATCGTTGTTGACAGGCGAGGCGATCTCTGATGCACACGAAGAAGTTTCTCAAGACGGAAAAGCAGCGTACGGTATTTCTATGCAGATGAATCCTGCGGGAGCGAAGAAATGGAAAAAAATCACTTCAGATGCCATCAAAGATTCTCAGAATAAAAGAAGAGTAGCGATCGTACTCGACAACGTGGTATACTCTGCGCCAACGGTACAATCAGAAATTCCAAACGGAAGTTCTTCTATCACGGGTAACTTTACGCAAGAAGATGCGAAAGATATCGCCAATATTTTGAAAGCAGGTAAATTGCCAGCTCCGGTGCGTATCGTAGAAGAAGTAATCGTTGGTCCTACCTTGGGCCAGGAAGCGATAGAATCGGGCTTGATGTCATTGCTAGCGGGTTTGCTTGTGGTTATTGTATTAATGGTAGTATACTATAACAAAGGTGGATTGGTAGCGGATATTGCGTTGGTATTTAACGTCATCTTTACACTTGGATTCTTAGCCTCGCTCAACTCTGTATTGACTCTACCAGGCCTTGCGGGTATCGTATTGTCACTCGGTATGTCGGTGGATGCGAACGTTTTGATTTTTGAACGGATCAAGGAAGAACGTAAAAACGGCAAGGGCATGCGTGCCGCTATTGACGCCGGTTTCGACAAAGCATTCAGTTCGATCTTTGACTCTAACGTGACGACCATCCTTACAGGGGTGATCTTGTTCTTCTTAGGATCTGGTCCAATCAAAGGTTTCGCTATTACGTTGATCATTGGTATCGCTTGTTCATTCTTTACCTCGGTTTTCATTTCACGTGTGATTTTGCTTTGGTTGACAAGAGGCAGCAATGCAGAAACAGCGGTTTCATTTACTACTGTTCTTTCTAAAAACCTGTTCCAAAACCTGAACTTCGACTTCGTGAAATTCAGAAAAGCAGCTTATGGTATTTCGATCGCTTTGTTGCTGTTCGGTGCCGCAGCTACTGTATTGAACGGAGGTTTGAACCTGGGTGTCGATTTCAAAGGAGGTCGTTCGTACATTGTAGAGTTTAACAAAGATGTAGTCGCTTCTGATTTGAAGGCGTCTTTGTCCGATGAATTCCAAGGTACAGGTACCGAAGTAAAAACTTATGGTAGTGCTAAGAAAGTAAAAGTAACAACCAGTTACCTGGTAGAAGATGAATCTGAAAGAGGAGATACCCTCGTAGAAGGCGCTTTGAAAAAAGGGTTGAAAGAATTCAACCAGGGTGATTCCAAAATTCTGAGCAGTAACAAAGTCGGTGCTACGGTGGCGGATGATATCTTGCAATCTTCCTGGCAGTCGATCATCGTATCGTTGATTGGTATATTTATATACGTATTGCTTCGATTCAGAAAATGGCAGTTTGGTTTAGGTGGTATCATCGCCTTGTTCCACGATACCTTGATGGTATTGGCTATGTTCTCTATCCTTCAATTCTTTGGTGTTGCAGCCTTTGAAGTAGATCAGGTCATCATCGCCGCCTTGTTGACCATTGTCGGTTTCTCTATCAACGATACGGTAATTGTATTTGACAGGGTGCGTGAATTCGGTGACGAGTATTATAAAATGGACATGAAGGACATGTTGAACAAATCGATCAACAGTACCTTGAGCAGAACGATCATGACAACTGTTACGGTGTTGGTAACGGTCATCATCCTTTGTATCTTCGGTGGTGAGTCATTGCGAGGCTTCTCGATCTCTTTATTGGTCGGTGTTGTATTCGGTAGTTACTCTACCATCTTCATCGCGATTCCAATGGTATTGGATTTGCGTTCGAAGAAGGATGCGGAAGCGAAAAGGGTGAACTAAAAAAAAGTGGTCGGTGATCAGTGGTCAGTGGTCAGTAAATAGTAAAAAAGAGCGGAGGTTACTCCGCTCTTTTTTTGTTTTATACCATCTGTCTAACCCCTAAATCCCCTGAACTTTTGAGAAAGAGAAACAGAAAGAGAAAGAGTGACACCTCTTTCTCTTTCTGTTTCTCTTTCTTTTTTCGCTCTCCGCTCTGTTTCTACGCTCTCAATTTTTTCACCACTTCCCACATCACAATCCCTGCCGCTACGGAGATGTTGAACGAATGCTTTGTCCCCCATTGCGGAATCTCTAGTGCGTAGTCGCAGAGTGGCAACAGTTCTTCCGATACACCATTCACTTCATTGCCTAAGATCAGACAGTATTTGCCTTGTGCTTCCACTTCAAATTTTTCCAGGGAAATGCTGTCGTCAATTTGCTCTACGGCTATAATTTTCCATCCGTCTTGTTGAAGAGCAAGCAATTGCCGTTTGAGTTCTTCATCGGTCATGTATTTCCATTCGACCGTGTTTTCAGAACCCAGCGCGCTTTTATGAATGTCCCTGTTGGGAGGCGTGCCGGTAATGCCGGCGAGCCACAATTCCTGAATCAGAAAAGCATCACCGGTTCGGAAGACCGAACCGACGTTGAGCAGACTGCGCACGTTGTCGAGGACGACGATAACTTTATTTTTGGTTGTTCCTTTGACCTCTTCTTCTGTTAAACGCCCTAGTTCGTCTGTTGCTAATTTTCTCATGATATGATTTATATAATTATATCGCTTAATGATTATTATTCGCGCCTTTTAGTTTTTTTTTGTTCGCCCAAAAGAAATTAACAAAAGAAAAGACAGCCACAAGAGGAGAGTGAAGAAACAGAGCGGAGAGCGTTAATGTTCTGAGTTTATTCGCTCTGTTTCTTCACTCTTAGTTTTGCATGAGGGATTGAGCCATTGTTTGAGCTCTTCCCGCTTTTTCAGCGGGAAAGCGAGTGGCGAAAGCCCGGCCCCGCTGTACTGGTGATGAAAATAACGTAAAGATCAACAGCGGGGACATGCCCCAATAAACCTCCTTATTACGCTAATTTTTAAACTCGAGCTACTAATCCTCCTCTATCTTACCTTCTATGTGAATAACTTTGATTGGTAAAATCTTTATAGGCTTGTTAACTTTAACTTCCTCAAAGATAAGCTTATTTGTCAATAATGGCTCACGAAAAAGAAACCCAAGACACCCCTTTAATGAAACAATACTGGGCCATCAAAGCCAAGTATCCCGGAGCATTATTGCTGTTTCGTGTCGGTGATTTTTATGAGACCTTTAGCGAAGACGCAGTCAAAGCCAGCAAGATCTTAGGTATTACGTTGACCAAGCGTGGTGCCGGTTCCTCTTCAGAGACAGCCCTGGCAGGCTTTCCGCATCATTCCTTAGACAACTATTTGCCGCGCCTCGTAAGAGCCGGACAGCGTGTGGCCATCTGCGATCAGCTGGAAGACCCTAAAGGTGTGAAAGGCATTGTGAAGCGCGGTGTGACCGAATTGGTGACGCCGGGTGTATCTTACAACGACAATGTACTCGACGGGAAAAACAGCAATTACCTGGCTTCCATTCATTTTGGAAAAGACCAGGTGGGTGTTTCTTTATTGGACATCTCTACCGGAGACCTTCAATTGGCGCAGGGTTCACTGGCTTACATCGAAAGAATATTGCAAAGCTTTCAGCCTTCTGAAATCATTTATTGCAAAAACAAAAAGAAAGAATTCAACGACAGCATCGGTGACCGCTTTCCGGTTTATGCTCTGGAAGAATGGATCTACCAATACGACTTCGCTTACGAAAAATTAACCAAGCATTTCAATACCGTTTCCTTGAAAGGCTATGGGATAGAAGGCCAGGAAGAAGGCATCATCGCCGCCGGAGCAGTGTTCTATTACCTGAATGCCACGGAGCATCACGAGTTGCGACACATCAATACCATCTCTCGTATTGAAGAGGAAAAATTTGTCTGGCTCGATCGCTTCACGATCCGCAACCTGGAAATCATTTCTTCTCAATATGCGGAAGGCATTTGCCTGCTCGACATCATGGATCAAACGGTAACACCGATGGGTGGACGTTTGATGAAGAAGTGGCTGGTGATGCCTTTGAAAGAAGTCGACACCATACAAGAGCGGTTGGATGTGGTGCAGGCTTTGTACGACAAGCCGCAACAAATGGAACAATTGCTTCAGCACCTGAAACAGATCGGCGATCTGGAGCGGTTGATCTCTAAAGTCTCCGCCGCAAGAATCAACCCGCGGGAGATGAATCAATTGAAGCGCTCGCTGGAACAGCTGGCTCCCATTGCGGTCTTGCTGAAAGAAACAGGCGTGACGGCTTTAGCGAGAATGGCGGAGCAAATCAACACCTGCGATTTATTGGTTCAGAAGATAGAAGCCGAACTGAAACCGGATGCACCCATGCTATCCAATCAGGGAAAGATGGTGAAAGAAGGCATCGATGCCAAGCTCGATGAATTGCGCTCTATCGCTTATTCCGGCAAAGATCACTTGCTCCGGATCCAAACACGCGAAGTGGAACGCACGGGTATTTCCTCTTTGAAAATTTCCTTTAATAAAGTTTTCGGTTACTATTTAGAAGTGACGCATACCCACAAAGACAAAGTGCCGACGGACTGGATCCGCAAGCAAACACTGGTCAATGCGGAGCGATACATTACCGAAGAATTAAAAGTATACGAAGAAACCATCTTAACTGCCGAAGATAAAATTGTCACCATTGAAGCAGAGATTTTCAAGAAGATGATTTTGTTTGCAGACGACTACGTGCAATGCATTCAGCAAAACGCGCAGCTGATCGCGCGACTGGATTGCCTGGTATCTTTTGCCTTCATATCGGTGCAGAACAACTATGCACGACCGGAAGTCAATAATAGTTTAGCGCTCAACATTGTCGAGGGCCGTCATCCGGTGATCGAACGCAACCTTCCTCCGGGAGAAGATTACATTCCCAACGATGTCATGTTGGACGACCAGACTTGTCAGATCATTGTGATTACAGGTCCCAACATGGCGGGTAAGTCAGCCCTGCTGCGTCAGACGGCCTTGATCGTGCTTATGGCACAGGTCGGTTGTTTTGTACCGGCCAAGTCGGCGGAGATCGGCATCATCGATAAAATATTTACCAGAGTAGGCGCTTCCGATAACTTATCACGCGGTGAATCAACCTTCATGGTGGAGATGAGCGAAACGGCCAGTATCCTCAACAACCTCAGCGAGCGCAGCATCATCCTCATGGATGAGATCGGCCGCGGTACCAGTACCTACGATGGGATCTCCATTGCCTGGTCCATTGTGGAGTTCCTGCACCAGCATCCGAAGTACAAACCGAAAACCTTATTCGCGACCCACTACCACGAATTGAATCAATTGTCGGAGCAGTTTCATCGCATCAAGAACTTCAATGTATCGGTGAAAGAAGTGGGCAATAAAATTGTCTTCCTGCGCAAGCTCAAAGAAGGAGGCAGTGAACACAGTTTCGGGATCCATGTGGCGCAGCTGGCCGGTATGCCGAACCAAGTGGTGCTTCGTTCATCAGAGGTGCTGAAAAGCCTGGAAAAGGAGAAACTGACCGATTCCAAGAAGCAAGCCCTGAAAGAGGTCTCCGAACAACGCGTACAAATGCAATTATTTGAGGCGGTTCCTTCGGAGTGGGAAGAGTTGAAAACCATGTTTCAGGGCCTGGATATCAATACCATGTCTCCGGTAGAGGCTTTATTGAAGCTGAATGAAATGAAGAATCTCGTTCAGAAAGATAAAGTTAAGTCGTAGGTCTAAGAATTTTTCAAAAAAAGTATTGCAAAATAAGCTTCTGTGCCTATCTTTGTCATCTCAATCCCAAATAGGGGCTGAAACTATACCATGCGAAAGTAGCTCAGCTGGTAGAGCACGACCTTGCCAAGGTCGGGGTCGCGAGTTCGAATCTCGTCTTTCGCTCCAAAAACAGGAAACGTAGGGTCCCCTACGTTTCTTTTTTTGCCCGGGTGGTGGAATTGGTAGACACGCAGGACTTAAAATCCTGTTGGCAGTAATGTCAGTGCGGGTTCAAGTCCCGCCCCGGGTACCAATACAGTGTGAAAGTGAGTGAAGAGAGTGTTTCTCTTCACTCGCACTCCCACTCACACAGAGAAACCGAGGTTTATTTTTTAGGCTTATTATATCAGCCATGTTCGACTCAAAAAAAATCCTTACGCGTAAGAAAATAATAGCCGTTAAACAATTGATTTGTTTGATTCATGAAATGTGTGAGTGTGTTTCTGCTCACTCACACTCCAACTCACACTAAAGAAGCTCAGCTGAGAAGTTGAGCTTTTCTTTTTTTAACTGATTTTTTTAAAAACCATTTTTATGTTCGATTTCGAAAAACTTCTCGTGTACCAAAAAGCAAAATCGTTTAATCAGGAAATCTACTCGAAACTCTACTCTGACAAAACAATAGACCGGATCATTGCCCATCAGTTGCGAAGAGCAGCGATTAGTGTTCCCTTGAACATTGCAGAAGGAACCAGCCGATTCAGCAAAGCAGACCGGAAGAATTTCTATGTGATTGCTCGCGGTTCGGTGTTTGAATGTGTGGCTATTTTTGATCTGCTAAAATCGGAAGATAACATGCCGCAGGAAAGTTATGCTACCTATTATGAACAAGCGGATGAACTCTCAAAAATGCTTTACGCCATGATCAAAAGCCTGAATTAAGCCTCCATGCCTCATCCTAAACCCACCATAAAAACCATTGGACTTTTTTAGTTTAAAGCGTATATTGATCAACAGCTTTTTATGTCCGTGCGGTGTGCTAGATTTTTGAAAAAGGGGAGGATGACTAATGGAGTATGGCTATCCGTTCCCTTTTAGAACAATTTTTACCAACTGAAAATACGCGATCTGGTTATGAGAAACTTACAATATGTTTCTGGTAAATTTCCAAGAAAATACGCACAAGCAAATAAAAGGAAAATATACGCTATATAGCGTATATACAATCGTTAGTTGCAACCGATTAGACAAACTGCTTATCAGCAAAAATAACATGCAAATATGAAATCTATTCTTTACACTCTTTTATTATTAAGTTTTTTCTCGTGCTCTAATCAAATAAAAAATAATGATGGGGCTAATAAAAATGATTCTATTAATAGTTTAACAGCTGTTGACTATAGAGCCCATGATGCAACAAATACTGAACCCAACTTTGAATTAATAACTAACATTTCAGATTTTCACCTTAATGGAAAAGACTGGATGGAAATAGAAACTAGCGGAGACCCTGATACATCGCTTACTCTATTTGCCTATCGCATATTGTTCACCAATCAACGTGATGAAATGAACGATTGTGAAATCAGAAAAAACCTAATTGAATCTTCTGCAAACGTTAAAAATCTAATGCCTAAAATTTTTGACGGACATATTGATCCGTCAAAGGTTGACTCGCTGATTGACAACCTCAATAAAAAGGCATTGGATTTTGCAGAAAATCAAGTTGAACTGGACATCAAGGAATATGGAGTAAGTGACGGTCCGTGTTTTGAATTATATCAATTAAAAAAATAGACAATATCATACCTCGAGTAAAAATCGGTCTGCAACTAACAGCACCTTGCCGCCATTGCGGGGTTCGGAGCGGTTCGAGAGTTCAGAGCTTTAAATAAATTTCAGAGCGGCTTGATTGCTCGGAGCTTTAACATCCCTGCATCGGCGTCAAGCGGCTCTACGTTGGTAGCAGTATTAATAGAAGAATAATATGAAAATACTATCTCTGATTCTAACTTTTGTCATTATCACTTCACATGACTGTGATAATAAATTAATTATTGGCAAGATTTTATTTGGACTGGATCTAAGTAAACCCAATAGTGAATTAATAAGCCAACTAAAGTCCGACCCTAAATTTATTTATGGGTCAAAAGTAAAAGAGTCTAACCCAGCAACAAATACCAAAGGAACCTACACAACCTTTAAATTCAAAAATCATTCTTTAATTAATAAAGAAGGAAGGATAGAATTTCAAGCAAAAGATGATCTGGTATTTTATTTTGATTTTCAAGATAAACAAGAAAGAACAGAAGCAGTTGCCATGGTTATTTCTGAACTAAACAATGGATGTTTTGACAAAGAGGAAGTGATTTCTGGACTATATACATATACATGGGAAAAAATCACACTAATCATTGATAGTGGAACAAATCCTTTTTTGTCTGAATCTAACTATTTTACAGTAACTTTAAAGCGAAAATAAATACAGCCACCAACATCACCATGCTACCATTGCGGGGTTCGGAGCAGTTCGAGAGTTCAGAGCATTATATAATTTCAGAGCGGCTTGATAGCTCGGAGCTATAACCTTCCTGCATCGGCGTCAAGCTGCTCTACGTTAGGCAGCATAGGGTGCGAGTTGACACCCCCAATGATTTTTCGGACGAGTGGACTTTTAAAAAAATTAAGAAATAATATTAAATACATAAAGATGAATTCTCAATTACTATTTAAGTGTATTTTTATTGCACAGATTTTTATCTCAACGTCTTGTGCTAACAAAACTGATGAGTTACTAGTTAAAATCAACTCATATGGATTTCCAACATTCAATGTAACATATGAGACAGGAGATGATGGCACTGTTTACAACTCTTTACAAATAGATAAAAAAGAGGGGAATTATTCTGCAATTGAAGTGATAACTTGTGATTGGGATTCAACAGTAAATGACACATTAACTAATAACAAACTTAATAGTCAACAAATAGAGTACTGTAGAAAATTCATAGTTCACTACGATGACTTAAAAATGTTTTTGTTTAACTCTCAATCAATGACAAGCTTAAACAAGAAAAGCTTATTCCCATTGTAGAAATAGTTTTAACAGTATTAATGATAATAGGATTAGCTATAGTAGCTGACAAATTTAAAAGATGGTTAGATAGTTTATAATGGCAAAATTTCTGAGCATTTTCGGGATATTATTTATAGTTCAAATTCCTAGTTGTGTCGTGATTTTATTAGACGATTCAGGTCAGATAGATAGCTATGAAAACAGAAACTTAATAAGTTTTTCAGAAGCAACTTTTATGGTTCCCGTAAGGTTTTTGGAGATTCCTGTGGAGAGCAATGAAATGATATTGGTTTTGTATATAATTAATTTAGTGGTTTTGACAATTTTGATTTTCCTGCTTTCAGAAGGATTAAAAATAATAAAATTTAGAATAAAAAAATAAAGCAGCTAACAACATATTGTATCCAGTGCTAGAGTGATAATCAGGAGGGAGCATTAACTCCTGCACCGTCTACAACATGCCCAGCGTTACCCGTAATGTAACAAGACCATCGACATGAAAAAAATAATCCTCATCATAATAGTATTATGCACTCAGACAAGTTGTTCAGACAGACAAAAATCTTCGAACAATCATACTGTTGATAATTCCGAGTCAAATCAATACTGCCTTTTGGGTTTACAAAAATTTCAATCTGGCGACTTTAAAAAAGCAGTTGAATTATATAGTCATGCATTTAACCTCGACTCGACAAACACAGAAGCAATCTATATGAGGGGTTTATCTAAAGGAAAATTAGGTGACAGCGATGGTGCAATTAATGACTACTCAATTCTAATAGACATTGCACCAACTGACGCAGGAGCGTATTCCAATCGCGCTGACGAAAAAGTTCTTCTTTCAAAATACGAGGACGCATTAAAGGATTACGAAACCGCAATAAAACTTGATTCTACAAATGCTGACATTTATCTAAATCTTGGCGCTCATTTTCTAAGACTTAAAAGATTACCTGACGCAGACAAAGCGCTTAGTAAAGCTATTGACCTCAATCCTAATGACCCACGTGCATATCATAATAGAGCACTTGCACGTGGCGACATGGGACAAGAAGATTTAGCCTGTTCGGACAGTAAAAAGGCATTTGAGCTCGGCTTAAAAGAAGCGGAAGAAGATATAAAAGATTATTGCAAGTAAGATGATTAGACAATACACTACTGGTAACAGCACATTTGAAATAGGCGGAGTTTCGTGCTTCGCAGACAGTTTTGTACAAGCCGAAAGTTCAGTGCTCCGCATCAACTTCAGCGCAAAAAATCCCGCCCTTTGGATAGCTGCAACTCGTTAGGCGACATAGAGCAACTGTAATAAATATATTCACGAAATACGAGATGAATAAAATTAAACTTTACAAACAACTACTGATGTTCTACAAAATAGTAGTCATTTTAGCACCCATGATCTTATTGCTGTTACACTTTTTAAACATGGAAGTTGAAAGGCGAGTATTTATAAAAGAATATGGATATTTAGATGATAGATATTTTCGTGACGGGGTCGGTGTTGTTTATATTATTGCAGGTCTATTGATTCTAATTTTAGTTCCATTTTATATCTGGATTCATTTTCTAAATAAAAATATTAAAGAAATTCTGACGAGAAAACGTCAAATACAGATTTCAATTTTGACTATAATGCCAGTTCTAGTACTATTAATTGTAGAGATCACATGGTTTATAAGAATAATTATTACTTATGTTAAGATTGCTTAAAATGGTCAATTCTAGAATGAATATGAATTTGGTTTGAGTGGTATAATTTATCTCCGGCAAACAGTTAGTGCTTCTAAGTCTGCTTCTTCTGAGTGCCAAAATGTTAAGGAAATAGGTAAATACCAACAAAAAAAGTTTACTATGAATAACATTCTTTTACTAATGACTTATTTGTTATCAACCTTTTTTTTACTTTTGTTTTTAGCATGCGTTCAAAACCTCTTTTGATAATTTAGGATTAAGAATATTCGATAGACCTGATTATCATAGTCAATATCATGATTCACTCATAAAGGGAAGAGCACTATTCGCTAACATCGGTTTGTACTCATTTTAACTTTTATATTTTTAACTCCACTCCTCATGAAAAAATTACTACTCTTACTATTAGCCGGCTGCCTTTCTTTTCAGTCAGCTTCAGCGCAATGTACACTAAATTCACTCGGTGCAGACGGCAGCAATGTCATCAGTAATTATAGAACGACGAATACAAGCCTGGTGGTTGATGCCAGCGGTAATTTATTTGGTGTATTTAGAGAAACGGATGGATCAAATAGAATAACGGTGAGGAAATACGATGGTACCACCTGGTCTAACTTGGGAACTACACGGTTTTCGTCTTCAAATTCTGAAAATCCAAGCATCGTACTAAACTCAGCCGGCACTCCTTATGTCGCTTACAGAGATGGAGGTTCATACAAAGTAACGGTCAAGAAATTTGATGGTTCAGCTTGGGTAAATGTTGGCGTAGCCAGCTTTTCTAATTATGCCACCTATGTTTCTTTAGCCATGGACGCAAACGACGTTCCTTATGTTGCTTTTTCAGACAACGATAACAGTCAAAGAACATCTGTCATGAAATTTAATGGTACCAATTGGGTGCTCGTCGGCACAGCAGGATTTTCTGCGGGAGGCATTGGTGCTGTATCGATCAAGATCAATTCAACAGGCACGCCTTATGTAGCCTACCAGGATGGAGGCAATAGCAACAAAGTAACTGTCAAACATTTTGATGGCACCTCATGGGTTACAACGGGAACGTCCGGGTTTACATCAGCCATTTACGATGTAAAAATGGCTATAGATCCATCGGGCACGCCTTATGTGATATACCTTGATGCCAGCAATAGTTCCAAGGCTGGTGTAATGAAATTCGATGGTGCCAACTGGGTCGCGGTGGGTTCCTCTGCAATCATTTCCACTGGTACTGCCAAAGCGCTGAGTATAGCCATAGATCAGGTAGGCACACCTTACGTTCTTTATTCTGACGAAAGTGAAGGTAGCAGATGTACTGCTATGAAGTTTGATGGAAGCAATTGGATCGTACTGGATAAACCAGGATTTACAAGTGGCTCAACTTACTCTACCGGCATAGCCGTTTCTAACACTGGTACACCCTATATCATTTACGAGGATAGTTATAATTATAGTGCGGCAAGTGTCATGAAATACAATGGCGTGTATTGGCAAATAGTTGGGACAACAGGTGTTTCAGATGGAAATGCCTTATACTCTTCATTAGATGTAGACAACAATAAAATTCCATATGTTGCCTATGTTGATTTTACAGTAGGTGAAAAAGCAACGGTCAAAAAATTCAACGGTACATCCTGGGTAGTGTTGGGAAGTGCAGGTATTTCAGCGGGAAAAGTAACATACACCAGCTTGGCTGTTGGTACGGATGGCATTCCTTATCTAGCTTATGTCGATCATGCGAACAACAATAGACTAACTGTTCTCAAATTTGTCGGTTCCAGTTGGAGTATTGTTGGCACGGCAGGTTTTTCTGCGGGCTCAGTCAGCCATATCAAACTGGAATTAGATAATAATAATATACCTTATGTAGTGTTTTCCGATTTGGCAAATTCAGGGCGGGCTACCGTTATGAAATTTACTGCCGGCAGCTGGTCAGTGGTTGGCTTAGCCGCTTTTAACACCAGTCAAGTCACCTACACGGATATGACATTTGACAATACCAATACCCCTTATGTTGTCTTCATCACTTCCGGAGCAACGGTTTACAAATTTGATGGTGCTTCATGGGTGAGATTGGGTAATGATTCGTTCAGTGGATCAGCGTCGCATCCACATATCGCCATAAGCAGCAATGGAACTCCTCACGTATCTTTTTTAGACTATAGCTATTCTAATAAGGCGAGTGTAATGAAATTCAATGGCACAGGATGGTCGTATGTAGGATCACAGGCATTCACGAGTACTTCAATTATTTATAACGATTTAGCCATAGACAATAGCAACAATGTCTATATGGTATACACCGACAATTACCTCTTTAGCAAAGCAACACTTCAAAAATTTAATGGTACATCGTGGAGCGTTGTTGGAACTGCAGGATTCAGTAAAGGGCAAGCCTATTTCTTGAATCTTGTCCTAGATGCTGCAGGAGATCCTTATATCGCCTATACAACTAACAGTGCCTATGTATACAAATACTGTGCATTCAACGGAACGGTTACTTCTATAGAAGAAACCAATCATTACACAGAGGCGACCGCTATCGCTTACCCTAATCCAGGGAACGATCTGTATACACTGGAGCTGAAAGAAGACGCTATTGTAAGCGTGACCAATATGCTGTCCGAGGAAATTTTACATACTTCATTAACTGCCGGTAAGCATCAGCTCTCTCTTTATGGACAACCCCAAGGTATCTATATCATAAATGTACTTTCTTCAAAAAAGGACCAAAGCATTAAGCTTGTTAAAGAATAAACAAGGTAATTGAACTTTCCTTTTCACTAAAAACTGCCTGCTTTCTATACAGCAGGCAGTTTTTATAATTTTTTATTTTTTCATATGTACCTAATTAGGTACATTTACGTATTACCAAATGGCACCATTATTAGTTGAAAAAGAAGGAGTAAGCATTACTATTTACAGCCGGGAACATTTACCACCTCATATCCATGCCTTTTATGGCGATGATGAAGCATTGATCACTATCCGAACGGGTGTGCTTATAGCAGGAGAATTACCGGGAAAGAAGTTAAGGCTCGTCCTGGATTGGTTAGAGGAGGGGAATAATAGAGTCTGGGTAGAAGAAAACTTCTACGAATTAAATCCCAGGTTGAGGCCTGTAGCAAAGAACAACAAGAAAGGAGACAGTTAATATGGAAAAGAAATCGTTGAAACGAATCCCTAAGATTTTAAAAATTAACCGCGTGAATAAGGCGAAGCTTTCCTTATCTGTATTATTCAGCACAGGAGAAGATCGTATTCTTTCTTTTGACAGAATATTAAAGACGGAATGGAAAGTAACAAAAGCAGATCCTGAATACAAATTATTGACACCTGATGAATTTGCAAAAGTAAAACTGGTCAATCATACATTATCCTGGGCCAACATAGAATTAAAGCTGACTGAAAAGGATGGCAAGAAAAGAAAAGTTGCTTATGAGATCGGATCAGATACTTTGTATGCTTTGAGCGAAGCAGATGAAAAAAGAAGTCTTTCTATCGGTTCTCTGTTTAAAAAAGCACGCTTAGCGGCTAACCTTTCTCAGGAGCAAGTGGCTGCTCTATCCGGTACATCAAGAACGTACATTACGAAACTTGAAAACGACAAGCAGGACATTGAACTCATGACTTTGAAGAAGATTGTGGAAGCAGGTTTGAATAAGCAGTTGAAGGTTTTGATTGAGTAGTTATAACAAATGATTTTAGTCAATTTACTTATGAAGCAAAGAACTTTTTTTAAGATAAGATTTAGAATTTCAGATCTTGATGGATATGGTAATGCTGGTTATAAAAAGTCAGTAGATCAGTATCAAGCAGAATTAATTATTGAAAATGAGAATGAAGTTTCAGTAAGAATATTTTATGATGAACTGGAATATTTGGCTACAAAAGTGGGACACTGGATTACTAATAATCTAGAGGACGTTTTATCTCAAATTGAAATATTGGATATCATTCAACCAAATAATTTATTAAGTATAGATTTTTCATTATATGAGATGATTGGGCTTTTAGATGATGGTTCTTTGTATGAAGATGGAAATAGATTTTTTGTCATAAAAACTAATGGGGTAAAGAAGATTTACTTAGATTATCAAAAGGAAGAGAGTTATTTTTACTTGAACGAACAAGCTTTTGGGTTAATTGAAAAAGTATACAAATATCATGTTAATCTTCCTTGGATTAAATCATACAAATGGGAACCTGAAAATTGCAATGATAATTATTTCAGATTTGGGGGAATAGATTTTAGACCAGAACATAATTTTTATAATTCTACTAATAACCGAGAAAGAGAAATTGTAATAAGGAAGGAACCTAGAATTTCCATCCTGCATTCTAATTTAAGTGAAGACGAAGTAGTTAAACACGTAAAGTTAATTTGTATTCTTTATTCCTTTTATTCACAACAAAATGTAGAGTATTTCTACACCATCGTTTTTGCTGATAGTAAAAAATATGTTGACATTAAAAGTAATAGGGGATACATTGTTAATGATACGGATGGAGTTTTGTCTATGGAATTGAAACAAGATCCTTTAGAGTTAATTATGAATGTGGATGTGACACACTTACTTAATAAATTAGAGTTTGTTGATAATATTGTAAAGCGATTTAATCATGCTATGGAAATACTGGGCGAATCGAAGTTTATGATTTTATACAATATATTAGAGCAAATACGAAATTCATGCATCGAAGAAGGGCAGAATAATGATTATAAATATTCTTTTATTAAGAAAAATGATGAGACAAACTTAGTTATAAAGTCTGCATTAGAATCAATAAAGGGAATTGTTGCTGAAAATCAAAAGCTAGAATTCGACAAAGATATAGCGGGAAAAATTAAAACGATTAAACTTCGGACAATGAGACGTCAATTCGATGTTTTCTTTGAACATCTAGGTGTTTATCCAAATCAAATGGAATTGGATTTTATCAGAATTCAAAAGCTTAGAAATTCTGTTTTCCATGGAAGTATTAGCGACGAAGAAAAAATATTATTAAAAAAATTGAATGAACATAAAAATTTCCCTCGTTTTGTAGCAATAGTGATATTAAGATATTTTGGATATAATAATATAGAGGAAATTGTATTAGCAAAAATGTGAATTGATTTTATCAAAGCTTTCTACCATGAGAATAATACTCACCTTCTTCGTTCTTCTCTTCTTCCTATCCTCTCACACCATTCGCACTATCTGTGATACCGATAAGCTCTACGGTAAATGGAGATTGGTCGAGTCTTATAAAGAAGGAACAATTACTGTTGATTCTTTATTGAAGCAAAAGATTGTTTCCCGTACAAGCGTACGACTGACCTATTTGAAAAGCGGGCTGGTAGAAAATGATCAGGGTGACTATTCCGACACAAAAATGTTCACTTTGGATAAAGAAAAATGTGCCATTCAGATTATTGGTTCTACTGCTAATCATAGCCATACTTTTTATATCCTGCACCTAGACAATTACTACCTGATTGAATCAGGGAGAGGGATGATTTATTTTTATGAAAGAGCGGAGTAATAAACAATATGCTATTGAGAAATTAAGCCAAATCAATGAATTAAAAGCCCTTCTTCTTTCCACAACTCCTAATTTTTCGTAGCTTATCACTCTAGCCAGCTAACTAGGATGAAAAAAACAACGTTACTTTCTATCGTCACAACCGTCTTGTGCGCGATTACCTATTCCGAAGCATTTGCTCAACCTGTTTCTACAACGGAATTGTACAAAGCTCCCTTAACTGCTGTTGCACCTACTGTCGATGGCATTGACAGCGATGCCTGCTGGAACGATGCGGCATGGGTATCGATCAACAATTTGTATCTGGGGGCAGCCTACACGCCCAATGATTTTTCAGGTCGCTATAAAATGGTATGGACAGCCAGTAAAATATACCTGCTCGCGGAAATCACAGACGATGTCTTGAGAGACGATCACGCCAATCCGACCACGAATTATTGGGACGACGATTGCGTTGAGATTTTTCTCGATGAAAATAAATCTGGAGGTCCGCATCAAACGAATTACAATGCCTTTGCTTACCATGTAAGTCTTGCCTATGAGCCGGTAGATGTCGGTACGGATGGACTGCCACATGTGTATACCGATGATATTTTTACCCGCAAAGTAACCACCGGCAATGTTACGGTCTGGGAATTCGCGATCAACATTTACCCGGATACTTATGTGTATGGCGGCAGCAATACAGCCGTTACATTATACCAGGGAAAACAATTGGGTTTTAACTTAGCGTATTGCGACAACGACACCGGTGTACGCAATAGTTTTATCGGCTCAAGATTTCAACAAGATGCAGATAAAGACAGAGGTTACATCAATGCGGATGTGTTTGCTACCTTGGAGTTGGTAGCAGGCACGGTCACTTCTATAACTTCTGAAGAGGAGCGCACCTTCTCTATATATCCTAATCCATCCAATGGTGTTTTCTCTATAAATACAGAGCTTCCTATAGATCACATTTTAGTAAAAAATAGTTCGGGGTTGGAAGTATTTCATGAAATTATGAACTCATCCGGACAAGCGCACACTATAGATTTGTCTAAACTTTCTAAGGGTACTTATTTAGTTCAGCTTTCTTCTGAGGGAAAAGTAGTTAGTAAAAAAGTAATCCTTGAATAACTAATGGTTTCATTCGTTAAATTAATTCTTAAAGTGATGATTTATTTTTTTAGCATCACCTTGGTGCTAATGCTTACCATTGTAACATTTGAACTCATTGATAAATACTGGCACCCTGGCACGAAAGGAATGAATACTTCAGACTATAAACGTGCAGCATTTTTAATTGCAATAAATATAGCGATGGTTTGGGGAGCAGTAAAAATCTATCGATGGGTTAAAAATAGAGATGCTGTCGAGACTATTATTAAATAAAAGGCGATTTCATGACGACAACTACAATTAATTTAAGACCCAAATGTCCTAAATGCGGAATACAACAACCGCTCTTCCGTGTACCTCAAGACTGGCGTCAATTGCTATTCGGAGGGTGGACCTGCAAGAAATGCGGTTGCCGGATGGATCGAAAAGGCAATAAAATAAAAGTTAAAAAGTAAAACGCAATCCTATGGTTACTCCTGCACCATAAGGCTTTTGCTGAAGGGATGAGGCTTTGTTGTGTAAGGAAGTTGCTCCATATACAAATACCGGTTGCACGAGCAAGGCCATATGCTTGTTACATTGATAGGCTGCTTCCAAAGAGAGCTGGTACATAAAGGAAATTTTATTGAATCCGGAGGTCACTTTCATCACATCATTTTTTTGAGCATTAGCTATATAGGTTACTCCTTTTATCAAAATATTACTACGCAAGCCAACGGCAGCGGATAGCTTTAGGTTCCCTTTTTGTAGAAAAGTATAAGACAGTTGCAGGGGTATCGATAAAAAACTGTATTGATCTTTCACCTTGAAATCTCGATGGATAGAATCGTATTCCACTTGTTGCCATGTAGTGTCTACAAAAACCCAATAGCTTTGCTTAAGTGTGTAAGTGAAATGATAATGCTCTGAAAAATTGGTGTAGGTGATACCCACAGAGGCGCGGATGCGCTCACTGACTTTATAATTAGCTATCACTCCTGCAGAATAACCTAAACTATTTTTATCGTTTTTGTTTTTATCTTCTAAAGTAGCTTGAAAGGAACTATCTGTCGAGTGAGTAGAAGTCTTGGCTCCTGTAAAGAGGGCAGTCGCCACCAGATCAAATGACAGACGACTCAAGAGGTTCGATTTGGCTTTTTTATCTGTTGTTTTTGCTAAAACAGAATCCGGTTGAACAGCCTGCAGGCTATCCATTTTTACAAGCAGACTGTCTTGAGCAATTAAAGGCGGTGCTTTTATTTCTGATACAGAATCTTTGCTTAAAAAATGATCTGATGAAATGGTTTGATTCAATGAAGAGGAATCTAACGAAGCAGAAGAATAAAGAACCGCATGTTCAGACAGCGTTTCTTGTTTGGTAAGCACAGGCATTGAATCTGTAGCAAGACCTTTTTTATGATCAACTGTGGATATAGTATCGGCTGATTCTAGACGAACATTGTTTTTTGCAATGGCATCAGCTTGGACTTTGTTGATGCTGTCCTGTGAAATAGAAATACTAATAAAATCAGAATCGCTAACACCTGTATGGTTATCGCTATCAGTTGATGCATGAATGGAAGGCAACTGTGTAGCATCGGTTTGTAGGGTTGGACCATTTTTGTCTGTGATTTCCTTCTGTTTTGATGCTGTGGTTGCTGAGTCTTTAACAGAAGATACCGGAAGATTTTGTGTGAGACTGTTTTTACTAGTTGGCTTTTCTTTTTTCTGAGCAAGGGAGCTAGAGGATTGAATAGTTTGATCCATGTCTTTGTCAGCATTATCTTTGTCGTCAGAAGACGAATACTTATTGTTGTGGACCCCATCGGATGTCTTCTGTGCTAGTGGTCTGTAGGATGAAGCAACAGTCAGGGCATCGGATGCAGAGTGTTTCCCCTGTTGGTATTTTTTAGTGTTCTGATTTTGGTCATCAGAAGAAACAATGGTTTTTCGGATCGTTATTTGGTTGTCTTTTTTCAAAAAGGTGCTGTTGCTATGAGAAGCACGGACGGAAGTAACAGATGTTGCGTTTTTATCCTTGGGGTGATTGACGGAAGAAAATGGTTTCGATTGAATAGCTTGAATGTTGTTGTGTGATGATTTTTCAATCCGGTCCTGATGAGGACCGGCTATGGATAACGAATCGTCATTAGAACGGACCTCAGTTGATTTTTCATCGACGCTATTGGAGTATGAAGTAGGATTTGCTTGTTGTGAAGTGTGAAATGCTTCAGCCGAAGATTTGTTTTGATAAAAATGGAGGTAAGATCCAATCACAGCAGACAGCATCAAAATACCGGCGATGCTCCACAAGATAGTATTTGTTGAGAAGGTAAAGCCAAGGGACTTCTTATCTTCGGGCAAAGTTTTCTTGATGTTTTGCCAAACCATAGGCGAAACGGGCGCTTCGTCATTTTCAAAACGCTCTCTGAATAAATCCTCTATGTTGCCTTCCTTATTTTCCATGTGTGACATAAGAATGTTGTAGAAGTATTTCTTTCAGTAGAACTTTCGCCTTTGACAATTGCGAGCGTGATGTTGCTTCGTTGATTTTGCAAAGTTCAGCAATCTCTTTATGAGAGTACCCTTCGATAACATACAAGTTAAATACTGTACGGTATCCTAAGGGAAGCATTTTTAAAGAGGACATGAGATCAATATTTGATAATTCAGACAAAACAGATATTGCCTTTTCGTCCGGGATTTCAATTTCCGTACAATCTTCAAAGCCTCGTTCTTTGCTGGTCTTATGGAAATTGTTGATGGAATTATTCACTACGATTCTTTTTAACCATCCTTCAAAAGAACCTTTGTTTTCAAATGCGTTTATTTTTTCAAATACTTTAATGAACGATTCCTGCACAACATCTTCTGCTTCAAATGTCGTGTTTGCATACCGCAGGGCAATAGCCATCATGCGCTTTGCATACTTGGTATACAAAGCCTCAAAAGCGCTGTGTTTGCCTTTTTTACAACCTTCTATAAGGTCTTGGTCTGAGGACATGAATAAGTTTAGAAACAAAAAAAGACCATCCGCCGGAGTAGCAACGGATGGCCGAAAAGGGGTTTAATTTAAAACTTCGAGTGCTGTACGTATTTCATCTTCCGATCCTTCCGTTAAATCAATCACTACGTTTAAGTTTTCAGAGGTCGTAATTTCTTTAAGTCCAAAATGTTCTTTTCCGTTTTTAAGACTGAAGGCTACTATGGTTACTGTCTCACCAATCGGAATTTCACCAGACCTTAATACACCATCAGAGGAGCGTTCGTAGAAACGTGCGACACTGTTTATGTTTTTGAAAACAAGGTAAGCGGTGGTTTGATCCATCTCTCCTCTGTTTGTGAAGGAGACATCGATTTTTGTTTTGTTAGGAATAGAATAAAATCTATCACAATTGATCCAACCTAATTTTGTAACGCTGAAGATGTATTTGGATGCATCCTCATAAAAAGTTGATACACTATCCCGGCTCCAGCTTGTTCCGGTAGGAGCCGTTTGATTCAGATTCGTTTTTAAAGGGGTCCAGTTAAATGGGTTGTTATTATCAATGGCTCCGGTAAATAGCTGCATCTCCTTATCAACGGATGAAGCAGGTAGTTCAATGAGAATGGCTGTTCTGTCAGCCAGTTGAAGTGTGTCTCCATTTATCAAAGCGGAGATAAAAATTTCACCGCCTGAGAGCAGTAAGGTTCCGTCACTTGTGGTTGGCCTGTCACTCAGTACCATGTCTGACTTGTCATAAATTTCTGTAAGTTGTATAGAAATTTCGCCTGTAGCAGGCAGCCCGTCTTTCGTGTGGAATGCTGATTTCGGGAATGTAACCGTGGTACCTTGTTCTCCCGTAATAGTTGCCTTGTCATGATCTATATTAACGATAAAGGCTTGTTCTTTTACTTCGTATTTTTCAAAAAAATCCTGAATGGTAGTAGATGGTGTAGGAGATTCTTCTTCATTTTTCTTGCAGCTTGCAAGCACGAGGCAGGTAGCAGCTAACAAAGCGAGTAAAAAGTGTGAATTCTTCATGTTCTAAAAGTTTTTGGGTTTTGTATAGGGAAGACAGGAATGGATTCCGTTACGTTGCCTGAAGAGAAAAAATAATTGAGAAATCTATAAAAACGATGATTTCTTTAAATACAGACTCTTTTTAACTTGCAGTTCATTACCTGTAATCGTTTCTTATCACATGAGTATTACCATTCGTAAAGCTTCCTTAACCGATTTAAACGGTTTGTCCCATTTGTTTGACGGCTATCGTGTTTTTTATGGAAAGGCTTCCGATTTGCTTCTAGGGAAAGCATTTTTAAAAGAGCGGATAGAAAACAGTGAATCGGAGATATTCGCTTCTTTTGATGCGGAAGGAACAATGACTGGTTTTATACAGTTGTATCCTATTTTTTCTTCTACACGCCTAAAACGCTTTTGGTTGTTAAATGATTTATTTGTACATCCCGCATACCGCGGACAAGGCATTTCAAAAGCATTGCTGTACAAAGTACAGGAATTTAGCCAGGAGACAGGCAGTTGTGGATTAATGCTGGAAACGGCCAAGACAAATAAAATTGGTAATAGCCTTTATCCTGCAGTTGGTTTTGTTTTAGACGAAGAACACAACTATTATACTTGGGATGCCAAATAGTTGGATAAACTCAGCAAGTTTCGGGTTGAGTAAAGATGCAAACGAATTTAGTTTTGTGTGGAGGTAGAAAGAACATGAACAAGCAGGAAGAAATCAATTATAGTAGAATTGCAGAAGCGATCGATTACATTCGCGTGCATTTTAAAGAGCAACCCAGCTTGGATGAAATTGCTGCGCACCTGCACCTGAGTCCTTTTCATTTCCAGCGCCTGTTCAGTGATTGGGCGGGAGTGAGTCCCAAACAATTTCTTCAGTTCATCAGTGTAGGCTATGCCAAGCAATTATTAAGAGAAAAACAAATCACTTTATTTGATGCAGCGGAAGCAACAGGTTTGTCAGGCACAGGCAGGCTGCATGATTTGTTTGTAAAGATAGAAGGCATGACACCCGGAGAATATAAAAACGGAGGGGAACAACTTGCCATCCAATATAGTTTTCAGGAAAGTCCTTTTGGCAAGTTGCTGATTGCATCGACTAATAAAGGCATTTGTTTGACGATTCCTTTAGGAGCGCTGACTACCTACGGAAGCATCGCAGAGCACATACAGAATCCCAGCGCTTCAAGAGCAGTGGGTACAGCCATTGGCAGTAATCCGGTAGCATTCCTGATTCCTTGTCACCGTGTCATTCAAGGGAGTGGCGTAATAGGCGGCTACATGTGGGGACCTACAAGAAAGACCGCCATTATTGGTTGGGAAGCGGCACAAATGATAAGAGGTCAGAAAACTGAGAGCTGAAAACTGAAATGCATGAACTATTCTGTTTCTCTGTTTTCTGTTTTCAGCTCTCAGTTTTCAGTTTTCTCCTTATCTTGCATTCATGAAAGGACTATGGACAATTCTTCTTCTTGTGCTCTCTAACATCTTTATGACGTTGGCCTGGTATGGGCACTT
>JAQZBV010000034.1 GCA_029237685.1 Cytophagaceae bacterium | reverse complement strand
AAACAGGTAATAGAGGCTGTACCTTTGTATCCTGCTACTCTTACATTATTCATGTCCCTCACTTCGCCTTCAATAATTACTTTGCTCAAGGCTTTCAGCGTATCTGCTGTAGCCGATACATTATTGTTGTTGATCTTAGTAATTACAATTTTATCCTTTGGATAAGCCAGTTTCATGGATGGATCTCCAAGGAAAGCATAATTTCTATTGTTGATGTCAATCAAACTTTTGTTTTTGGTTACCTTAAAAACATCCCCCATGCGTGGCAGGACATCCGTGCCAAAGGGGCTGAATATGGCATTGTATAACTCACCGTTAAGCGCTTTATTGCTATATTGATATACGACACGAGTAGAAGTCACCAGGCCTATTGCTCCGCCTTGTTCATTAAATAAGGCAGCATCCGTACCCGAACGAATGGCAGGATCATCGTACAATCCAAAATCACACGTAGCCGTTATTAGTAATGGCAAGGCATCAATATTTCTCCAGGCTTCCACCTGAGCCAATTCTAAAATCAATTCCTGAGCCCAGGCTCCCGTTCCTCCATGCCCGCTGTAATTGAAAATAAACACCCCTTTTGCAATGTCTTTATCAATGAGATCTTTTACAATAGGAGACTTTTCCCCTCCTGCCGCGGTTTCCTGTGGATAGGCATCCAAGTATATTTTATTGAGGTTATACCGCTTATCCTTTGCCGATACGATAGCAGCCATCTCTTCCGCATCTTTCAAGTGTCGGTTGTCATCCCCATCGTCACTGACAAACGTAATTCTATTCTTCCATTTGGCTTGCGTATTAAACGACGTCTGGTAATGGATAATTTTATTGACCATCGCAGCGGCCTCTTGTTGATTACGTGCTGGAATCCTTCCAACGCTAATTTCCATCAGCGCATTTACAGCAGGTGATTCCGGCCAGGCTCCCTCGTTGTTATCCATGAAACCATAATAGTCTTCCGATGAATAACTCTTTAAAGCCTCCAATGAATTTACCGATTCATAACACGGTACTAAATTTTTGTTATTGGAAACCCTGTCTTTGTAATCGTAAGAACAACTTCCAAAAAGTAAAAGGAATCTTACCGAATCGCTGGCCGTATTTCTATCATAGAGCATTTTCATAAAATCCCTGATGGCCGTAATGTCCTGCGCACCGGAGGAGAATTCGTTGTAGACTTGCTCTGTCGTTACTACCAGTACATCCAACCCAACATCTGTACTTTCACGGTGAGCCGCAAGACGTGTCGCTTCTGACAGCAATGATGGATGAGTCACAATCACCATGTCCGGTAGATTAGGCGCTGTATGTGAATGCAAGTTCTGAGCTAAAACACGGCTAGCGGCGCCCGGTAGATAGAAACTATTCCCTTTGAAACACACATACTCTCTTGGAATCGTACCCGTGCTCTGATCTGAGAAAACTGCTTCATCTCCTACTAAATCATAATTCACAGCCACCGGATGCAGGGGATCTGTGATATCCCATATGCGGTAAGAATTATCGGCGTTTTGTATCCGGTATTCACTTGTGCTTTGCAGGATACTTTTTTTGCACCTGAAAGTAGTTTGAGAACTATAAAGGGCCAGATCCCTCTCTCCCTGGATTCGTACATAATCTAGGTGAGCCTGTGAAGTAAAATTGCCTCCGTTATTAAACGTTAGAGAAACCACAGCAGAATTAAAAGCAGTAGATGGGTTAACGGTATAAGTTCCGGTTGCCGGAACGCCAACCGGCGGGTACACACCGGAGGGAGATAAAGCCGCCATGCTGATATTACCGCTTAATGTGGCATTGTTAAACTTAACAGAAAAGCTGGTCGCGTTATTGGATCTTCCCAAAACAGAAATGTTGAGATTCAACGGAGAGCCTGAACGACCACCTGCCCAATCGAATGTGTAATTATTAGCAGCAAATGTATTGGTACTAAATAAATCGCCATACCAGGTTCTACCTGATTTTAACAGATTAAATTTATCCACTTCAGCAAATTGACGATCGTCGAAATAATCAAAAGATTGCGCCGCAGAGCCCAAAGAAGCTTTGCTACTTACGCGCAAACCATTAGCGCTGCCTATGGTTAGAAAATAATAGGCTTGCTCACTGTAATAATTGAAAGCATGTTTATATAAAGTAGTCACGGCATCATACGTCCAGACATGAGGCCCTTTAGCATAAAATAAAATATAATCTCCCGGATCAAATGAACCGTCTCCATCCCCTACTATCTGGATGGCGTTTTCAATTAAGTCATCATAACGTGCGTCACTATTTAATTGAGGCAGCATTCCTCCCCCATTGCCATACAATCGGATCTGAGAAGGGTCGAGAGAAGAAGGATTAAAACCATTGGATTGAAGAAAATCATAATCGATTTTATAAAGACCATCTTGTGTCACCGGAAACTTAACCCAATAACCCGAAGCTAATACACTGCCTGTTGTAGCTTCTGTTCTAGAAGAACGCCCAGCCGATGATGAGGCGTCTTTTATCAATGGCCTGGAAGGCATAGTATACGTTAGCTCAGTTGCTTGTACTTTAAACTTTATAATTTTATAAATGCCCGTATTGCTGATGATTAAAGGAACAAAGTGAACTAATGTAATTGGATTGCCTTTTTGAAAAAGAACTTGCGAGCGTGTTGTATCGATAACCGAAGGAATATAAAAACGATCTTTGTCGGTGAGGAGTTTAGTTTCTGTAGGAACAATGACTACATTTTGTAACGATTGTCCCTGAATATAAAGTGAATAAATCGGTGTATTATCGGCTGCATAATTAGCGCCCTTAAATGATAAGCGTTCTTTCACTTTTGTTATAGAAGAAACAGTACCCGCTTGCTGATTGTCCCATTCCACGAGATATTCCTCTGTAGCGATCTGAGCATGCAGGGAGGTAGAAATTAAAAAGAGAAAAGCGATGAAAGAAAGGCCTTTATAAGACGTCATTTTATTTTATTTATGTATTGCAAAAAACCACTAAGTGTAACCCTGACAGGCAGACCCATAACGGGGAAACCGGCACCTTTAGTATGTCTGTTTTTTACTTAAGAACAGCAATTTACACTCCTTTGTTTTTATTCTCTAAAAAAGAAGCCCCCAAATAAGCCGCAAAGACAAAGAAAATACCGTTTGCCTTTAGCGAAACAAGCAATACAACAGAAAGCAGCAAGAAAGAATATTTTATTTTATTGCTTTTCCAGGACCAATCTTTGAATTTAAAGGCAATTAATGGGATGTCCATAACCAGTAAAACACTCATTACAAGCCCAAAAACGATAATAAATACAGGATTGGAAATCCATTGATAGGCCCAGGGGAATAGAGAATCTGAAGTAATGAAAGGGATCGCCGACCATACCAGAGCATTTGCAGGTGTTGGAACCCCTCTGAAATGATCTGTCTGACGCGTATCAATGTTAAATTTAGCCAATCTCCAGGCAGAACATACGGCCATAAAAAACGCAATATAGGATAAAGGATGAGCTATCATTCCCAAGTTCAAATTGAAGCTATCAGTAATATAGTGAAACCATAAAAAGGCAGGCAGTACACCAAAACTCACCACATCCGCAAGAGAATCCAGTTCTTTACCCATCGGACTTTCGGCTTTCACCGCACGCGCAGCAAAGCCATCAAAAAAATCGCACACCGCTGCAATCCAGATGCAATAAGCCGCAGAAGCAGGATGCCCGTTAAAAAGAAGTAAAAGACCCAAACAACCAAATACGAGGTTGAGGCAAGTAATGTAATTAGGCAGATTCTTTATCATGCGAAGAAAGGGTTATAACGCTTTTCAAATTCAATAGTGGTCGACGGTCCATGACCTGGATAAACAACTGTTTCGGGTGGAAGTGTAAAAAGTTGAGTGCGTATGGACTGCAATAATTGCTCGTGATTACCGCCCGGTAAATCGGTTCGACCGATGCTTTGACGAAACAACACATCGCCAGCTATGCAGAGGTTTTGTTCTTTGTTATACAAGGCTACGTGACCTGCCGAATGCCCAGGTACAAATAACAATTGAATGGCATGCTCCCCCAATTTCATAGGCACTTTAACATCCAGAAAACCATCTGGTTCTGCGGGTTCATAGGCAACAAAACCATAATTTGGCGCATAGGCTGTTACCGCGCGCAAGTAATGCTCTTCAATGGGATGAATGAGCAAAGAAATGGCATACTTTCTTTTTACTGCCGCATTGCCCAACACATGATCCACGTGGCAATGCGTATTGATGATCGTCACAGGCTTTAGTCCTTTGGACTCGATCAAATCAAACAACTCCGCTTGTTCCTGCCGTTCATAGCAACCCGGATCGATGATCCAGCAGTCTTTGTTTTCAGCAGCGAGGATGTAGGTGTTTTCCTGAAGAGGATTAAAAGTAAGGGTGTATATTGTAAGCATAACAATTGAATTCCAGCATTCAAACATAAAGAATAAAATGTAAATTCGAAGCATGAAGCGCTATGATGTATTAATCGTGGGACGGGGAATCGCCGGCAATACGCTGGCCCTAACGCTTTTGAGCAAAGGATTGAACATACAGGTGGTTGACCTGCCAAAACCCAATAGCCCTTCTCGTCTTGCGGCAGGACTATATAATCCTTTTACAGGGAAAAGAACCGTTAAAACATGGATGGCGGCGGAGATTTTCCCTTTTCTAGAGACATTTTATCAATCCATCGAAAAGAAAACCGGGGCTTCTTTTCTTCATATCAAACCTGCTTACCGCCCTTTCCTTTCTATTCAGGATTATAATGAATGGACCGGAAGCGGCAACGAAGAAAATTCATCCTTTTTTCTTAATCCAGAGCCAAACCATGAACATTACAGGCCATGGATCCGAAATCCCTTTGGAGGCATAGAATATAAACATTCGGGTTATGTGGACACGGTGACATACTTAGATGCAGGAGAAAAGTTACTTCAGGAAAACGACTGCTTGCGTAAAGACTTTTTTCGACATTCAGACGTTGAAGAAACTGAGGAAGGCATTCAATGGGGTGATGCATTATATCGTTACATAGTATTTTGTGAAGGAGCACAGGCATTCAGCAATCCTTTCTTCCCCAAAGTTCCTATTGTGGCTAATAAAGGAGAAATACTCACCCTTCGCATTCCTGATCTTCCTCTAGTGGAAATTATTACTCAAGGAGCCTTTCTCATTCAAAAAGAACCCGGAATCTTTCATGCCGGCTCTACCTACCGCTGGGTATTTAAAGGCGAAGAACCGGAAGAACGAGGAGCCCAGGAGATCAAAGATAAATTAAACAAGTGGCTCAACGTGAGTTATGAACAACTGAACTTGCAGGCAGGAGTAAGACCAGCCAGCAAAGACAGAAGGCCACTTATGGGTTTCCTCAACCAACGACCCCGGTTTCTGATCTTCAATGGACTGGGGACGAAAGGTGTTTCCCTTGCTCCTTATTGGGCGGAAGAATTATCACAATTGATTATTCATCAAAAGGATTTACCGGAGGAAGTGGATATACGTCGATTTTATTTAAATTAAGCCTTCAAAACAGTCCATTCCTATTTTGCTTCGTCTCGTATTATTCATAGCGTTTATTGCCTTCTCCTTTTTTGCTTCTGCACAACAGATCAACCAGGAAAAATTTGGTAAAAATCGTGTGCAGTATAAAAAGTTTTTGTGGCAGTACATGAGTACCTACAACTTTGATATCTACTTTCACTACGGTGGCGAAGACATGGCCAGGGTGGCCGGTGAATATGCAGAACGGGAGATCAAGCGAATTTCCGAACAACTGGATTACAACTCTTACAGGCGCTATAAAATTTTTATTTACAATTCTGTCAATGATATCGAGCAAAGCAACATCGGTTTGGAAACCGGTACGTTTATCGGAGGCCAAACGGAATTTGTAAAACCCATTGTTGAAGTTGCTTTTGAAGGAAACATCAACAGCTTCAAACAGCAAATTAGTTTTGGGCTTTCTAAAACTTTGCTGAGTTTTATGTTCTACGGAGGCAGTCTGAAAGATGTATTCCGCAGTTCTTTTTTTCTGGCACTGCCGGAATGGTATATCAACGGAGCAGCGGCACATCTTGCTTATGGCTGGGATACCGAAATGGATAATTACATCCGTAAAAAAGTTTCTACCAAAAAATTGCACAGCCCCGCAAGCTATAAAGGCGCGGAAGCGACAATTATAGGCCATTCTGTATGGAACTACATGGAAGAAGCATACGGGCCAGGCACTTTCCGTCATGCCATTGGCTTGACACGCATTTACCGTAAAGAAAAGAAGTCAATAGAAGCGGCACTTGATGTAGAGTATAAACAATTTGTCAAAAACTGGATTGCCTTTTACAAAACAGATGCCGATGAGAGTGCAGAAAATTATGAATTGGCCGAACGTTCGAACAGGTTAAAAAAACGAAATCGCTTCGGCAAAAAATATTACGAAGTAAAACTCAGCAGTGATGCCTCTTACCTTTCTTATGCAACCAATAAAGTGGGCCGGTACAAAGTGTTTGTGCGTGACCTAAAAAAAGGTAAAACAAAAAAATTAAGAAGCGGTAGCTATAAGCGCTACGATCAAATGGTAGGCTACAACAATCCTGCATTGGCCTGGAAGCAGGACGATGTATTGTCGGTGGTTACCTATAAAAAAGGCAAAGCGCATCACAAGCAATACGACTTTAAAGCTAAGAAAAAGAAAACAAGGGGATTGGGAGATTTCAATCAAACGCTTTCTCTCTCTTATTCTACGGATGGAGATTTGGTTTTACTGAGCGGAGATGTGAGAGGGAAAACAGACATTTGGATATGGGATCTGGAACGGAATAACCTTAAGCAACTCACCATGGATCTATACAATGACCTGGATCCAGTGTTTGTACCCAATAATCGTTTTGAATTTGTGTTCTCTTCTTCTCGTCCACCGGAAGGCAGTACGAACGATTCTTTGCTCAATCTGTTTTGGTTTGACTACCGCAATGGTACTATGAAACCTTTGACGGCTGTAGGCAACAACTTCCATCCCGTATTCAAAAACAAAGACGAGTTGTATTTCATCAGTGACAGGACAGGTATCAACAACGTATTCTGTTATTACCTTTCTACGGGACAAACCAAACAAGTCACTCATTTTTACTACGACGTCAAAGACTTTGCTATCGCATCCAATTCTCCGGAGTTATTCAGTTATGTGCTCAACGAAGGAGGGAAAGATTTTCTCTATTTAGATTCACTCGCTAAGTATACACCGGAGGAGATTTCACCTTATACTTCACTTGGTAAAAAACACACCTTAAAGCAAGACCACAAACAACGTCAGGGAGAGTCGGAAGAAGAGGAGGCTGCACAAGAAGAGCCTACACAGGAAGAACAAGATGATTTTTCGAATCTCACATTTGCTTCGGAATACGAAACAAAGAAAGCGAAACTGGAAGCGCAGAAGAAAGTTGAAGAAAATGCAAACTCAACAGATTCGCCGACTACCGGTTCAGGCTCTAATCTTATTCAGATTAAGGGGCCTTATAAATATAAAAAGATATTTGCCATTGATGCCATCACCACCTCTCTTATGATAGATCCTTTACGAGGATTAGGCATATTGCTGAATGGACAAATGAGTGATTTAGTGCAGAACAATCGCTTTGACCTGGGTCTCTTTATTCTTGGTGATTTTAAAAACAGCAACATGTACGCTGAATACCTGATGCTAAAACATCGTGTTGATTTTCAATTTCGCTATGACAGACAAGCCTATTTAGCGCAAGGAAATAATGTAATACAAAGCTATACCTTGAATCGTTTTTCAGTTGGAATTTCTTACCCGATCAATCCTCATCATCGCATTGTCTTTTCACCCATGGTTACGCAAACCCGTTTCTCTGACCTGAGTGACCCTGTTACTATTCTGGACGATGACATTGTCAATACTTATTCCGGAGGAAAGATAGAATGGGTGTATGATTTTACACGTTACTACGGCTTAAACATGAAAGCAGGAAGTGTTGCCAAGGCATTCATTGAAACACAGCGTAACACAGACAATGGCAAAAAAGATTTTGGTCAGTTTATGATTGATATCAGACATTACCAACCTGTTCATAAAGCCTTGTTGTTGGCTTTACGCGCTTCATATGGCCAGTTCTTCGGAAACGCTCCTAAAAAATACATGCTGGGTGGTATGGACAATTGGTTGTTCAACTCTACCGATCAAACCAATCCTAATTCACCTTTGGCGGTGGAAAGACAAGTAGAGAATTCTGACGTATTGTTCAACCGCTACGCGATGAACATGAGAGGTTTCCAATACAACACGCAATTCGGCGAACGCTATTTGTTATTCAATGCAGAATTGAGATTGCCCATCGCACAATACCTTTACAAAGGCACCATCGGATCAGCGTTTCTTCGAAACTTGCAGTTGATTACTTTTGTCGATGCCGGCAGTGCATGGAATGGAAGCAACCCATTTGGCACAGACAATAACATCAGCACTCAAGTCATCAACCAACCTCCATTCAAAGCGGTAGTCACCAATTACCGCAATCCATTTCTCATCAGTTATGGCGGAGGAATTCGCTCCTTGTTGATCGGCTATTATATGAAATTAGATGTGGCCTGGGGAATAAGAGACAACATCATTCAGGACCCTATGCTTCACTTCACCTTGGGTCACGATTTTTAATTGCTGCCTGTTATGAAAAAAAAAGTACTGTTAGCTCTTCTTGCAGTATTTGCCATTACGCATCTTGTGTTGGTATTTACTCATAAAACATTTATTTATAAAGCGCTTATTTATACGTATCCTGACATCAACGATCAGGATCTTTTTTACAGACGAACCATCGCTGCATCGCCAAGGCCTCATCCATGGCCAATCAGCAGCCAATATAATCAAAAAAATTTACCGGTTAGGCTGGATACACTTTTACAAAGTTTAGAGACAACCGCATTCCTTGTTGTCAAAAATGATTCCATCCTTTTCGAACATTATGACGACAGCTATTCCGACACTACACATTCCGGATCATTTTCTGTTGCTAAAAGTTTTGTAGGTACCTTAATCGGCATCGCACTGGATAAAGGATACATCAAAAGCCTGGATGAACCAATCGCTAATTATTTAGAGGCTTTCAAAAAGGACGGCAAAGAAAAAATCACCATTCGCCATTGCCTCATGATGTCTTCCGGTCTAAATTGGGACGAAGCTTATGCCAGTGCTTTCTCCATTACGACAGAAGCCTACTATGGAACAGATTTAGAAGAAACAGTTTCGAGATTGAAAGTGGCAGAAGAACCTGGAAAATACTTTGACTACAAAAGCGGAGATACACAAATACTAAGTTTATTACTTCGAGCAGCCACTGGAAAAACAACTTCTGAATTTATGCAGGAAAATCTTTGGAACGCTATCGGCGCAGAAAGTGATGCCTGGTGGAGCCTGGATGACAAAGAAAAAAATGAAAAAGCCTATTGCTGCATCTATGCTACAACTCGTGATTTCGCGAGATTGGGCAAATTATATTTGCACGATGGCAAATGGAACAATCAACAAGTAGTTTCTTCTTCTTATGTAAGAGAAGCGATTACACCCAACGGTTTATTAGACAGAGAAACCAATCAACCCAATGACTACTATGGATTGCAATGGTGGATCTATCCTAATAGCTACAACAAACAGGTTTTTTATGCGCGAGGTATACTCGGTCAGTACATCATTATCATTCCCGAAGAGCAATTAGTAATGGTACGCTTGGGACATCGACGAGGTGAGAAAACAGGAAAGCATCCTTTAGAATTTATTGAGATGGTGAACATGGCTTGTGAGGGGAAATTTTAGTTGTTAGTTGTTAGTTGTTAGTTGTTAGTTGTTAGTTGTTAGTTTAATAACAATTATTTCTTCCTCAATTCTGAATACCAAAAACCTTTTGTCAATGGAGCTGATGATAAATTACAATCATCGGTTGCTTTTAGCTCCAATGGTCTGTACACCTTTTCGCCTACTACCAGATCTATGTACTTTTTGAAGATAGGTCCAGCATAACAAAAGCTATGGTACTCCCCGTTCTCACCACAAGGATCAACAGCCGTAGGAAGTTCCATGATAAACTGTTCATTGATTTCTTTTCCTACCCATTCATCATTCATGTATTGGTCGTTGATACAACAGGTAATCGTCTTGAAACCAAGCTCGATGAATTCATGAAGAAGTTCCCGTGTATTTTGTTTCCATAAAGGGAACACCGCTTCCAGCCCTACCTTCGTCAAATTTTCTTCGCGGTACACTCGCAAGTCCTCTAAAAAAATATCTCCGAAGATGACATGTGTCACTCCTTCGCTCTTCGCTTTTAAAAGCGTGCGTTCCATCTGCTGCTCGTACTCCAGATTTGTGCCTTCTTTTACCCAAACTTTAAGTAAAGGAATTCCCAATGACTCGGCTTGTGCATCCAGTAATTCCTCACGCACACCATGCATGGAAATGCGCCTGTGATTTTCATTTAATGTAGTCAACAAATAAAGTACATCGTATTGCCTCTCTTTTTGTATTTTGTATAAAGCCAGGGAAGAGTCTTTCCCTCCGCTCCAGCAAAAGATTGCTTTCATATTATAGATTAACATTAAATGATCGATCAATTTAATTCAATAACAGGCATGTACCAAAAGTTATGTCTCCTTACAACCAAATAGTCAATAATTATTTTGTATACTAGCGTTGCCTCTTTAAATATCAGTACGTGCAAAATTGGTATTTTTATTGAATAAGGAATCACATGAATTTACCCCAACGCTATACTTATCCATCACCGGGTTTTTCAGAACACTGGAACCACGGCAGCGGAAAAAAAATGTTGGCTCAACTTTCTACCATACCCAGCCAACAGCAGATTGAAAATTCCGCCCAGTTATACAGTGAATGCGATACATTTGGTGATGAAATCATTCGTGATGTCTTCCAAACAATGGGGCATCGACAAGCTCATGAGCTATTGAATGAAATCCTTAAAAAAGGAATTGATCAGGTACCTGATGTCCCAGAAAGTTTGGCCAAACTTTTTCAAGAAGCACAACGGATTCCAGATTGGCTCGATGAAGAACTGTTAGAAGCAGGAGCCGCCTTCTGTCGAAGAACAGGACCCTTTGGATTGATCGTCTTAAGAAATTATAGTTTGATGGGAGGTTATGAATCTTCAGCCATCAACAAACCTCTGATTTATACCGGCGCCTTAAAAAAAGGCGCGGCCAAACGCATGGCCGAAACATTAAGTTTTTGGGTAGATGTGACCGGGAAGCAGGCACTTAAACCCTATGCCATTGGATTCAACACCACGCTGCATGTGCGGATCATTCATGCCTTAGCAAGAAGCTACGTACGCAAAGCACCGACATGGAGCGATGAACAATGGGGTGTTCCTCTCAATCATGGAGATATGATAGCCACTAACCTTGGTTTCTCTCTTGTCTTTTTAGACGGATTAAGAAAACAAGGCTTCACCCCTTCTCTGCGGGAAGTCAATGGATTGTTTCATCTGTGGAAATACATTGGTTACTTATTGGGGATCCCGCTCTCCTACTTACCTGACAACGAAGAGCAGGCCATCGAAAGACTTTATGAGTGGACCATGAATCAACCTGCGGCGGATACGGATACGATTGCTTTAGCACAAGCTTTAATGAACGCGCCTTTGTTAAGCGACTATCCTCCCTTTCGTTGGCAGAAAAAATTGTTGGTCAAAATATATTTAGGTTATTACAGGTACTTTCTTGGCAAGAATGCTTGTGAACGCATGATGCTACCTAACAGTTCTTTTCGCTTTCTGCCTCCTATCGTAGCGTTTATTAATTCCATTCATGAAAAGTGGGTTTGGTCTTCTCCGCCTCGTTATCAAAAATCCGATGATGCAGGAAGAAAACAACAACTAGACATTCGAAGGGGGTTTCTAAAAGAAAACCCCTTCGAAAGAACACACTCGTAACAAGCACTGTTATTTAAGATCATACCTCTTTATGGATTTACAATCTAAGCGTAAAAAAGTATTCATAAGCGGTAAAGTAACGATTCCATCCATTGAAAAGCAGAAAGAAAAGACAAACACAAAAAACATCTTTAAAATCTTGCTTTAAAATATATTAATCGTAATATTGCGTTATATCTATTTAAACAATGGGAATAACCAAGACAGAAGGATTTACAAAAAGTCAGAATAAGCGAGCGCTTATCTTCAAGGCACTTGGGCATCCGGCACGTGTGGCTATCATAGAAATGCTTTTGAAGAGGCAGGCCTGTATCTGTAATGACATGGTAGAGGAATTGCCCTTGTCACAGTCTACCATCTCTCAACATTTAAGAGCATTAAAAGAAGTAGGAATCATAAAGGGTGAAATCGAAGGAACAAGTATTTGCTACTGTATAGATGAGAAAGTATGGAATGAAATACAAGCGGATTTTGCTAAGTTATTCGCCTCTTATAAAAACTTAAAAGGTTGTTGCTGACCTTTTTTTACCTCTATCAATCGTAATATTACGTTATATAAATTAGAATACTATGGAAAATACAGCATCAAATCGCCTGAAAGAAATTGTAAAAGAGACTTACAGCGGAATCGCCAATCAGTCTAAAGAGAATAATGATAAGAGCTGTTGTGGAGCCGGCGGATGCTGCGACACCATTGACTATGCGATCATGAGCGAGAAGTACGACAGCATCAAAGGATATAACCCCGATGCGGATTTGGGATTGGGTTGTGGACTTCCTACGGAGTTTGCAAAGATTAAAGCAGGTGATACGGTCATAGACCTAGGTTCCGGTGCCGGCAACGATTGTTTTGTTGCTCGTGCAGTAACAGGTGAAACTGGAAAAGTGATTGGTGTGGACATGACTGAAGCTATGATCGCTAAAGCCAAAGCCAATGCGGAGAAACTCGGATTCACCAATGTAGAGTTTCGCTTAGGTGATATCGAAGATTTGCCCATGGCGGCTAACAAAGCCGATGTCGTAGTCAGCAATTGTGTATTGAATTTAGTCCCTGATAAAACGAAAGCATTCAAAGAAATTTTCAGAGTCTTGAAAGCTAAAGGACATTTTAGTATTTCAGATATTGTATTGAAAGGTGAATTGCCATCAGGGCTTCGTACAGCCGCTGAAATGTATGCCGGCTGTGTGGCCGGAGCTTTACAAAAAGAGGATTACCTGGGCATCATCAATGACACCGGTTTTGAAAATATTACCATCCAGAAAGAAAAGCCCATCATCATCCCGGAGGAAATTTTGTTAAAGTATCTTCCCGCTTCTGAAGTAGAAGATTATAAAACAAGCGAGTCAGGCATTTACAGTGTTACCGTATACGCAGAAAAACCGGACAGTAGTTGCTGCGCGCCTGGCGCCGGCTGCTGTTAATTAGAACTAAATAACATTAGTAATTTAGTTCGCCTAGCTTTATGTAAAGCTCCAAATAACAAGATACAAATGCCAAATAAAAGAAAAGTTCCAAGCTTCAAAATCAATCCTCTCTTTGGATAAGCGTAAAAGAGAACATGACATGGTTTGAATATTTGGTCATTGGTGCTTATTTATTATTTGTTATTTGGTGCTTGAATTTTGCCAGATCTTTGAAAGGCGAACTAAATCACTAATTCTTTAAAAAATAAAAAAAACATGATCTATCCTGAAATCAGTGCGTTCATAGATGACGCGGTCAAAAGCTTTGATGCCATTCCCTCGGAGCGGAAATCGGTATTAGAAAAAATAAGTGCTTATGTACAAAGTAGCTTAGCTCAATCAAAAAATCCTGAATTGATTTACATCTGCACCCACAATTCCAGAAGAAGCCACTATGGTCAGGTATGGGCCAAAGTGGCTGCTGCATACTTTGGCTTCCCTAATGTATTTACTTATTCCGGTGGTACGGAAGCTACCGCTTTCAATCCGAATGCCATCCAAGCGCTGCGCTCCATTGGTTTTAAAATCGACCAGGATGCAGAGGGGAGTAACCCTTACTACTCGATTAAGTTTAATGAGGAGGGTACAGAGATTATTTGCTTCTCTAAGAAATATGATCACGTGTCTAATCCAAGGTTTGATTTTTGCGCCGTGATGACTTGCACCGAAGCAGATGGTGCCTGTCCTATGATAGCAGGTGCTGAAGTAAGAGTTTCTACACCCTACGTAGATCCTAAGAAATCTGATGGCACACCCGAACAAGATCAAACTTACATCGACAGGTCTAAACAGATTGCCACGGAATGTTTGTATGTTTTTTCTAAAGTAAAGTGATATGGCCCAGTGTAACCCCACACAACGCAAAGGATTAAGTTTTCTCGACCGATACCTGACGCTATGGATTTTTCTCGCGATGGCTCTGGGGATCGGGCTCAGTTATTTCGTTCCTGCATTTACTCATGCCATCAATGAGCTATCGAATGGTACCACCAACATTCCTTTAGCCGTTGGACTCATCCTCATGATGTATCCACCACTGGCGAAAGTGAGTTATGAAAAAATGGGTGAAGTATTCCGCAACACAAAAGTATTAGGTGCCTCGCTTTTTTTAAACTGGATCATTGGCCCTATACTGATGTTTGTATTGGCTATCGTATTCCTGCAAGGCCATCCCGAATACATGGTAGGATTGATTCTCATTGGTCTTGCGCGCTGCATTGCCATGGTAGTGGTATGGAATGAACTGGCAGAAGGTAATCGTGAATATGCGGCAGGATTGGTAGCGCTCAACAGTTTGTTTCAGGTGTTGCTCTACAGCCTTTACGCTTACGTATTCATCACCATGCTTCCTCCTCTGTTCGGTATTCAAGCTACAGAAGTCAATATCACCATTGCTGAAATTGCAAAAAGTGTGGCCCTCTACTTAGGAGTACCTTTTGTAGCAGGAATAATAAGTCGCTATACATTGATTAAGCTCAAAGGCGAAAACTGGTTTCAAACTAAATTCGTACCTTTTATTTCTCCCATCACTTTAATTGCCCTGCTGCTTACTATAGTTGTGATGTTTAGTCTCAAAGGAGATACCATCATCAGAATTCCTTTCGATGTTTTGTTAATTGCGGTTCCACTTGTGATCTATTTCATCATTATGTTTCTGAGCAGTTTCTTTTTAGGTAAAGCACTGGGTGCTGACTATTCAAAAAATGCTTCCATTGCATTTACTGCTGCCGGCAACAACTTTGAATTGGCTATCGCTGTTGCGATAGGTGTATTTGGAATTAACTCAGGACAAGCCTTTGTAGGTGTTATAGGTCCTTTAGTTGAAGTTCCTGCCTTGATCTTACTGGTAAGAGTATCCTTTTGGTTGAAGGAAAAATATTATCCTTCCACATAAAAACCATTCGAAGCTATTAGCCAGAAAAAGACCTGGGGGTGTAAGTACTCAGATGAGTTTTCAAGCTTCCTATCAGTTTCTCTCTTAACTAGCACAAGAAAAAACCCCTGGAAAAAAAATCCCAGGGGTTCTTATTAGATGAAAAAATACGAGAACTTTATAATATCCAATCTAATACAAATGACGCCAGCTTTGGCGATAGTTGAAATACCTACTAATAAGTATTTTAGAACAGCCCAAAACAGCCAACAGAGTCTATATTCGAGCTATTTCCTGTTTTTAGGTATAAAAAAGGCAAGTCAAATGACTTGCCTTTCTCCTAGTAATGCAAGAATACGACCTACCAATCGTCTTTGTTTTTGATCAGTCCAGTGCTCATGAATTTTTTCAAGTCTTCCACCAGGGTGGCTATTTCTTTAGGGATTTGAGTGTTGGCTTCTCCCTTATTCTGTGTGTTCATTTTAGCATAAGCAGTCTCCAATGGAACAACTGTTTTGGGACCCGACTTGATGTTATAAAATTTAAAATCTGTGATGGAGTAGCGATACTTCCCTTCTTTGCTCGCTATGGTGATCATATAAGAAACATTGTTCTCCGATTTATACTTATAGTCATAAGTCAGTTTAATGATAAAGTAACCTTCCTTCATGATTCTGCTGTTGGCTACATCGTTCATGTCGAGCTTGTCTGACTTATAAAATTGTGTCATCCAAATTTTTGCGCGTTCTGCCAATACATCTTTTGTAAGACTGTCAATTTCTACGGTCTCCTGGTACAAAACCTTTTTTGTTTCTGCATCAATAGGCAGATTTTGTGCCTGAGCAAAACATACAGAAGCAAGAATAACACTTGCTGCCAGTATTACCTTTTTAACGTTCATCATTTATTCCTCTAATTATAGTCCTATAATTTCTATTGATAGCAATATGCAAAAATATTGATAAATAACATCTTTCCAAAAGTCATTCTTTTCGCTTTACAAAATAAAAAGAGCAGGATCTGAACGATCCTGCTCTTTCAACTCTCGTATTCTCCCTATTATCTTATGATTCTATCGGCGCTCGTGACAACAGAAGCCAATCGTATCGCATCAAATATTCTTTCCTCTTTGGTTCCTAATTCGATCAACGAATGTTCGTGTGAGGTGACACACAATTCACATCCATTGACAGCGCTTACAGCCAAACTCATCAACTCAAAAAACTCTTTGCCCAACACCGGGTTCATCATGATGTTCATACGAATCCGCCCAGGCAATTGGGTGTATTTTTCTTTTTCGATGAAATGCCGGAAACGATACAAGACGTTATTAGAAGCCAACAAACTAGCACATGCAACGGCTTCCCCTATTTCTTCTACACTTGCCTCGTGACGTTCGGCCAAATGAGTAAAAGCCGTCAATAGCACATCATTCTTACCATTCGCTGCGATGCTAACCGCCAGCAGAGCGGTTTCTTTTGGCGATAGCACTTCCGATGCCAATACATTTTTCAGATTGATTCTCAAATCTTTGATATAATTTGACCCTGCTTTCTGTAACGTAGCTATGGCCAAAGACGAAACTTCATCGTCCTTCAATTGTAAGTCAGCCAATAATTCGCTGATGGATTCTTCGATTGCTGTCATAGTGGTACAATTAAACGGTTAATGTTTCTTCTCCCTTTTTCCAGTTGCAAGGGCATAGTTCATCCGTCTGTAAAGCATCAAGCACACGCAATACTTCCGCTACATTGCGTCCCACATTGAGATCATAGATACTCACCCAACGAACAATCCCTTGAGGATCTATAATGAAAGTCGCTCGGTAAGCCACTTTCTCATTGGATTCCAAAATGCCTAATTCCTCTGCCAATGACTTTGACGTATCTGCGAGCATAGGAAATTTCAATCCTCGCAAATCTTCATGATCTCTCCTCCAGGCGGCGTGCACAAATTCTGAATCTGTGGAAGCACCGATGAGCGTTGTGTCTCTATCCCTGAACTCGCTGTAGTTTTTATTAAACTCCGCTATTTCAGTGGGGCAAACAAATGTAAAATCCTTAGGCCACCAGAACATCACTGTCCACCGGTTGTCGTCGTTGATCAATTGATCCGAAGTAAGTTCTGAAAATTCTTTACCCTGCTCAATAGACACTACTGCCTGCTTCTTGAAAGAAGGGAATTTATTGCCAATACTAATTACTCTGTTTTCCATCATTCTATCTGTTAAGTGTAAAGAAATAGATTTTTGCTTTTTGCATGGCACAATTTGCATTTGATTTATTTATAGTTCAAATTGATATATTCTATACCGATATCAATTAAATCTATATGACTTTACAGCAATTGGAATATATCCTCGCCTTAGAGACTTATCGGCATTTCGTAACCGCAGCGGAACATTGCCATGTGACGCAGCCGACACTGACGATGCAGGTGCAAAAACTGGAAGAGGAAATGGGAACTGTTTTGTTCAATAGAAAGAAACAACCACTCGAACCAACAAAAGCCGGAGAACAGATTTTATTAAAAGCCAGGCAAATTATGCGAGAAGTGAATCAGCTTAAAGAAATGGTATCCAATGAAAAAGAGGACCTGGCCGGCACCTTTAGGATTGGAGTCATACCCACAGTTGCACCTTACCTTATTCCCCTTTTTGCAGGTGAATTCATCAAACATCATCCTCGCATACAATTCCAGGTAGAAGAAATGAAATCATCTGATATTATACTTGGGCTAAAAAACGACAAACTCGATATCGGATTATTGGCCACTCCTTTATCTGAAAATCAGTTAAGAGAAGTCCCTTTGTACTACGAACCTTTTCTTCTTTATGTGTCTCCTACTCATCCACTCTATAAAAAGAAAACCATTCAAACAAAAGATGTAAGACAGGAAGGGTTATGGATTCTTAATCAGGGGCACTGTTTTAGAAGTCAGGTATTAAATATCTGTAACCACAAAACAGAAGACACTCATAATGGATTGCAATACGAAAGCGGTTCTATCGAAACATTAAAAAGGCTCATTGATTACAACTCCGGTTATACCTTAGTTCCTGAATTATCCATTAACCAAGACAGGGATAAGAAAATGGTGCGTCGTTTTGAAGAGCCACAACCTGTAAGAGAAATCAGTCTGGTAACTCACAATAGTTTTACAAAAGAGCTTTTACTCGATGAGCTAAGAAAAAGTATCTTATCAAAAGTACCTCTCACATTCAAAAAGAACAAACGTTTTTATACCGTAAAATGGCGCTAACAGAAATATATCATTTTATCTGGCTACCACTTCCAGCTTTTCCTCAGTCAGAGGCTTGCTTATATATCCTGCAATATCATAGCGGCGACAGCGGTCTATATCTAATGGACTTTCAGAAGAAGTCAAAATAAAAATCTTACACACACTGGCATAAGCCGGCATGGTCTTGTTGAGTTGTTCTAAAAAACCAAAGCCATCCATTACGGGCATGTTCAAATCCAAAAAAATAACCTCCGGGAAAACAGTCGCTGTTTCAATGACCGCATTCTCTTTTAAGAAACGTAGTGCTTCGTTGCCGTTGGTCACAGAGTGGATGCTTTCTGACAAGTGAAGATGTTTCAGTAGAGTGACACTGATAAAATTGCAAACTTCGTCATCGTCTACCAATAACACGGAGTCTATTCTTTTCATTGAGGCAAAATCATTTTAAACGTAGACCCCACATTTACTTTGCTATCGATAGCAATAGATCCACCTTTATTCTCAATGATTTTTTTTACAGAATAAAGCCCCACCCCAGATCCTTCTATATGATCATGAAACCGTTTGAAAAGACAAAAAACTTTGTCTCCATAGGCGTCCAGATCCATTCCCATCCCATTGTCCGCAACATGCAATTCAATCGTTTTATCTACAGAAGGGAATGAACGTACGATAATTTCTGGAATACGATCAGTCGATTTGTATTTGATCCCATTGATGATCAGATTATACAAAATACTTTTCAATGCTGTTTTACTAAAAAAAATATTGGAGGCATTTAATTCATAGCGAATCACAACCTGACTCTCCTTTACTAAGATGGTATTCTCTTCTATGATCTCTTCTACCAATGTTTGAATATGGATCAGTTCCAAATCATCATAGGGTTCAGTATGCACTTTTAAAATTCCTGTCAAGTTATGAATGGCATCAATGGCTCTGGAGGAAGAGGATTCTATTCTCAAAAGTAAATCATCTACGGAAGCATTCCCCTGGGGTAATTCCATTTTCAGAATATTCGCAAGTCCTGCAATATTATTGATAGGAGATTTCAAATCATGAGAGGTAGAATAAACAAAATTGTCCATTTCTTTATTCAACTTAATAAGCTCATTGTTTTTCTGGGCCAATTCCAATGTGCGTTGGGCCACTATTTTTTCCAATTGCGCAGGAGAAGTAAATGTCAATGCGTCGGGTAATACTTTATATAAGTAAAAAACCGTGACACCGGATACTATTGCGGTAATAAATAAAAGCAGCGCATGCAAACGGTATAAGGGAATCCAAAATACTATTGCATCGAGGAAATGTGTAAGGCCGCAGCTAAAAATAAACAAACTAAACAATCCTAAGAGATGAGGGAATGGTAAGTCTTTTTTCCTTTTGATAAACACGTAAAATAAACTAATCGGAATTAAAAAATAGGAAGCGCAAATACCCAGACTTGACAAGATATATAGCCATCCATGAAAATCGGTCCAGGTACCACAATACCAACGAGCAGGCCATAATGCCGCAGACAGCAGGCCTGTAAAGAAGTCACTCACTTGATCCATACTATTCTACAAAAGAAAAACCGATGTCTGCTTTATAGAATCAGTGAACCGATTTGCCTCTTTACCCAAAAAAAGACTCTTACCACTTCTACAAAAAGACCTTACATAACGACAAAATATATATTATTTAAGATTAAACAAAGTATAGTGTAGACTAAAGGTTCAATAAGGACAATAACTCAAAAAAAACGCTCCTAATATCGCCTTTTAGGATAATAAGACACTAATCAGGCTCAACGCATAATATAATAAACTATTAATCAGCAACATTACAAACAATTTCTATTTTAAATCGTATAAAAAAGCATGAAAAAGTTTATGGCCAATTTGACCAATGAGATGAAAGTACTCTTTCGTTTCGGTCGCAGAAAATCCAGAAACACGGATCTCATCATTGCTGAAAATGCGGAACTGATCAAACAGATCAGAATGCATAGAATGAAATTCTACAGGCATTATAAGAGAGCCAGTCTTTAAGTTGAGGCTCTTATTTTCTTACTCCCCTTATTGCTTCTGGCGATCAAGGTCCATTATTTTTTTGTCTGTATTGTTTCATTCTTGAACCCTCCTTTATTTATTTACCGGTGCAAGTAGAGGAATGAAATCAACACTATGGGGAGAGATCCCTTAGCTAATATTATCCCATACATCTTAAATCTTCTTCTTTCGCGTTTTTTCATAGGAATCATTTTTGCAAACAGTACTTAAATAAACTGTCACATTAAATAATATCGCTATGAAAACTGCCGAGAAAGTTGGAGATAAAAAAACGCTAAGAAGTTTGTCTGAAGCTATAGAAGCTGTAAAAAAAGATGGTTATACTAAAAACTTCATGGCTAATGAAGAAGGATTACTTAATCTTGATACCAATCAAACTTACGGGCCTCACGATGTAAAGATCTCGAACTTCTATCGTTTCGAAGGAGAGTCTGATCCCGGTGATAGTTCTATTCTTTATGCTATTGAAACAAAGGATGGACAGAAAGGAATTTTAACAGATTCTTACGGACCTTATTCAGATACAAACGTTACTGATTTCATTAAAGAAGTAGAAGAAATCACCAAAAAGCCCCATTTCGTAAAACCGCAATGGGTGAATATCAGCACCGTACAAAGAGTAGGATCTATAGCGGCTGGCGCTTTGATTTTATTGGCTGCATCGCAGGCTTTACGAAACAATAAAAATAAAAAAGGCTATATCTTACCTCTAGTCGGCGCATTGGCTGCAGGCTTATTGGTATATAGAGGAGGAAGTGGACATTGTGCAGTAAAAGCAGCTCTATTGGATGAAAAAAGACCCTCATAATTCTAATTGAGAAATCTGTTGAAAGGAGACCAGCTGTACAGCCGGTCTCCTTTTTTTTATGTTCTAATTGGGGGACAAAAATCACAACTGCGACTAATTTTCCCCTTCTCAATTGAACAGTAACGCGCTAGAATAAGCTGAAGTGATCTATTTTTATGGCATATATTTTTCTTCTCTTATGGTATAGCAAACCTATACTGTTATGACAACCATCAACACGAAACTACACGGAATTCTCGATTATACATTGGGGATTGTCCTTATGCTTTCTCCTTGGATATTTAACTACTCCAGAGGAACACAAGCAGAATTATGGATACCTGTTATTTCAGGTGCTATAGCGATTTTGTATACTATTTTCACTGATGCCTCATTCGGAATCGTCAGAAAAATAAAATTGTCAAACCACTTCTTACTAGATCTTATATTAGGCTCTTTCCTTGTGGCAGCCCCTAAGTTATTTGATTACACCGGCTATGTATATCTGTTGCCTTACCTTTGGATCGGTCTACTTAAAATATTTATTTCTTTAGCCGCCGGTAATGTTTTGCATTCCAAGCATGTTGAACAAACTCCTAATGCATACCTTTCAAATCTGACGTTTAAAAACTTTATGCATCATGTACAACATTTGAATATACCGATTCAAAAAGCAGTGAAAAATAAAACATTGACGCATTAAAAAAAAGACGGGGTTAAACCCCGTCTTTTTTTTAAAAGTATTTGTCGAAAGAGAGCCCTAAGTTAAAGAGTAAATTCTCCTTACTGTTTATATTTTGTTTATTATAGGTGAATGTTGTAGTAAAGCTTAACCAAGATTTTAGTTTAACAGAAAGGGTAGTATTTGATTTCAAAATATAATCCTCCCATGAAGACAGGGCTTGTTGCCAAAAATGAGCGCCCTCTATGGTAATACGATTTTGATAAACAAATTTATGCTTTACCCTGAATGAATTTCGTAGGACTTCATATTTCGGAGTGTCGTACAACGCTGTTTCTTCATATAGAATACCATCACTAACAGCAAAAGCTGCGTTCGGTCTATAGACAAACTGATATCCAACTCCTAAGCCCCCTTGAAAACGGTCATTGATTTTTAGCGAATAACTTTTTTCATAAGTTCCCAGGCCCCAAAAATACCACTTGCTGGGTTTAGCAAATACATTAAAATCTACACTTGAAAAAAAATCATTGTTCGTTAAACCAGCTGTTTGCATACCATAGATCCAGTTGTTCATGGTATTGATGTAAATATTATCCTTTGCTACATTGAGCTTGAGATTATTGTTACTGACAAATGTACTATTGTCTGTATTGTTATTTCCTATAGCCGTAGAACTGAAATTAACATGATAAGCAGGAGGAGCTGGAGCGTTCTCTGTTTTTGTTGTATCCTGAGCTTTTATGGCTAAACAATTAAAAAAAAGGATTGGTATTAAAACTACTATTTTATTCATGGCGATTATAATCTGTCGTGAATAGCGCAACTATTGTGCCTCTGCAAATCAATAAGAGATCTTGATACACTCTACAAATTGGGTATAAAATTCATCAAAAAAAACAGTCGATCAATCCACTTCATGCTTAAGTATAAAAAAACACGTTCATTTTTATACTGTTATTAACGCTTCTAGCGTATTTATAAAAAGTATTTATCATGAGACCTCTCTGGAACTCTTTTTGTATTCTTGACAAACATAATAGAACATCTTCCGTACAACATTATAGAATTACTCCTCATGCAACTAGAATCTAATAAAGTCGCGATCCTCGTCAGCAACTATTTCAAAGAATTTCAGTTTGATGACGCATTAAAAACATTGTCCAATGTTGGTAATATTGATATTATTTCATCTGACTCCGGTAAAATAAAAAGCTGGGATAAGTCAGAGAAGGAATATCATTCCATTGTGCTTTATAAGAACGAGATTCAAAAGATAAATGCCATGGATTACAATACGATAATTATACATGAGGACCTCGTAAACACTACGTCCCAGTATGTGAATACAGATACGGTATCCTTTATCAATAAGTTTATGGGGCGCATGAAACCTATTGTGGCTGTATGTCAAAACGAATGGACTATCATTACCGGTTCAAGAATATCAAAAGGATTCGACGTTCTGACACAATCTGAAAACCCATTCAAGATCTCCGCTTAAAGGCGGCTATCATCCATAATTAAAAAGACCATACTCTAAGGAGCATGGTCTTTTTTAATTTCTACATATGGGTATTTTTTACCACACGCTATGCCATAATGTTATGCGATGGGAAAAAGGTATTTGACCTGAATGAAAAAAATGCTCTTTATACGCACTATATAGTAACTATTTAAACAAAAAAGATTTTCAACAGCAAGAATTAGCATGATTTTTCCAATAAACATCCTATACTAAACAGTTATGATTATGGAAACGAAATCTCTAACCCAAAAGCTAAAGCATCTTACTGCTCCTTCTGTAAATGAAAATATAGGAACTACACAGCGCGTTCTTTCTGTAGTGGGTGGCGCCTATATACTTTGGTCTGCTCTTGCTAGTATCGCATCGAAAAAGAAGACAGGCGTTGTAGCGCCCTTATGGAATGTTGTAAGCGGAGGATACCTTGTGTATAGAGGAGTAACCGGCCATTGCGCCATAAAAGAATCCTTTAAAAGTTCTGAAAACAAAATCATTTCTTACCTCCATAAAAACTAATCCTCTCACCTTAACTTCTAGTATTATGCTTAAATGGTCTTTAATTTTCTTAGTCATTGCATTGATAGCCTCTATCTTTGGATTTACGGATATAGCAGCAGGAGCTGCATCTATTGCAAAAATTATTTTCTTTGTCTTTGTAGTTTTCTTTGTAGTCGCACTTATTCTAGGCGTGAGTATATTCAAAAAATGATAGAGGCAATATTAAAACATAAAAAGTCCCATGATCGATTTGATCATGGGACTTTTTATTCTAAGAATAAATTACGTGCTCGATTTTCGCCTGGGAATATTCTTGATGTCATTTTCTCCGGTCACTTCCGCCCCGCGTCCTAACTTACCGCTGTTGTAATCATCCTCGTCTTTGAAATTTTTGCCGTTATAATCTGCATTATCAAAATCCTTTCCATCAAAATCCTCATCGTCCTTGTCCGATCTATTGGTAGACGACTTGCGCCTAGGAGCCTTTGCTTTCGCTGCTTTACCTGAAGCAGGAGTAGCTTTTACCGGTGAGGTATCCTCTTGTTTTTTATTCTTCGTTTTCATAGCACTACTTGTTAATCTTTACATACAAAATATTATTCTAATAAATAGGATCAGTACCTCTGAAAACATCTTGTTCCGTGTAATAATCCAGCTTAATGATTCTTCCTTCGTAAGCCGATTGATAGATGGCTTCTATGATTTTCATGTCCTGTAACCCTTCTTCTCCGGGTGTATAGGGTTGCTTGTCACACGCGATACATTCCGAAAAATGATCCATCTCTACTGCAAACTGATCTTCCTCTCTTATCGTCGGCATCTGTTTGAGTTCGATCTTTGTGTCTAGTTGTTCCGAAACATGCATTTGTAAGCCACTGTAACTAAAAGCAGGATCTAGCCCATAATATCCTTCGTCAGCATATATTTTATAACTTTTAGCCATATGCGTACCGTAGCTAGTACCACACATAGCCAGCGCTCCGCTCGGAAATGTCAATTGAAACAACATGCTTTCTTCCACTTCCCTGAAACGTGCATCTCCAGGAGTACTGAAACTATGAGCCAATACAGAAGTTGGTTCTTCTCCGAGAAGATAGCGAATGGTATTCAGACAATAAATTCCAATATCCGGTAAAGCGCCGCCGCCGCCAAGACTTTTTTTTGCTCTCCACACATTAGGACCTGGAAGGTTTTGTCCGTTATATACTTCAATTATTTTTACTTTGCCGTATTTTTCTTCGCGAGTCCATTGTTTGATCAATGCATTGTATGCTTCATACTGGATGCGGTAAGCAATCATTAATTTACGATCAGCCTTTTGGCAAGCCGTTATCATCTCTTCGCATTCTTTTACAGTATTGGCCATTGGCTTTTCACATAGCACATGCTTCCCGGCCTTTGCCGCACGAATCGTAAATTCATGGTGCATACTATTCGGTAACACAATGTAAACTACATCCACTTCGGGATTATTTTTGATGTCGTCGAAATTTTGGTAATTGTAAATACCCGTATTCGGTATCCCATATTGTTGCGCTACCTTCCTCGCTTTATCACCATCTCCGCTCACTAATGCTGCTAACTTGGAATATTTGCAAATGCTTAATGCAGGTAAAAGCTCTTCCAACGTCAGCTTTCCCAAACCTACTACGGCATAGCCTAACCTTTTTTCAGGATCCACAGGTGCTGGATATTTTTCCTTTTGCTTGTTCTTCGCCGCATGGCATATCGCTTGATACTTCGACTCTTGTTCTTTGGTCGGGAACCGCTGTAATTGTGTATTTGTGATCATAGTGATAGTGTTTGTAAAAAATTGACAAAGCTTGTGCCATCAGTTTTTCATACTTTAAAGAACTAATCGATCAGAATATGAGGCAAGCCTTCTACACAATAGAAAACATGCGTACAAATTGCTCAATTCTTTTTGTAGTACAGTTTAAAAAATAAGACCAATGAACTGATACAAAATGAAAACGCATTGGTGATAATGATTGGGAAATCTTCTTTTAAGAATCCATAATATACCCACAATCCCAAACCACACAAAAGAACCCCAATCATGACTAAGGAGACCTCTTCCGCTTTTTTATTTTGTATGATTTTTAATAATTGCGGAAGCATGGATACTCCGGTAAATATGCCTGCTACAAGCCCAATGATGCTTTCGAATGAGAACATTTTCTACTGAGAGAACTAGGTTACATTACTTGTTGACCAAATAGTGTGGTTCATCTTTCAACTGCTTGTCGAATGAATTGTCTGGTAATGGATGATCAGCGGCTATCGCCTTTACAAAATGTTTCACTGCAGGAATGGTGTTGGTGTGCACAAAAATTCCATTAGTTCGTAATTCCACATGATTAAGAGAAGACAATTTTGGATTAAGACACGCGGCTTCCAACAGAGACATCGCTTCATCATCCACGGCGATATGCTTGCCACCGCTGTACATAGAACAAACAAAATCGAGCACTTCTTTTTGAGAGATCAGCGTTTGGAGACTCCTTTTGCCACCGGGAATATACAATCCGTCAAAAGCATCTTGCGCCACCGTATGAATAGCATAATCAACCGCAATGCTGTTGCGCTTAGCAGCTGTTATACTACCTGGTTGCAAAGCCACAAACCTTGTATCGGCTCCGTGTGCCTCTAGTTCATGTTTGGTCAGATTTAACAAATGATCATTGACGCCATCTGCGATAAGAATAGCGATCGTTTTTCCTTTAATACTTTTAGCTGCGGGCATCTGGAGATGTTTATTTCAGGAAAGAAGTAAACGAATGTTGTGCCAAATTAAAAAGTGGTCTTAAAGTAGTTTGTTCCTTCAATTAAAAATCACATTGTTGATATTCATCTACATATGAGGATGTGAAAGAGAACATGATGAGGAAAGAATGAGGTAAATACAAAAAACAAGTAAGATCAGTTAAGTGAATAATCATGTATAGAGCGTATTCTTACGGGCCGGTGATAAACCGGAGGGTTTTGATAATAAGGTTGGCGGCAACCTACTCTCCCACATTTGATTGCAGTACCATCGGCGTAACGGGGCTTAACTTCTCTGTTCGGTATGGGAAGAGGTGAACACCCGCACTATAACCACCATTGAGATCTATAGAGGAATCTTGTTCGCTCTACTTCTTCAAATGATTTATATAAGAAAATCAACACAATGACAGACACATTAAAGGATACTCCTTAAGAAAGCTTCGGGTTATTAGTATTGCTCAGCTTTGTCCTTTCAGACTTTAGACCTGCAACCTATCAACGTAGTCATCTACTACGGCCCTGATATGGAATCCTCATCTTGAGGCTAGTTTCGCACTTAGATGCTTTCAGCGCTTATCTATTCCCAACTTGGCTACTCAGCACTGCACCTGGCGGCACAACTGATACACCAGAGGTTAGTCCAACTCGGTCCTCTCGTACTAAAGTCAGATCCTCTCAAGATTCCTACGCCCACCACAGATAGGGACCGAACTGTCTCACGACGTTCTGAACCCAGCTCGCGTGCCACTTTAATGAGCGAACAGCTCAACCCTTGGGACCTTCTCCAGCCCCAGGATGTGACGAGCCGACATCGAGGT
>JAQZBV010000157.1 GCA_029237685.1 Cytophagaceae bacterium | reverse complement strand
TATACAGAACCTGAAAAGTCTAGAATAATATTGAATAAAATTACCGATGCTACAATTGCCTACCTTAAAGGACAAGTAGCTGCAGGCGCTGATATGCTGCAAGTATTTGACTCTTGGGCAAGCATATTGAGTCCGGAGCAATACCATGAATTTTCTGCTGTGTATATAGATCGTATCTGTAAGGAGTTGAATCATATAGTACCGCTCACCGTTTTTGCCAAAGGGGCATTTGATGCACGCGCTTCTTTTGCAAAAATGAAGTGTGATGTCATTGGGTTAGATTGGACCATGGATGCTGCGGAATCCAGAAAAATTATTGGCATGAATAAAACACTCCAAGGTAATCTTGATCCATGCGCTCTATACCAAAATAAAAAAGGAATAGAACAGGAAGTAAAGAAGTTATTGGATGCTTTCGGCACGCAGCGTTACATTGCTAACTTAGGGCACGGTTTATATCCTGATACTGATCGATATATGGTCAAAGCATTTGTAGATGCTGTAAAGGAATATAAAGTATGATTAAAAAATCAGAGGTCGGATTGACGCAGCTGACGACGCTTAAAGAGCGACAAGAGTTGCTGGCGACACTGATGAAATTATGCGCTGTAATCATCATCAGCACATCAATCCCTGATTTTTATTACTTGATATGGGAAAGTATCGTTGTCATTATATTAACGGTATTTACCATTGGCGTTTTTTATTATTTCAATAAAAAAGGACACGTAGAGTTTGCCGGTAGTGCTTTGGCTTTGTTGCTTAGCATACTCTTATTTATACAAAGTTCTCAATTGAGTTTCGACTCTCTTGTATTCCTTTTTTACATTCCATTGATATTTGGTACTCCTTTTATAGTAGACTATAAAAACAAGTACTTGTATTATTTTCATATCGCTCATCCGATTATTTTTATTGCAATACTTTTTGCTACAGACTTTTCTCTATTAAAGATTGATAATTACAGTGAAGATCAGATCGAGATGATTGCTGAATTTAATATTATCGGAGTCTTAGTCTTTTGCCATTACATGGTATTTATCATCATAAAATCCAGCAGACGCTCTGAGAAGAAATTTGAGTTGGTCGTTGAGGATCTGAATAAGCAAAATATTGAATTGCAAAAAATAAATGATGAGCTGGATCGCTTTGTGTATAGTGTAAGCCATGATTTGAGGGCTCCTCTTGCCTCTTCACTAGGTTTAATAGAATTAAGTAAGGCAGAAACCAACATGGACAAAATGTTGTATTATAATCTTTTGAAGGAAAAGAGCCTTCGCAGGTTGGACGATTATGTAAATAGCTTGATCGATTTTTCAAGAAATTATCGAATTGGCATTTTAGAGGAAGAGATAGAATTTAAGAGTTTAATAGAACAATGTATAGAGCTCAATAAGCCTTACGGAGATGAAGCGAGTCGGGTGCATATTAGCATTGATATCAATCAAAAAAGCGTTTTTTTAGGAGATAGTTTAAGGATGCGAATCGTCTTAAATAATTTACTTTCCAATGCTTTAAAGTATTATGACGAATATAAAGAATGGTCTGTACTCAAAATTATGGTGATCGCGGATGAAAACCAGGCAGTCATTAAATTTATAGACAATGGAATCGGTATTGATTCATCACTGGTCAGTAATGTATTTGATATGTTTTATAGAGCCTCTGAGCGACCTAAGGGATCCGGTTTAGGGCTTTATATTACTAAAGAGGTGGTAGGCAAATTAGAAGGTATAATTGCTTTAGAAAGCACGTTAGGGGAGGGTACCTCTTTTACTGTTCAGATCCCTAACCGAAAAAAATAAAGTTATCAAAAAAAATGCCCGCTATTGCGGGCATTTTTTTTTATTTTTCATCTGTCTTTTGAGGTGCTTTATCCTTGATGGTTAAGTGTAATTCTTCACTTGTTCCATCGTAATCTGCGATGATGATATCACCTGGTTGCAGATCACCTTTTAGGATCTCTTCGGCTACCGGATCTTCGAGGTATTTTTGTACCGCCCTGTTCAATGGCCTTGCTCCATAATTGGGATCAAAGCCTTTGTCAGCTAAGAAGTCTTTGGCTTTCTCTGTTAACTCGATGTTGTAACCCAATGCTAAGATTCTTGCAAACACATGTTTCAATGTGATTTCAATGATCTTATGAATATCGGATCTTTCCAAACTGTTAAAGACAATTACATCATCTAAACGATTCAAAAACTCAGGAGAGAAAGCTTTACGAAGGGCGTTTTGTATCGTGCCTTTCATCATGTCGTCCATATTCTCTTTACGAGATTGTGTACTGAATCCTATACCAGCTCCGAAATCTTTCAAGTCTCTTACGCCAATGTTAGAAGTCATGATGATGATCGTATTACGAAAATCTACTCTTCTTCCTAAACCGTCTGTCAATATACCGTCATCCAATACTTGCAACAACAAGTTGAACACATCCGGATGAGCTTTTTCAATCTCATCCAATAAGATCACACTGTATGGTTTGCGGCGTATTTTTTCTGTCAACTGACCACCTTCTTCGTACCCTACATATCCTGGAGGCGCTCCCACTAAGCGGCTGATGGAGAATTTCTCCATGTACTCACTCATGTCGATACGCACCAAAGAATCTTCTTTGTCGAAGAGGTAACGAGCTAATGTTTTCGCTAATTCCGTTTTACCAACACCGGTAGGACCTAAGAAGATGAAAGAACCAATCGGTTTTTTCGGATCTTTTAAACCTACGCGTGTACGCTGAATTGCTTTCACTAACTTGCCAATAGCAGCATCCTGACCAATGACGCTACCTTTAAGCTCTTCGCCCATTTTAAGAAGTTTAGTTCCTTCTGTCTGAGCAACTTTACTTACAGGAATACCCGTCATTTGGGCAATTACTTCAGCTACGTTTTCTTCCGTAACATCATAACGCTTTTTCTTGGTCTCTTCGTCCCAACGGCCTTTTGCCTGTTCTAGTTGATCGAAGATTTTTTTCTCTTTATCTCTTAAGTGAGCAGCTTCTTCAAACTTCTGACTTTTGATGACTTTGTTTTTTTCTTTCTTGACGTTCTCGATCAACTCTTCGAGTTTTAGAATTTCGGCAGGCACATGAATGTTATTGATATGCACACGTGCACCCGCTTCATCTAATACGTCGATGGCTTTATCCGGCAAGAAACGATCCGTAATGTATCGATCAGATAATTTCACACAAGCATCCAAGGCTTTCTCTGTGTAATTTACATGATGATGCTCTTCGTATTTTTCCTTGATGTTTGTTAATATCTGAACAGTCTCCTCCGGAGTTGTAGCATCTACCATAACGATTTGGAAACGACGGGCTAACGCGCCATCTTTTTCAATGTACTGACGGTACTCATCCAAAGTCGTGGCACCAATACATTGGATGTCGCCCCTTGCTAGAGCTGGCTTGAACATGTTGGATGCATCCAATGAACCCGAAGCGCCTCCTGCTCCAACGATGGTATGAATCTCATCGATGAATAGAATAACTTCCGGAGATTTTTCCAATTCGTTCATTACCGCTTTCATACGTTCTTCGAACTGACCGCGGTATTTGGTACCTGCTACTAAAGAAGCTAGATCCAAAGTGATCACACGTTTGCCGAACAATACACGCGATACTTTCTTTTGATTGATACGCAAAGCAAGGCCCTCAGCTATCGCTGTTTTACCTACACCAGGCTCACCGATCAAAATCGGATTGTTTTTCTTTCTTCTACTTAAGATTTGAGCCACGCGTTCGATTTCTTTCTCGCGCCCTACAATAGGGTCTAGGCGACCTTCTTCCGCATACTTTGTCAAGTCTCTACCGAAGTTATCCAGTACAGGAGTTCTTGATTTTTCACCGGTTGCTCTTGCTCCTGTTTCTTTACCCGCTGCAGAACCGCTACCAAATAATTTAGATGAATCATCATCCGGATCATCGGTATCGCCTTTAGCTTTAGGATTGCTGTTGGTGTGGTATTCTAGCATTTCTTTTATCTCTGCGTATGTTACTCCAAATTTTGCTAATACTTGTGTTGCAATATTATCTTCATCACGTAGGATGGACAACAACAAATGTTCTGTTCCAATCAATTCGCTTTGAAAGATTTTTGCTTCCAGGTAAGTGATCTTTAATACCTTTTCAGATTGTCTGGTTAAAGGAATATTAGTGATGTTTGTATTACCTGTAGCAGTTCCTTTGATAGTATTTTCGATGGATGTCCTGAGTTCATCCATTGATAATCCGAGTTTTTTAAGAAGACTTATTGCAACGCCTTCACCCTCTCTAATCATCGCAAGCATCAAGTGTTCTGTACCAATGTAGTCATGGCCCAGACGCAATGCTTCTTCCCGACTAAGAGAGATAACCTCTTTAACTCTGTTTGAGAATTTCTGTTCCATGAATTCAGCTTTTAATTAATGTAAATCTAGCATTTTTCCGTTCAAAGAACGTTTTTTAAGGATTTAAAATTCCATCCTCGTCTGCGTTTAATCTTAAATTATACGCATTTTTTATATTAACGTTATCTCTTCAGATATGGATTGCAATTGTTCCCTTCACAAAACAACAAATCTAAGATACTTAGGTTCGGCTCAAATTGCCTGCCAAACACTTGTTGATAGTGTTTGAGGTCGCATTGTAACTCTTTTTTAGGGTGAATCTGATCTCTAAAATCATGTATTCCTGCCATTTGGGGATCTTTAATTTTTTGATAATCAGACGATAATATTATATTTTTATTCCATCTTAACAACTTTAGACAAAGTGTCAGTACTTCCCTGTTAAAATCAAAAAGAAAGTCGACAGGCTTGTCGTACAAGCCTAAAATGTCTTCTCCGTAATATTCAAAAAAAGGTGATTTCCCATAAGCAGATCGAATGGCACGTTGATGAATAAGTCGCCATTTTTGGCTATGATCAATGCGAATATCGCGAATAGGCAGGTGTGAGTTTCCTGATAATACCGGGATCAAAAGTTTCTCCACTTTTTGTGCCGATAAGATATATGTTCTATTGCGGTAGCTTTGCTTTTGAAATGTTTCATGTGCTTCAAGAATTAAGCTGTCATGCTGACTAAGCACCGAAAAAAAATGCGTGCAGGGGAAATAATGTAATTCGATTAACAAAGAAGATTCGTTGTGGTTTGTCGGCATAGCAATCAATATTCTATATCACCTTTTCCTTCCCTTAACAATATAATTTCATCGGATGTACAATCCCACACCGTGCTAGGTATGTTGTCCCCGGGGCCCCCATCAATGACTAGGTCCACCTGATTTTTATACCGTTCAAAAATTTCTTCAGGGTCTGTCATGTATTCAAGGATTTCATCCGTGTGTTTAATAGAAGTTGTCAATAAAGGATTTCCCAATTGATTCACTAACAAGTTGACAATCGGATGATCGGGAACTCTGATACCAATCGTTTTCTTTTTGGAGTACAAAGATTTGGGAATTTCTCCTCCTACAGGGAGAATAAAGGTATGTGGCCCTGGTAGTTTTTTCTTGAGCAGCTTAAAAACAGTATTGGGAAGATGTTTGCTGTATGATGAAATTTGGCTGATATCGTGGCATAAAATGGCAAAAGGATGTTTTGCGGGATCGATTCCCTTGATTTGACAAATTCTTTCAATAGCCTTAGGCTGAGTGATATCACAACCCATCGCATATACGGTATCCGTTGGATAAATGATGATTCCTCCCTTTTTCAGCACTTCAATAACTTGCGTTATTTTATTGGCCTGAGGATTATCGGGATGTATTTTGAGAGATGAAGCGGGCATGTATTTATTTCGATGTGGTTTTTACCTAACTTGTAAGCTCATCAACTTAATAAGACCGCAGTCAATATGCAAATGGACCGCAAAAAATATCGTCTTCGTCAATTCATCGTTTTAGCGATGCTGTTGTTTGTATGTTTCTCTTACTACATCTATCAGATATTATTTACCCCCAACTTCCAGTGGCAAAAAGCAGATGGCTATTTGTACATTAGAAAAGGTGCTGACTTTAAAGAAGTGCTTGACAGCATGAAGAAAAATGAGATGTTGCAAGATGTCAAGTCATTTGCGTTCATTGCAAAGCTCGCGGGCTATCAGGATAATGTAAGACCTGGGCGGTATAGGATTAAAGCCAACAGCAATAATATAAAAGTTGTAAGGCTGTTGCGCAATGCAAGGCAAGAACCGGTTAAGTTAACGTTTAATAATATTCGTTTAAAAGAAGACTTGGCAGAAAAGGTAGGAGGGAAGTTCTATTTTACTGCTGACTCTTTACTTTTTTATTTGAAAGATCCTGCAACTGCAAAGCATTATGGCTTCGATACGACGACATTCATGAGCATGTTTATTCCAAATACCTATGAAGTATACTGGGATGTGAAGTCCCATGTGTTCTTGGATAAGATGTATAAAGAGTATCAGAAATTCTGGACAAAAGAACGCTTGGATAAAGCAAAGGCGATAGGCTTTACTCCTGTGCAAGTGAGTACACTGGCATCTATTGTTGAAGCCGAAACAAATCAGCAAAGTGAGCGCAGCCGCATTGCCGGTTTATATATTAATCGATTAAACATTAATATGCCTTTGCAGGCTGATCCTACTGTAAAATATGCAGTAAGGGATTTTTCTATAAAAAGAGTTTATCAGGTGCATACTCAAATTGACAGTCCATACAATACTTACAAATATACAGGCTTGCCTCCCGGTCCTATCAATTTGCCTTCCATTGCCAGCATTGATGCGGTCTTGAATTATGAAAAAAACAAGTACCT
>JAQZBV010000033.1 GCA_029237685.1 Cytophagaceae bacterium | reverse complement strand
TCAAAGTTATCAAGGTTATACTGCTATTCCTAATCTGGATTTGTATTATCAGTCAAGGGAACCGGATGCAACATTTATGGATGCTGAGATCATTAAAAGAATTACTTATCCAACTGGAGGATATTCAGACTTCTACTTTGAGCCACATACTTATGCCACGTTGGTAAAACAAAACCCTACGCTTTCTCTGCAAACATTATCTTCTAACAAATTAGCTGGAGGCCTTCGAATTAAGAGAATAGAACATTATGAATCCAGTTCGCCTGTTTCACTTGTAAAAGAGTATTTTTACGTTAAGGATTATATGGATGGTGGTACAGTTTCTAGCGGAGTGTTATCTGGAGAACCAATTTATTTTCAAGCAGGCTTAACGTATTATAATAATCCCTATAGCAAATTCAGTAGTTTACCTTTCAATTATATGAATACAAGCAATGGCAATCATATAACTTACACTCAAATTACTGAAAAATCTACGGAAGGATATACGGTGCATACTTACACAAATCAAGATAATGGATATCTTGATAAAAACGCATTAACATCAGTTACATCTGGTTCGACTAGTTCTTCTTATCAAGGCAAAATGTTTGGCAAGCTTGAACTTGAACGCGGTCAGCCAATTACAATAAAGCAATATGCAGATGATAAATTTTTATTAAGAGAGGAAGTGAATGAATATAATGATGACCCTAATAGATATAATAATTATGTGAGATCAATCTACAACTTAAATGACTTGAATAATGCTGCATATATTATGATCGCAGTCCCTATTTATACGTTTTATCCTTACTTAAAAAGGAAAATTGAAAGAGAATATTTTAGGAGTGGAGGTAGCTTTTCTATTGTTACCGAGTTCGTATATGATCCGGTTTCAAATTTAATAAGAAGCAAAGAAGTCATACGCTCAGATGCGAACAAAATGAAAACTACCTATAAGTATCCTTTAGACTATAGTAATACATTTACTGCCTCCTCAACTGATGAGGCATATGACTTGAGAGCCTTGAGAGATGCTAATGTTGTTAATATCCCTGTGGAAACAACTAATATTATAGTCAAAGGAGGTGCTGATTATGTAATAGATAGCGAGGAGAGATATTTCGAAAATCTTAAAACGGAGAGAATTTTCAAGCTGGAGACTGTATCACCTATTGCTGCGTCTAATTTTTCTTCAACAACGGTAACCTCATCTGGTTTTATTTCAGACAGTAGATATAAGGAAGATATCTTATTTACTCGTTATGATGATAGAGGTAATGTGCAAGAAATGATTCGTCAAGACGGCATTACTGTAGTTTATTTGTGGGCTTATAAAAGCTCATATCCAGTAGCTAAAATCGTAAATGCTACTTATAACCAAGTAGAAATTGCATTAGGAAGTACGGTATTAACTAATTTGTTTAACAGTTATGATAATGCATGGATTCGTTCAACATTAAAAAACCTTAAAAATTCATTGACTAATGCTCAAGTGTATACTTACATATATGAACCTTTAAAAGGAATAATTTCTGAATCGGATCCATATGGTAAAGTTACCAATTATGAATATGATAAATACAGTCGATTATCTTTGATAAAAGATGACGATAATAGTATTATAAAGCGCTATGTTTATCAAACACAACAATTCAAACGGTTAAACTTATCAACGAATACAATCAATTTTGGAAGTATACCCCACGTCTATACTGTTTCTAAGACAGTAAGAGTAACAAATTCAAGTAATCTTCCTTTCACAATTAGTAGTATTAGCAAACCGTCGTGGTGTACCTATGTTATTAACGGTTCTTCAACAGTTTTACCGGGAGAGTATGTTGAAGTAACGGTTACGTTTACACCTACTGGGATTTCTACTTATTCAGGTACATTACAAGTGCTATCGGATGCCGAAGGATCAAACACTATCACTTTAAATGGAATAGGCTTAGGGACTCGCGTTATTTCAATATCTGGTAATTTAAATTTTGGAACAGTATATGGGAACATGGGAGGATTTCCTGTTACTACAAGAACATTTACTATTCAAAATTCAGGAACAGGTACATTAACAGTTACTGGAATTGAAAGCCCTTTCCCTGGAATAATGACATTAAATTGGTCATCTGGTACGATTGGACCTGGACAAAGTCAAGTAGTAACCTTAACATTTGCACCAGTCATGGAGTCCATATATTCCGGCCCTATTAATATAGTTTGCGATAAAACTAGTGGTACAAATACAATCACAGCAGAGGGATGGGCTATATTTAATCCATAAAATTTAAAGAGAATTACCTCATGTAGCATTTGCCAGGAAACGAGCCCGTGCCTGTGGTATAAGTCCTGTGCTTCAATATTTTTAACTCGTCAGGTTATTGACTTTTTATGTACAATTCATGATGTTTGTGTTCAAACATTAAAAATTGTTACACGAATGTAAAAGGTCATTCTTTATAATGCCAGTGGGAAATCAAAATACACTTTGTGTGGTAGTAACGGATACTATTATTGTTGTATCGCTTGCATCACCTGAACAGGGTAGAAAGGACTAAAGCAAAAAAAACTGCCAGGTTGTAAGTCTGGCAGTTTTTAATTTTAGCAGTGTTAAAAATTAGAATTTATAAGTCGCGTTAGCAATGAATTGTCTTGGTGTTTGAGTCGTTCCCCACAGATCCCAATACCTTTCGTCACTTAGGTTATTTACTTTCAATGCCACACGGAATTTAGCATGATCATAGAATACTGATGCATTGTATACCGTGTAAGAAGGAATGATAAATGTGTTGGCTGCATCATAGAAAGATTTGTCAGCATAGTTTACTCCAGCACCTAAACCGAAGTTTTTCAGGATAGTATTCTGAAAGGTATAGCTGATCCATCCATTGGCTACGTGTTGAGGGGCATCAACAGACATTTTACCTTCAGTGGCTATGCCTGAACGAATGTATTTATTCTCGTTGTAGACATAACCTGCAAGTATGTTTAATCCACTAATCGGATTAGCAATCAATTCCGCTTCAAATCCTTTGCTGACTTGTTTTCCATCCTGGTATGTTACGTTAGCATCTACACGTGTCGCATTGTTGATGGTAATGTCGTAATAACTGATGGTAGTAGTCAGACGGTGTTTGAATACATCAAACTTAACGCCGACTTCTTTTTGATTGCCATAAATAGGTTTGGGTACAAAGATCGTCCCATCGGGTTGGTTAACCGGACCGCTGTTCTGGAATCCATTCATATAATTACCGAAAACAGAAAGCTGATCTTTTATTATCTGATACACCAAGCCCAATTTAGGAGATAAAGCGTCTTGCTGGTATTCTATCGTTGCACCTGTAGCTACACGGGTTTGTTCGAAATGGTCATAACGCAAACTTAACATAGCAGATAATTTAGGTGTAAAGTTGATGACATCTGACACATAAGCGCTGTATATTTTTTGTTTGGTAATACCAAATGGGCCATATGAACCTCTTTTAGAATAAGCCGTGTCAATCTGCATTTTTGTCAGTGCACGGTATGTGCCATACACATTGATGGTATCTATGTTTTGTGTAATAACAGATGGTGTTCTATACAGGTTATATGGTACAGTGTAACCACCATCAGAGATGGAGTATCGATAGTTACCGCCTACCAATAAGCGGTGTCTCATAAATCCTGTTTTAACATCACCATTGAAGTTTTGTTGTACGTTCGTATAGCTGTTGGTAATAGGGCCATAAAGCAACACGGTTCTTGCAATTCTGCTTGCATCCAACCAGTTGTTGTAGTATTGGTAGCTTTGTTTTACTTTTTCATTGACAAAGGATACATTGGTCGTTGATGTCCAGTTTTCATTAAATTTATATTTTCCTTCCAGGAAATATTTAGTAGTTCTGGTCAATGCATTCGCATCGTCTACATAAAGTGATTTGTCATAAGGCAAGGGAACATCGTTCATACTTTTGAATCCCGTTGCAGTAGGGAATCTGGAATACGTGATGCGTGTTTGGTCTACATTGTACACCTCAACATCTGCAAATAAAGTTAGGCGGTTATTAACCTTTAATAAGATACTAGGAGCTATAGTAAAAGTATTGTTATACCCGTAATCTCTGAAACTATTTTCCTGGTTCAATGCACCATTGAAGCGGAACAGTACGGTCTTTTCTTTATTGACAGGTAGATTGATGTCTGTGGTAAAACGATTTAATCCAAAGCTACCGATGGAGTAGGATACATTTCCTCCAACTGTTTCATAGGGTCTCTTACTAACCATATTGACTACACCACCAAAAGAAGAAACGCTGGATCCAAATAAAGTCCCAGAAGGACCTTTGATGACTTCTATACGTTCAGCAGTTACGAAATCGGTACCTGCTCTACCTGTTACCGTTTCCATACCGTTACGAGCATTGATTCCTACTTTAAATCCTCTGGTCAATACACCGATACCTCCGCTGGGATAACTGATTACCAAAGTTCCCGGAGTATTTTTCAAGGCATCGCCGATATTGGTTACTACTTGTTCTTCCATTTGTTTTTGAGTGACTACAGAGTATACCTGAGGATTTTCTATGTTTTTAATGGGCAAGCGCGCTACCTGCTCACTTTCCTTGTCAGCCAATTGATTTCTTCTTCCTTCTACCGTGACTTCATGCAACGTCTTGGCATCCTCTTTCAATTGAATGTTTCCTAAGGTAGAGGTTTCATTCGCTTTTACTTCTACAGGTTGTTCGATGGTTTCGTAACCAACAATTTGTACCACCAAGGTATAAGCACCTTCTGTTACATTTTCAATAAAGAATTCACCGTTAGAATTAGTAGTAGCTCCTTTATTCGTTCCTTTAAGACCAACGGTCACCAGTTCGGCATCAAGGCTATCGGAAGTAACGATCTTTCCCTTGACAGCACCCTTACCGCTTTGAGCATGGGATAACGTGGAAAGACAGCAGAAGGCAATAAGTAGACTGAAGAGTTTGCCCCAACTCTTCATGCGAGTATAAGTTTTCATGTTAGCAGGTAATAGATGTTATAGATTGAAATTGAATTAGGGTATTGCGTAAAAGGGTTAAAACTAAAAAGCGACTTTGTCCAGCTTGATTTTCTTTTTTGGTCTTGCCGGATGCATTTTTTGAAGAGCTGTTACAGGCTTACTTTGTTTTTTATTATTCTTCTTTTTATTGAGCCAAATGTAAAGGCCCGTGATCGGTAAGCCTGCAGCGACAAAGGAAGCAAGGAAGGCCAATATTTTCCCTGTCAAACCCAATATGCTGCCTACGTGAATATCATAATTCATCGAGCGAAGTTTCTGTCCGCTGCTTTTGTCATCGAAGCTTTCTTTTTTCAACAAGGCACCGGAATACTGGTCAAATTGAAAGGAAGTAAATCGGTAACGCTCGCTGCCCTGACCGGAAGCGAAGATGCTGAGTGTTGATTTATTTTCTTTCGGGAGATTGATGAAGTAGTAATTGGCTACAGGAACTTGTGCCCGTACATGTTGGATGGAAAGATCCAGATCACTGCGCAGAGAAAGGAGTGTGGTATCTGAAAGCGCGGGCTTCTGTTTCTCGATGGTCTTTCCTCCATTAGCTAGAAATTGTACACTGTCATTGAACCAAGGGAAGGCCCATACCAATCCGGTCAAGGCAATGATTAAAGCGAGGATCATGGTATAGAAACCGAGGATGTTGTGCAGGTCGTAGTTTTTTCTTTTCCATTGTGTCGTCTCTTTCCAGCGAAACCAGACGCGTTGTTTGGCAGCTGATTTGTTCTTGGGCCACCAGAGCACGATGCCGGAGATGAGCAATAGGATAAATATGATCGTAGACCAACCGACAATTTGTTTACCCAGCTTTTGCAGAAACAAATCATAATGAAGCGTAACTACTAAATTGAAAAATTCATACTTCCCATTTTCTACTTTTAATACTTCACCGGTGTAGGGATTGACATATGCGTTGTAGGAATAGATCACTTCACCAAAATAGGTGAGGGCCTTATCGTCACGCTTGCTGGCATAAAATTTATAACTGCGATCCGCTTCGCCCGGTATCTCAAAACGTGTAATCGGATACTCTTTTCCAATGGCAACTTGTGCTGCTGCTTTTAAAAAATTAATCGGCAGGGGAGCAGTAGCTTGTTGTTCTACTACCAAGTGCTCCTTATAGACGACAGGTTCCAGCTCATCAATAAAAACATACAAACACCCTGTGATGCCTAAGATGACTACCACAAGTCCTGAAGCCAGTCCCAGCCACAGATGAATTTGTCCGATCAGTTTTTTTGCTGTCATCGTTTAAAAAGTATGGTGAATAAAAAACTCCTAAGTGATGGCTTAGGAGTTCTTATATGATTAAAATTTAAATGTAAAGCTGGCCATAAAACGTCTTGGCATTTGACGTTCGATGGTACTCCATCCGGCATAGTAAGCTTCGTTGGTAAGGTTGTCTACTTTAATAGCGACACGGTATCTAGGTGTTCCATAAAATACCGTCGCATTTGCTACTACGTAAGAAGGCAATGCAAATTCGCCTGTTGCTAATGAATTGGTGATGATGTTTTCGCTCATGTAGTTACCACCCAAACCGGCACCCAAACCTTTTACTTTTCCTTGAGTCAATGTATAGCTGATCCATGCGTTTGCTTGATGCTTGCCTCCGGCAGTAGTCGGTCTTCTTCCTTCTGTCGAAGGAGCACTTTTAAGTATTTTACTTTCGTTAAAGGCATAACCTCCAATCAGGTTTAGTCCCTGAATTGGGCTGGCAATCAAGTCCACTTCGAAACCTTCACTTTGCTGTGAACCATTTTGAACGGTTACGTTATAATTGATAGCATTACGAGTAACAGATTCTGATCTTGTGATATTAGTCACCAATAAGTTGTAGTAACATACCGTCATGCTGAGTTTCTGGTTAAAGGCTTCCAGTTTTACTCCGCCTTCCATTTGATTGGCTTGTTGAGGTTTGAACGTACCAGGAAATTCATCCGGTAGTAGCGATGTAACAGGCGCTACATTTCGGTAACCATTCATGTAATTACCAAATACACTGACTTTGTCTTTCACAATTTGGTATACCACACCTAATTTAGGAGACAAGGCATTTTGCGAATATTCTGTGTTCGCTGTGGTGGTATTGTTGGCGTAGTTATAGCTTCCCATGTTCACAAAGTGATCGAAGCGTAAGCTGGCCATTAACAAAAGTTTAGGCGTAACATTTAATACGTTGGATACATACGCACTGTAGGTGCGTGTCTCACTTCCTGTCTTTGAATTGGTTTGAGTGCTGGCTGCTATTTTAGCTGCAAGAGCTTCCTCGTTTAATTTATTGTATTGAGTATTATTAGGATCTGATGATCCTGTGACAGGAGTGAAACTGCGAGCATTTACTCTGTCAAACAATATGTACGGAGTGCTGTTGTTGTGCAACACAAGACTTAAGAAATCAACTCCCGCTACAAGACGGTTACGCATCTTTCCTATTTTAAAATCTCCGATAAAATTTTGCTGTGCTTGTGTAGTTTTACCGACTGCCGTTTGATCGGAGATCAATCGGTTTAAGGTATCGTCATTGTTAACTGCTGGAACTCCATTAAATGTCAATCCAACTCTATCCTGGAACATGACATAAGAATAATATCCGTCAGATGTTCTGATGCTTCTGGAAAGATTAGTTTGTGATGTCCATTGATCGTTGATTCTATAATTAATTTGTCCAAAAATATTGATCGTTTGGTTTTTGATAGTGATGTCGTTGCTGGTAAATGATTTCTTCCAGTCGATGTCCAATTCATCAATTGTTTTGCGGATCAAAGCTCTTTCACGGTTCAGAAATACTGACAATGGATTAGTTCCCTCACTGTTCATGATTTCTGTTGTGACATTCACAGAAAGTCTATTATTGAATTTGTACGTTATACTAGGTGCTACAAATAATTTTTTCTGAAATCCGGCATCCTGGAAACTCCCTTCGTAGTGATAGGCACTGTTCAATCTAACCAGCAAAGTTTTTTCTTTATTGATTGGACTGTTTACATCCAATGTAATTCGGTTTAGGTCAAAGGTACCTGCTGTGTAACTGATCTCTCCTCCAAACGTTTCGTAAGGCTTTTTAGTCACGATGTTCAGCAAACCTCCGAAAGAAATCAAACTGCTTCCAAATAATGTTCCTGAAGGACCTTTTATTGATTCAAGTTTTTCAATGTTGGCAGGATCTATACCACCGTTCGTTTGGCCGGCTATGCCGTTCACCAGAGAGGGTTGTACACTAAAACCTCTCATCGAAAAGTATCCTGCACCGTCACTACCACGGCCTGTTGATGTCCATAATTTGGTTACACCTGGTGTGTTTTTAATTGCATCGTCAAAATTGACAATCACTTGTTCCTGCATCAACTCTTTTGTTACGGTATTGTATACTTGCGGATTCTCCAGGTTGCTGATAGGAAGGCGTGCTACGTAGTCGCTTTCTCTCTGCGCAAATTTATTCCTATTTCCTTCTACCACTACTTCATGCAGGGTTTTAGAATCTTCTTTCAATTGGATGTTTTCAACCGTTGTTGTTTCTCCTGCTTGCACTTGTACAGGTGTTTCAATGGTTTCATAACCGACAATTTGCACCACTAAGGTATAACTGCCTGCAGGCACTTGGTCAATGGTGAATTCACCTTCTTTGTTAGTCGTAGCACCTTTATTAATACCTTTTAGACCTACTACCACCAACTCCGCATTAAGACTGTCGGCAGTAATGACCTTTCCTTTCACAGTGCCGTTTTCAGAAACTTGTGCGGCGAGTGGAAAGGTTAATAAAGTGGAGAATAGAAGAGCCAGGAAATGACTTTGTCTTGTTTTTAAGATTCTGGAGATGGAGAAGTAAAGTGTAGCCATTCGGTTTTTTATGTTTAAACAACTGAGATTCAGAAATTTGTTTCCCCACAATGGAGTTAAGCAATTGATTCTGAATCAATTTATTGCACGAAGGTAGGTTCTTGTTTAGAATAGTTCCAAATAGGAGTTGCAAAATACCCTGAACAGGGTATTCGGTAATACCCTGTTTGCTCATGATTCAAAACATTTTCAGGTTCCAACTGTTCTGTCTAGCCAGGAGCAAGGAAGGATAACTTTGTCCCTCCTTGCTCCTGGCTCGTCCCTTATTTCCTGAAAGGTATTTTGGAAAAATTTGAAGGGTGAAATCCAATGCTCAACATCCAAACGTAAGTATGCTCATGGTACAGATTTTAAAATATGTCTTGCTCGTCGCACTGGTCTTTATGATTTACATCGTGGTCAGTACTTCTCTGGAATCCAATTTATTTCAGGAGTGGGATTACCTCGCTTCCATCCCATGGATGCGGGCTACGTTGTGGGACTTCTATGCGAATATTCTATTGATTTATTTATGGGTTATTTATAAGGAGAAAAACATCTTCCTTATTTTCTTATGGGCGGTCTTATTCTTTTGCTTAGGAAGTATAGGCACTATAGCTTATGTATTGATTCAATTGTTTCGTGCTAAACCGACCGATGGGATTAAAGATATTTTGGTGCAGACTAAACGTGAGGTGTAATGATGACGACGCTGTACCTTTTTCTTCTTTCCTTTCTCACCATTTCTCTTTTAATGTTTGGGGTATGGCTGTTGCAGTTGAAAAATAAAAATGCCGGTATTGTAGATATTATCTGGGCCATCAGCTTTATGGTCTCTGCATTAGTATACGCCCTGTTTACGGATGGCTACGAAGTGCGTCAATACCTATTCATAGGATTGGTTTCTTTGTGGTGTCTTCGTTTAGGGATTCATTTGTTTGTGCGCAACTGGGGAAAAGAAGAAGACTTGCGCTATGCTCAATTGCGCAGGGAATGGGGACCGAAAGCCAACAAAAACCTGTTTCTGTTTTTTGAATTTCAAGCCATTACCGCTGCAGCCTTATCTATTCCTTTCATCTGGATATTGAACAATTCCAGCACGGAGTTTTCGATCGTGGAATGGATCGGTTACGCTCTGTTATGGATAGGCGTGTTGGGTGAAACGGTGGCGGATTATCAGCTGAAACAGTATAAAGAGACAGCGCCTAAAGGCGGTATTTGTAAAGCAGGACTATGGAACTATTCACGACATCCTAATTACTTCTTTGAATGGTTGGTATGGGTAGCTATATTTTTAATCGCTCTGCCTACAACGTATGGATGGATGGCCCTCTATTGCCCTTTACTCATGTGGCATTTCCTGAATAATGTAACAGGTGTGAAAACCACGGAAGAACACATGGCTAGTACTAGAGGAGAAAGTTATCTCCGTTATCAGCGCACGACATCAGCTTTTGTTCCCTGGATTAAGAGATCTGAGAGCAGAAAACTGAAAACTGAAAACTGAGATTGAAAACTGAAATCAGATCATCAATTCAGTTCTCAGTTTTCAGTTTTCAGTTATCTATCAAAATTATATTCGCACTAAAATTACGATTGTCATGTGGTACACAGGTTTATTAGAAAAGAATTTAGTTCCTGATTTTTTGATTCGTCAAGGCATCCGAAATTTATTAAAGCAACGCATCAAGGATGAAACGCATCCCGATCTGGAAGTGCAGCAGCAACGTTTCATGGATTTACTTAAATCCTTCAGAAGTTCCGCTATAGCTGTAGAAACAAAGGCTGCCAACGAACAGCATTACGAAGTACCGACACAATTTTACCTTCATGTATTGGGTAAAAATTTGAAGTACAGCAGTGGGTATTGGAAAGACGACAACACTGATTTTGACAAATCGGAAGATGACATGTTGGAATTGACTTGTCAACGTGCGGAGCTGAAGGATGGAATGGACATTTTAGAACTAGGCTGCGGCTGGGGTTCTTTGACTTTATTCATGGCTAAGAAATTTCCCGATGCCAATATTTTTGCCGTATCGAATTCAGCTACACAACGCGCGCACATAGAAGAGATGGCCAGACAAAGAGGTTTGAGCAATGTGAAGATCATTACAGCAGACATTAATGTATTTACCACCGATGTCCGTTTCGACAGGATTGTATCAGTAGAAATGTTTGAGCACATGCGCAATCATGCGCAGTTGTTCGAAAAGATTTCAGGCTTTCTGAAAGATGGAGCGAAGATGTTCATTCATATTTTCACGCATAAAGAATTGACGTATTTGTTCGAAGTAAAAGACGATACAGATTGGATGTCAAAATATTTCTTTACCGGTGGTATGATGCCTTCTGATCATTACCTCTTGTATTTTCAGGAACATTTTAAAATTAAAAACCATTGGAGGGTGAATGGAACACACTATTCCAAAACGTCAGAGGCCTGGCTACGCAAGATGGATCAGCACAAAGACATCATCATGCCTCTTTTTGAGAAAACCTATGGCAAAGACCAAGCAGTGAAATGGAGGGTCTATTGGAGAATATTTTTCATGTCCTGTGCTGAGCTATGGGGTTATGATCATGGCAATGAGTGGTTTGTAAGCCACTATTTATTTGAGAAAAGGTAAATCCAGGTGTTCTGGCCTGTTCGTATATGTATGAAAGCTACAGATATGAATACGCGCATCTATACACTCGGCCTGATTATCTTTTCTTTCTTTTTTGTTTGCGCAAAATGGACTGTAGAAGAAGAATACCTCAGTTATCAAGGGATTGCGACAGACTTGAAGTCAAATCAATTTTACTACCTGGAGGAACATAAGGAAACGATGGATCATCATGTATTGAAACAAACAACCATTCAATACAAGGACTCCGCCGGAACAGTAATTGCCAGAAAAATCGTCGACTATTCCGGAAATAAAGTTACTCCGGCTTTCGAACAAAACGATTACCGTGATGGTTATACGGAGGGCGTTTCGTATTCCGGTAATAAACTGGTTTTTAAGTTTCGAAAGAATAATAAAGAAACGTTAAAAACGTTGTACAAGGATTCTCAACAAAACGATGAAATCGTTTTCAAAATGGAACCTGATAATTATATGCTGAGAAAATTGGTCGATCCGATACGTGTGACCTACAAAGTATCTACTAAGCGCATCATCAAGTACGAAGGCCTTTCTAATATCAACGATAAGAAAGGAAAGAGTTACCTGGTAAAAATCATGTATCCGAAAGTAGGTCCTTAATTTTGAGTGAAAACAATTATGAAGAATATAGCAATTATAGGCACTGGCATTGCCGGTATGGGATGCGGCCATTTTTTACACAAGAAGTATAACCTGACTTTCTACGAGCAAAACAATTACATAGGTGGTCATACCAATACCGCTTACGTAGAAGGGGATAAGCCTGTTGATACGGGTTTTATTGTATTCAATGACATTACGTATCCTAATTTGGTACGTTTGTTCAAGCAATTGCAAGTGGATGTCTATAATACAGACATGTCGTTCAGTGTTCAACACGTACCAAGCAATTTAGAATATTGCGGTTCCAGTTTGAACCTCATCTTCGCTCAGCGAAAAAATATATTCAGCCTTAAGTTCATCAAATTTATCCTTGAAATCGGTCGCTTTAACAAAGAGTGTACAAAGATCTTGGATAATCCGATGTATGAAAAATACTCGATGGCTGATTTTGTGAGGGAAGAAGGCTACAGCGATGATTTTTTATACAAGTACCTGGCTCCAATGAGCTCGGCACTTTGGTCTACACCTATAGACATTACCATTAAGTTTCCGGCTGTCGCCTTGGTAAGATTTTTCAAAAACCATGGACTATTAGGTTTGTCTACGCAATACCAGTGGAAGACCGTCCGTAACGGCAGTTGGGCTTACCGCGACAAGTTGATCGCTCCTTTCAAGGATAAGATTAAAACGAATGCAAAGGTGAAAATAGTGGTTCGCTTAGGAGATAAAGTAAAAGTCTACGACGAGCAGGGAGGAGAAGCGGAATTTGATAAAGTGATTTTCGCTTGTCATGCCGATCAGGCCTTGTCTTTGTTAGGGGATGCGAATTACCTCGAGAAATCTTTATTGAGTCCATTTAAATACCAAAAAAATATCGCGACGCTTCACACCGATGCTTCCTTGATGCCTAAGATCAAAAAGACGTGGTCTGCGTGGAATTACAGGATTGAACAGGTGAATAGCGAGTTGGTGGCGCACACCATTTATTACATGAACAAGCTTCAGGATATATCGAAGAAGAACGATTATTTTCTATCGATCAACCAGCCTAATACTGTTCATCCTTCTAAAATACTCAAAACGATCGAGTACGAGCATCCGATCTTCACGCCTGAAGCCTACAAAGCACAACGTGAATTGCACAAGTTAAATGAAAATGGTCGGGTGTATTTCTGTGGAAGTTATTTCAAATATGGCTTTCATGAAGACGCCTTTACTTCTGCGGTGAATTTATGTGCAAAATTGACCGGTAAAGATGTGTGGGAAGATAAATAGGAATGAGCTAGGAGCTAGGAGGCACGACAGCTTAATTAATCATAAAATCCATTAACCATCTTTATTGCGTAGGTATAATAAAGATAGAAACGATGAATTCTTGTATATATAAATGTACGGTCATGCATCATCGACTTGCTCCTAAAAAGAACAAGTTCAGTTACGATGTATTCATGTTCTACATAGACCTGGATGAATTACCGCTATTGACAAAGAAGAACTGGCTATTCGGTTGGAATCGGTTCAACCTCTTCAGCTTTTACAATAAAAACCATGCAAATACTACGGAAGGCATTTTAGAAAGAGCTTCTTCAGTAAAACTAAAAGTAAAGGAATACATCCAAAGTAAAGGAATACATACGGTACCGTATCGCATTACTTTACTGAGCAATTTGACGACGGTAGGTTACTTGTTCAATCCTGTTTCGTTTTATTATTTGTTTGATGAAGATAACAAACCGTTTTGTGCCATCGCCGAAGTCAGTAATACATTTGGTGAAATGAAATTGTACCTGATGAATGCCGATGATCTTGTAGGGGATACTTTCTCTACGATGGTACTTAAGAATTTTTATGTGTCGCCCTTTTCAAAGGCAAATACATGGTTTCATTTTATTCTAAAAGTACCAGGGGAAAAGATTTTGCAGCGTGTAGATGATTATACAAATGCAAAAGGAGATCGATTCTTATTGAGTTCGATTTCGGGAGTGAAAGAGAAATGGTCTGATTTCAATCTGTTGAAGCGATTCTTTTCTATTCCATTCATTACAGTGAAAGTCATTGTGCTTATTCACTGGCAGGCTTTCAGGATCTATTTGAAGAAAATACCTTATTACAGAAAGAAAGAAGATCAACAATTTCAACAACACTACATTAAGATTTAATCAGAGTTATAGCTGTTGCTTGATTTTAATTTTACCGCTTGAAAAATATCTAACTAACAACTAACAACTAACAACTAACAACTAACAATTATTGTTTATGGATACTTCACTGTCACTTATTGGAAACAATAAATTTTCTTTGGTCGAGCTACTGGTGTTGAGGACATTCGGTAAGATGACCAAAGGAAGATTGCATGTGGCAATGCCCAACGGAGAAAATTTGTATTTTGGAGGTGGAGGAGAAAATATTTCAGCACATATTTCCGTGCACCGATCGGCCTTCTTTAGTAAATGTTTGAAATACGGCGATATTGGTTTCGCCGAATCTTTTATTGATGGTGACTGGACAACGAATAACATTACTGATGTGGTGTCATGGTTTATCCTTAATATGGATACAAACCCTTCCATTAGCGGAACAAAGACGAGCTCTTTCATGACCAATGTGTTCTCAAGGATCAATCGCTGGTATCATCTTTCAAGGAAGAATACCATCGCCGGTTCTCGTAAGAATATTTCAGAACATTACGATTTGGGAAATAGCTTTTATGAATTATTCCTTGATCCTACGATGACTTATTCCAGTGGGATCTTCAGAGACGAGCATACCACGTTGGAAGAATCGCAAGTAGAAAAATACGACCGTCTGTGTCGTTTGTTGAAGTTGAAACCAACAGATCATGTATTGGAAATCGGAAGTGGCTGGGGTGGCTTCTCCTCTCATGCAGCAAGAAATTACGGTTGTAAAATCACCACGGTTACTATTTCTCAAGAGCAGTACGCATATGCTAAGCAGCGATTTGTGAACGAGAATATTTCCGATCAGGTAGAAATATTATTAGAAGATTATCGAAACATAGAAGGCAAGTTTGATAAAATTGTTTCCATAGAAATGCTGGAGGCAGTAGGACATCAATTCATGCCCCGTTATTTTGAGAAGTGTAATGAGTTATTGAAAGAAAATGGTTTGTTGGCGCTTCAAGTCATCACCTCACCGGATGCCCGATACGACGAAATGCGCAAAGGAGTCGATTTCATTCAGAAACATATTTTCCCTGGTTCTTTGCTGCCTTCTGTAGCACGTATTAATGCTTGTATCAATAAAGCTTCCAATCTGAATCTGTATGACATCAAAGATATAGGAATCGATTATGCCAAAACGCTTAACATCTGGTGTGAAGAATTCAATAAGAAAAAGGAAGAAATCATGGCTCTTGGTATGGATCAACGTTTCATTCGCAAATGGAACTACTATTTCCAATACTGCGAGGCTGCTTTCCAAATGCGAAACATCAGTGTGATGCAATTGGTATACACCCGACCTAATAATTTCGAATTCTAGTATGGCGAGAATTCTGTTATCGGTAATGATGTCGTTGGTGTTTTGCATGCCGCTCTTTGCACGCAGTTACACGAAGTACAAAGACCTAGATTATGTAAGCCCATCAGCGCGTGATTATGACAAAGTCAGGCACAAACTCGATGTGTATGCACCTAAAGAAAAAATAGCAACGGGTAAAGTCATGGTATTTATGCATGGCGGCAGCTGGGATGCGGGTCATAAGGAACTCTATAAATTTGTCGGTAGGGCTTTTGCCGCTAATGGCATTACAACGGTCATTATCAATTACAGATTAAGTCCTGGTACTAAGTACGAAGGCATCGCTTACGATTGCGCCAGAGCAGTCGCATGGGTAAAAGAGAACATTGCTACTTACGGAGGTAATCCCAACGAAATTTATGTAGCCGGACATTCAGCAGGTGGTCATTTGGCCGCATTGATTATTTCTGATCCGTCTTATTTTGATAAAGTAGGAATAACCAATCCGATTAAAGGATGTATTCTGAATGATCCCTTTGGTTTGAATATTTACAAATACCTGGAACATGGATACGATGGCGATGCTACATTCCGGGTAACATTTACCAATTCCCCGGTAGTTTGGAAAAAAGCTTCTCCTTTATTTTTGCTGCAGAAGAATGACATTCGCTATTACATTTTGCACGGCGGAAAAACCTATCCCGCTGTATTCGGCGACAGTGAAGACTTCCATAGCAAGAATGTTGAATTAGGGAACTCTTCAGAAATACATACGGTTGGAAAGAAGAAGCACATTGGAATGGTCTTATTGTTTTTCCGCAAGCACAATAAAGAAGTAAAAAAGGTCATAGCCTTTATTGAAAAATAGTTTGTTTGATTTGTTTACAGTTAACCTGAATGAGGCCTTGGGGAAATTGCCAAGGCTTTTTATTTGTTATTAGAGAACAACTGTTTGATTTGGTGTCAGGTCTTCAGACCTGACACTGCCGGACAATAGCACAATGTCTAGGTTATAGCTAACCGCTTGCCCCTAAATCCCCTAAAGGGGACTTGAATATTATCATAAATTTATTGGCTAAAAACAAGTTGTCCCTAGCGGGACAAGCGCACTGTCCATTCATTTATAACTGCGAGAAAATTGTCCCGCTAGGGACAACATGTCTCTAGATATTTAAATATATAGGTCAAGTCCCCTTTAGGGTATTTAGGGGCCTGATGGATAAAGCAAGAAACAGAAACAGAACAGAAACAGAAACAGAAACAGCGAGCAACAAAAAAGCCCAGATTATAGACCAGGGCTTTTATATGAATGAGTAAATAAAATCTAAACGTTTCCTATCAGGTAAAGAGCGGCCAGCGTAGGAGTAGGGCTACCGCCTTTTTTCTCCAGCGTTACAGCGAAGGCTTGTGCTTTGCCTATGGTTTTTAATTGCTGCAATACCTGTGGATTTTCCAGGTCGAATACTCCCGCGTCTACAGGTTGACCATCTACAATAGCCCAAAGCTGGTATTGCTGGTCGGCAGCTGGAGTAGGCAAGGAGGCTAAACCGCCTAAGTATACCTGCTGAGAAGATTTGTTCCACAATACTTTTGCCGCAGCCTTAGGAGATAAAGGAGATCCTTTCAAGGTCACCAATACAGAACTGGTATCCTGAATCAAGCTGAGGTAATGAGTGGTTTTTTCTAGTTCCTGCTTGGTAAGGTTGATGTTGTCTGCTAAAACTCCTTTTTCAGATTCCAAAGCGATCACGCGACCTTCAGCGTGCTGCCATTTGTTCCAGAAGTATCCTGCACTGGCTGTAGAGATGATGGCCAGCGCCACAGAAGCAGCTATAGCCTGACGATAGAACGAGGGAATAGGAATTACCTTTACCTCTTTTTCTTCGGCGAAATCCAGTTGCGATGCTATCTTTGATTTGACTGAAGCTGAAGGCGCTTTCGCATAAGACAACGCAATTTTCTCCAGGTCACCTTCCAGCTTGTCTAGTTCAGCGCGTATTTCCGGATATTGTTGGACATAAGCTTCCACTTCGCCGGCTTCAGCTGTACTCAAACCTCCCAATAGGTAGGTTTCCAGTATTCCTGACGATATGTACTCTTTTACGTTCATTCGAATAGTTCTCTAAGTTTGGACATTGCTGACCGTACCCTTGTTTTTACCGTCCCTAAAGGAATGTTGAATTCTTCTGCTATTTCTGATTGGGAATAACCTTCGAAATACATTTTCTGAATCAGAAATTGATGTTCTTCGGGTAGCTTATTCAGTACCTCTCTGACCCCAATATGATCCATATTGTGCTTCTCGGAATATCCTGAATCTCCTATATCTACGAAGGTTGAGAGGTCATCGGTTTTACTTCCTGACTTAAATTCTTTGGAGCGAAGTTTGTCGATGGCCATGTTTCGGGCGATATTCAACATCCAGGTAAAAAAGCGACCTTTTGAGGGATCGTAGTCTTCTATTTTTTTCCAGATTTTAATAAATGTGTCCTGGAGTACTTCTTCGGCAAACTCCTCTTTTTTAACAATCATATGGATTACTCCATAAAGTGAAGTAGAATAATTGTTATAGAGTATATCAAAGCCTCTTTTGTCTTTAGACACCAAGAGCCTGACGAGTTCTTCTTCTTCTATTTTGATTTTCGGAGCGATTGTACTAAAATCTAATTACTGCTAAACTACGCTAGTCATCGAATATATACAAAGAAAAGGTGCAAAACATTTTCAATTGTTTTTTTTGTCGGATGGTCTGCTTATTGTAACTTCAATGCATGAATAGGCCTCTTAGTCGTTGGATTTGCGAGAGAGTATTTAAGTAGACTAAATCATGAATGCATGAAAACAATAATCTATCTGTTGATTTTTTTTAGTATCAGTTTCACAGCCTGGGCAAAGAAAACTTATACGGTAACCAAAGACATTCCTTATATTGATTCTTCTATGGTTGGCTATGATAAAGCAAGCCATTCATTGGATGTCTACGCGCCTCATAAAGTAACAGGTAAGAAAAACAAGGTATTGATTTTTATTCACGGAGGTGCCTGGAAAGGCGGTTCTAAGGATTCTCCGAGACATCGAAGTGTTGGAAAGTCTTTTGCTCAAAATGGTATTGTAACGGTGCTCATTAATTACAGAGTTTGGCCGGAAACGAAATATTATGGTATGGCAGAAGATTGCGCGAAAGCATTTGCCTGGGTGGAGAAAAATATAGAACAATATGGAGGAGATAAGAATGAAATTTATATTTCCGGTCATTCGGCAGGTGCTCATTTAGCGGCTTTGATTACCACCGACTCCAGTTACCTTCTGAGAGAGGGATTTAATAATCCGATGAAAGGATGTATTCTGAATGATCCCTTTGGATTAAACATGTTGGATTATCTTGGATATGGAACCCCCGTAGATGCGCTGTTGTTTAATATTATTTTTACAGATTTCCCAAGCGAATGGAAAAAGGGATCTCCTTATTACCACATTGAAAACGATAAGGTAAGATATTATGTACTATACGGAGGGGGAACGATGCCCTCTATAAAAGAGGATTGCAAACAGTTTTACGATCGCAACCGTTACCTGAACAATTCTATTGAAATGCGCGTCGTTCCTTTCAGGTCGCACATTCCTATGCTGGGGGTATTTTGTCGCAAGAATGCGAAAAACCTGAAAAGGGTAGTGCGTTTTATCGAACAATAGTGAAAGCATTGAAAGATATGATGACGGCAAACGATTGGATCAACAAGCTGACACTCCTTCCACATCCAGAGGGCGGATATTATAAAGAAACCTATCGATCTGCAGAAGACTCTGCATTCATGGGTTTCGATGGAAAAAGGAACATCAGTACCGCCATCTTTTTTCTCCTGCAAGGAAAAGACAAATCACATTTTCATCGTATTCAATCGGATGAACTTTGGTTTTTTCATGAAGGAGAGGCGCTGGAAATTTTTATTCTTAGAGACAAAAAAGTAGAAGTCATTGCCTTAGGGAAAAATGCAGATCAAGGAGAACAGTTGCAGGCCGTCATCCCTGCGGGTCTTTGGTTCGGCGCACGTTTAAAAAGTCCAGACGGTTATGCTTTAGTAAGCTGCACGGTAGCGCCGGGATTTGATTTCAGGGATTTTGAATTAGGGAAGAAGGAGGAGTTGATGGTGTTGTTTCCGCAACATGCGTTTATGATTGAGGAGTTAGGCTATCCCAATTAAGGAACGAGCTAGGAGCGAGGAGGTACGCATGAGTTCGTTCCTCCTTGCTCCTAGCTTCTCGCTATTTTTATTTTCTACTATGCTCTAACAACGTATTAAACAACTTCTCGTCCGCAATACTGCAGCCGCTTTCAAGCAATTGGAAAATGACTTTCTCTCGTTCTTCTGAATAGTTCTGCTCTTTAGAATACATCGTAATGCCTATAGAGTCCGGTGCTTCGTTCCAATGTTCGAAAAAATCAGGATCGGTCAGATCCAAACCAGATTCATCAGACAGTTGGATACCGATCATGTGCAAGCCTTCTTCTTTGCAATGAAAGACCATCCAATCCTGACGTGTGACGTGCTCTACGTATTTTATTTTTTTTAATACATTTTCAAACACCATGTCACTAAAGACTTCAATCAATTCTTCCACACGCTCCAGATTGCTGGCTTTCAGCTCAAGCCATTCCGGTGCTGTAACCTGATTGCTCGCCAGAAAATTCACAAATTCAGGTTCGAGTTCCTGAAGTTCTTCGTTACTGAGTCTTTTGTATTTCATGAAATGAGGAATGAGAGATGAGAAATGTGAAATGTGAGATGTGAGATGAGATTCATATTTCACATCTCACATTTCACATTTCTCATCTCTATTATTTATCTAGCTAAATGCCAAGCAGCAGTTGCAAAGCTTTCCACAGGTTTCCTTTAAGTGCATTGTTTTGAGTCAAAGCTGACAAAGGATCGCTGAGCAAAAGTTGTTTGCCCGATACATGTTGTGTTTGGTAAAGATGGAGTTGTGCTTGTTTGGCTGTTTTGAGCGATTCGGTATCACAGAAGACCATCACTTTCGAAGCGGGAAGTTCATCTGTAAAGAGCAATCCATTGGTAGTATTGGCTTCCAGAAAGGCGATGTCTGCCGGATTTAGTTTACAGGCTTTCAGAATATTATTCAACAATTCCCGGTCTGCTGGCTGCAGTGCCAGCTTTTGACCCCAGAATACGACGCATAAAGCCGAGGAGTTGCCGGCATGAAGCACAGTTAATGCTGCTTGTTTTGTTTGGATCACAGGAGCTTCTACTGTTTGAGCAACTGCTTTATCAACGGCAGCACCGGTTTTTTCTACAACAAGGCTAATCGCTTTATCCTCTACAGGAACCGTTTTTACGTTTGGTCCGGCAGCAGGAAAGACATATAGGTCTTCGGAGAAAATATAGGGGTAAAAGTCCTCGATCATGCTCCTCAAAGATAATAAATGTCGTTTGTATGTGGAAGAATGTTGGTAAAAAAGAGGAATAGGCCTAGCTTTGCAGAGCAATTCAATTGTTTTACCCATCAACATCCAAAAACATGGCCAAAGGTCCTATTTCTCAATTTGCTGAAAAGCATTTCTTACATTTTAACGCGGCAGCTCTAATGGACGCTGCCAAAGGTTACGAAGCACAAATGACCGATGGCGGTAAAATGATGATTACCCTTGGAGGTGCAATGAGTACCGCCGAATTGGGTAAGTCATTGGCCGAAATGATCCGTCAGGACAAAGTGCAAATCATTTCCTGTACAGGAGCCAATCTGGAAGAAGACATCATGAACCTGGTGGCGCATGATTTTTATAAAAGGGTTCCCAACTACCGCGACCTGAGTCCTCAGGAAGAAAGAGAGTTGTTGGATAACCATTACAACCGAGTGACGGACACTTGTATTCCGGAAGAAGAAGCATTCCGCCGTTTGCAAAAACACATTTTCAAAGTGTGGGACACTGCCGACAAAAAAGGAGAGCGTTATTTCCCGCATGAGTTCATGTATCAGATGTTGTTGTCGAAAGAACTGGAACAATACTATCAGATTGATCCTAAGGACAGCTGGATGCTGGCTGCAGCGGAGAAGAACCTGCCGATCGTTGTTCCGGGCTGGGAAGATTCTACCATGGGTAACATCTTCGCTTCTTATTGCTACAAGAAAGAAATGAAAGCGACGACCATGAAATCTGGTATTGAATACATGATGTGGTTAGCGGACTGGTACATTCAAAACTCTGCCGGCAAAGGCGTTGGTTTCTTCCAGATCGGTGGCGGTATTGCCGGTGATTTCCCGATTTGTACAGTACCTATGCTGTATCAGGATTTGGAAATGGAAGAGATTCCTTTCTGGGCTTACTTCTGTCAGATCTCTGATTCAACAACAAGTTATGGTTCTTACTCTGGAGCTGTTCCTAACGAAAAAATCACTTGGGGTAAATTGGATATTGATACTCCTAAATATATCGTAGAGTCAGATGCCACGATTGTAGCGCCGTTGATGTTTGCGTGGATTTTAGGATGGTAAAGTAGAGAACTGAGAACCGAAAACTGAAAACGGAGAACTGAAAACAAAAAACAGAATAAAAGCAAAAAGGACTTTATGTACGATAAAGTCCTTTTTGCTTTATTAAAACCAGTTTTCAGTTCTCCGTTTTCAGTTTTCTTTTTTATTTTCCAAACAAAGTCTTCAACGATTCCGCATCCTCCGGCTTCATTCTCCCGGCCAATACTAGCCTAAGCTCGCGACGTTTTAACGCGCTTTCAAATAATAATTTTTCTTCTGCTGTTTCAGGAACAAGCTCAGGAACTTTCACCGTTTTGTTCTCGGCATCTACCGCAACGAAAGTGAAAAATGCTTCGTTGGTTTTTATTTTTTCTTTCCCTTTAGGAATATTTTCCGCAAACACTTCAATGTGCACTTCCATGGAACTGGTAAAAGAACGTGTGACTTTAGACGTTAAGGTTACTACACTGCCAATCGAGATCGGATGTGTAAAGGATACGTTGTCGACAGAAGCGGTAACCACTGTAGTGCCCGAATGACGCTGCGCAGAGATGGCTGATACGACGTCCATCAAGTACATCAGGCGACCTCCCATGAGGTTATTGAGCGTATTGGTATCGTTGGGAAGGACTAATTCCGATTTGATAACTAATGAATCGTTGGGTGATTTCTTCATAATAGTTGTAAGTGGTAAGTTGTAAGTGGTAAGAAAATTACAAGTGAAAAACTTATCACTTACAACTTACCACTTATTACTATTTATTCCATCCATGCTTTCCAACTAACGGCACAAATCGAAACTGTCCGAATTGTTCGCGTTGAAATTCATTTTCGCTTTTGCGGATGATGCGCATCATGGTTTGATTGGCGCTGTCTCCGACCGGTATCACCAGGTGACCACCGACTTTCAATTGTTTCATTAGCGTTTCCGGTATGGATGGCGCGCCTGCCGTAACAATAATGCTGTCATAAGGGGCATACTGAGGAAGCCCTAAAGTACCGTCCATGCAAAAGAAATTGGCTTTGTAGCCCATATGGCCCAGCGTATATTTTGCCTTTTCAGACAAGCGATGATGGTATTCGATGGTGTATAATTTGGCTCCCATTTCTAACAATACACAGCTCTGATAGCCTGATCCGGTGCCTATTTCCAACACTTTGTCTCCTTTCTTTACATTCAGTAAAGAGGTTTGAAAAGCTACGGTATAAGGCTGAGAAATGGTTTGCCCTTCGTCGATGGGAAAAGCCTTGTCCTGGTAGGCATGTTCCAGGAATGCATTGTCCAGAAACACATGCCGTGGAATGCGTCCAATGGCATTTAATACGGATTGGTTGGTAATTCCCTTCTCTGTCAAGAGGTTAACCAATTGTTTCCTTAATCCCTGATGCCTGAACGAGTCAATTAAATTCATTGTTTTCTGCTACCTCTAAAATGTGTATTTTTGTAAGGGCGGCTGTGCTGCAATTTAAACTATCTATTCGATATTTGTCGGATTAATTTTATTCCATTGGAAAGAAGACTTTTATTTACACGTTTTATTCTGTTAGACTGGTTGGTATCAGTAATCGCGTGGATTATTTTTTACATGGAGCGTAAAGAATTATTGAACGAACACCAAGAATCTATAGGAATTCCATTAGTGTTGAATGCGGCTATTATAGGTTTGTTCTGGGTCATATTACTTAGCTTAACAGGTTTTTATAACGACATCTTTTCTAAATCAAGAATCAAGGAAGTATTTAGGCTCATACCGGTGGTATTGGTAGGAGTGGTGTTGATTTTCCTGGCGCTGTTACTCGATGATGAAGGAGTAACGAGGTATACAGAGTATTATAAAACATTAGGCTATTATACGACGGTTCAGTTTTTCGCTTTGTTTTTAGCGAAAGTATTTGCCATTACCTCTATTAAAATTTCTATTTCCAGAGGGCATATTTATTTCAGAGCCGTACTGATTGGTTCTGATCAAAAAGCGTTGGATTTGTACGAAGAAATTGAACGGGAGCATAAAAACCAAGGAATACGTTTTATCGGCTACATGCATGTCAACGATTATAACCATAACCTCTGGAAAGAAAAATTACGTCACATCGGACCTTATGTACACATTGGTAAATTGATTCGCATCGCTAAAATAAATCATGTCATTATTGCCATAGAACCATCTGAGCACGCTAAGGTTACCGACCTCATGAGCCGACTGGAAGGGTTGGATGTAAAAGTGAGTATCATTCCTGATGTATACCAGTTGCTATTGGGATCGGTTAAAGTGACACAAGCCTTTGGTCTTCCTTTTATTGAAATCAGTCAGGATTTAATTCCGTTGTGGCAAAAGGCATTGAAACGAGCCATCGACATCGTTGCTTCTATCGCTGTATTGGTGCTGGGCTTTCCATTCCTGGGTATCGTAGCGTTGATTACTAAATACACTTCCAAGGGCCCCGTTTTTTTCTCACAGGAAAGAATAGGTCGGGGAGGCATTCCTTTTCAAATTTATAAATTCAGAAGCATGTACATTGATTCTGAAAAACACGGCCCTGCTTTAGCTTCTTCTAAAGATTCAAGAATTACACCTTGGGGTAAGTTCATGCGTAAATCGCGACTGGATGAATTCCCCCAGTTTTATAATGTATTGATCGGAGACATGAGTCTTGTAGGTCCTAGACCGGAACGCCAGTACTTTATTGACCAGATCATGCTGAAAGCTCCTTACTACAGGCATTTACACCGGGTGCGGCCTGGTATTACTTCTCTGGGTCAAGTGAAGTTTGGCTACGCGGAAAATGTCGATCAAATGGTAAAAAGATTGAAGCATGATATTCTATACATTGAGAATATGTCGCTGGCCATGGATTTTAAGATCATGTGGTATACCATTTTTACCATTATAAAAGGAAAGGGAAAATAGTATGTTCACCGGTATTATAGAAGCTACAGGCATTGTCAGAAAAGTAGAGCGCGATAGAAGCAATATGATTCTCACTGTGGCTTCTCCTATTTCAAAGGAATTGAAAATAGATCAAAGTGTATCACACAATGGTGCCTGCTTAACTGTTGTGGCCTTTGATGAAGAAACGCATCGCATAGTGTTGATTGATGAGACCCTTCAGAAGACAAATTTTGGTTTGATCCAAGAAGGTGATGAAGTGAATTTGGAACGCTGTTTAACTTTCAATGGCAGATTGGATGGTCATATGGTTCAAGGTCACGTAGACCTTACCGGAACATGCTCTGAAGTCATGGATCAAAACGGAAGTTGGAAGTATGTGGTGGAGTACGATGCGAACAGTGGATTTGTTACCGTGCCCAAAGGATCGGTTTGTCTCAATGGCATCAGTTTGACAGTTGTGGATTCTAAGCCTGGGCTATTATCTGTAGCTATTATTCCGTATACGTTTGAACATACGAATATGAAGCTGGTAAAAAAGGGCAGTAAGGTAAATATTGAGTTCGATATTATTGGGAAATACATTGCGCAGTACACTGCAGCATATAAGATTCAACCTTAATTGGTTTGTTGCGTAGAAGTAATTAGTTTTATAGGATAAACGTATTTTTCATGAATGCCATTATAATAGGTTCTTCTAAGTCAGAAATAGAAATTTTAACAAGCTACCTGGAAAAGGTCAATTTGATCAATGTTGTTGCGGTGATCGAAAATCCGGACAACGAAGTGCCGGCAATAAACCAGGAAGATGTTTCTTTGATGTTTATAGGAGGAGAACTGGTCGGGGAAAAATCGTTTGATGTGTTTGATTTTTTTGAGCAATCCATACCGGTGATCGCTTTTTCAAAAGAGGAAAAATACGCCATTAAATCTTTTGATGCCGGCGTGGTAGATTACCTCATTTTACCCGGGTCTTTAGATCGCTTTCTAAGAGCGGTGAAGCGCGCAGAGCGTTTAGCCAATCAACGCGCGCCGGAAGTTAAAGACATGTATGTGCGTTCCAATGCAAAAAGTTTAAGAGTTCCTTTTGACAGTGTGTTATACATTGAGGCCATGGCCGATTATGTCATTATACAAACGGAAGATTGTAAATACATTGTGCATTACACGATGAAAGGAATTCAGGATAAATTACCGGCGGATCGTTTTGTAAGAGTTCACCGTTCTTACATTTTGAACATGGATAAAATTCATGCGATCGATAACCAGGAGGTGATCATCAAAGAAAAAAGAATTCCCATTGGCGCCTCTAACAAGGATTATTTCTTTAGCCGTTTGAATTTGATTTAATCGGATAGCGCTTCATCAACGCCTTGCATAACTTAACCATCAGATAGGCTACAGCCACACCGCATACAGCTCCTGCCATTATGTCCAGTGGATAATGTTTACCTAAGTAAATTCTGCTGTAAGATACGATTGCCGCCCAGGCAAAGAGCCATCCCCATGGTTTTGCTTTCCCAAAAATCAACCAGATAAAACAGGCCAGTCCAAACGTATTGGAAGCATGCGAAGAGAAGAATCCATATGTACCTCCGCAATCCGTTACCATGCGAAGCAAGGGGAGTATAGAGGGTTCATGACATGGTCTTAAACGTTCTGTTAATGGTTTAGTAAGACCTGATGCTAACTGATCACATAGTGCAATAGTTATGGCTACACAGATCACAATCCAAACCGTATCGTACCTGAATTTTTTTATCAGGAAATATAATAACACGGCATAAAAAGGAACCCATATAAATGTTCCCGAAATCGTGATCATGGCCAGGTCGGCCCATGCAGCGCAAAGGTGAGTATTGAGGTAGACCAGCGCTTGCTGATCCCATTCGATGAGTTGATTAAGTACGCTCATTGGTCCAGTCGATGCCTTTTTTTAGTTGTGCCAAGGTGGCTTCTTCTTTACTTCCAGTCTGTGTCTGAAAGGCGTATTCCCAGGAGGCTTCAGGAGGAAGGCTCATGAGGATACTTTCTGTTCTTCCGTTTGTATCCAATCCGAATTTTGTTCCTTTATCGTATACAAGGTTAAACTCTACGTAGCGTCCTCTGCGTATTTTCTGCCATTGTTTTTCTACAGCAGTAAAAGCAAGGGCACTGTTCTTCTTCATCAAAGGCACATAAAGCTCCGTGAACAGCATGCCGGTAGCTTTTACGAAAGAGAAAATATCTTCTTTCGTCAATCCGTATTTAGATTCATTCAGGTGATCAAAGAAAATACCTCCGATGCCTCTCGTTTCATTTCTATGTGGGATGTAGAAATAATCGTCCGCCCATCTTTTAAATGTGCCGTAAAATTCCGGATGATACGTGTCGCAGTGTACTTTTAATTTCTGATGGAAGAACTGTGCGTCTTCTTTTACCACGTAATGCGGTGTAAGATCTATGCCTCCCCCAAACCAATAGGTACCGTTACTCATTTCAAAGTATCGGATATTCATGTGGATGATAGGAACGTGCGGATTGTTCGGATGTAGTACAATAGAAACTCCGGTAGCGAAGAAATCGGAAGGTGGCAGCGATAAAGCTTGCAATATTTTTTCAGGAGTTTTACCGTGGACGGCAGAAAAACCAACACCACCTTTTTCTAAGGTATTTCCATCTTTCAGAATGCGAGATCTTCCTCCGCCTCCTTCCTCGCGATGCCATAAGTCTTCCTGAAATTGTGCTTTGCCATCTGCCTGTTCCAGTTGTTGACAGATATAATCCTGTATGCCTTTGAACGCTTCGGCGATGTGTTCTTTTGTCATAATTAATTAGAATGGATAACCTATACCAATGTTGAAGGTAGGAGATCTGTTAATGGCTTGTCCCAATACATAACGCTTGCCTACAGGCTCCGATGGATCGAGTAGTTTATAACCCAGGTCCAATCGAATGATCAGGAAGGTGAAATTAAGACGTATACCATACCCTGTGCCTACTGCAACATCGGGAACGGATTCAAAATATTTAAATTCTGAACCAGGTCGTGTTGGATCTTTCAAGGTCCATACGTTGCCGGCATCCAGGAATATGGCGCCTTCCAGAAACCAATAGATTTTAAAGCGATATTCTATACTGGTTTCAAGCAATATTTCTCCCGGTTGTTCAAAAAGATATCCGTTGTTTACATCCTTGTAAGAACCAGGTCCCAGTCGTCTCGGTTGCCAGGCTCTGATGCTGCTCGTTCCTCCGGAGAAGAAATATTTTTCATAAGGTAAAATATAACTACCTGCCTTTTCATATCCGGATGAACCGTATGGCCTGACCACTCCTGCTATCAGTTTGGCGGCTACACTATGCCTTTTACTCAATGGTCTGGTACCACGCATGTCAAGCTGAAACTTGATGTATTCGAAGTATTGCAGATTGAATAATTTATTGTCCGGCTCTTTCGTAATGAATCTGCTGACGAGGTTGGGCACATTGCCTCCGATTTCAACATAAGGTTTGAAAAAGAAACTCGGCTTGTTGGTACCAAACTCAAAATTGTTGTAAGCATAATAAAAGTTGAAGTTGGTGACAATAGATTGTCTGAAGGTCACATAGAGGTTATTTCCTGAGGTCCGCAAGGTATCCAGGTAGTTCTGAAACTCCGATGTCTTGATGTTGGAATTGACAACATACACATCGATCGGAGTAATCCCAAACTGGCTGAATTTATTTTTGCCAAGGAAAAAATAGGAGAGGGAACTGTTGATGAATGTTCTTCTGTATTCGTAACGGTCTATAAACCCATAGCCCATCATAATTCTGGAACGCGGTGCACTACGTTCTACCTTATTGCGAAGTCCCGGAAACAATAGAGAAGGGAAGGTTAAACTGATCCCGCTGTTGAATTGCTGTGTGGTTAATACGTTATCGACATCTAAAGCGGAGGCCTGTCCTTCCAAACTGTATCGAATAAAAGTTTCAAAGATCTCAAAGTTTTTAAAAACATTACGCGCTTTGAAGGTCACGTTTAAAAAGGGACCTGGAATATAACCTTGTCCAACAGATAAGCCATACTCTTGCGATAATTGGTATTTCTTTAACGGACTTGTGTAAATATAAATTTTCAAGGCATTGTTTCCAATATCTAAACTGTCTGCAAGGAGTGTATCATTCCTGATGATGTCCGGTTTGATATTGACCAGCCTAAACATATCCAGTGTCCCCAATCTTCGCTGAATATTTTCTATTTTCCGCTGAGAATAACTCTCTTTTTTCTTCAGGTATATTTTTCTGCTTAAAATTTTGGTGTTGTATTTTTTACCATAAAGCTGGTAAGTGATGATGCCTTCTTGTACCACATCATAATTATCCGGCATGGACCCTCCTTGGCTTACCTCTGCAAAGAATGCGGCTTCATCAATGTGAAACACGGTAAACTGGCTGCTGTCGGTCGTTCTGATATGAAGGGTGATATCGAGCTGATGTGCGTTTAAGCTACTGTCTATGGTATAGTAAATGTTCTGCTTGGTAATTTTGTAATAGCCTTTATTTTTCAATAGCGTAAAAAGGCGATCCCGTTCATCGGAGAGATTTTGTTCGTTGTACTGTATTCCTTTGCTGAGTTGAGTGCCTCCTTTAGCAGCGGTATTAAGTGAATCAATGCGCGGATCCGAAATGTCGTAGTGTAAGTCACGAACCATGTAGGGCTCTTTCTCTTTTACATAGTAAGAAACTTTAGCTTTTCTCTTTTTGTACTTTACCGACCAGGTCACTTCGTTTTGCAAGAATCCTTTGGACTTCAAATGACGGTGAATGTTTCGGGCACTTTCCACACTGCTGAGCGAATCGAAGACAACAGGCGCTTCACCGATGGTACGCATGAACCAGTTGCCTTCAGTCAGGTTCTTATAGCTTTTAGATAAACGCTTATTTTTCTTTTCGCGCAATCTGTTTTTTCTCTTTTCTGTTTTTGCTTTTTCTATCCGTCGGTTGAAAGTTGCTTCCTGATTGTTGTATTGTTTTTGCAAGGCCACGGTATCGTACCAGCTTTTCCCGAAATAGTAGAAGCCCAGGTAAACTTGAAAGCCAAGAATGTTGCGGTTGCTTTTTTGCTTTATGTAAGTGCTGAGCTCGTCTTCTGATAATTTTTTAGTACCTTGAACGGACTGTTTAGTTAGCAGGTATTTACCTTTGTATTTTGGGTCGTTGCTGAAATAGCGTAAACTGGGTTTGCAGCTGACTAAAAGCAGCGCGAAACCGGCGAAAAACAGTACGAAATGATATATGGATTTCTTTGTCAAATCTGATGCTAAGCAAAAACGATATAAAAATCATCAAATCTCTCCAGAATAAAAAATACAGGAAGACTTATGGTCTTTTTACTGTAGAAGGGGAAAAAAATGTGGTCGAATTGATACAGGCCGGATGGGCCATTCAGCGGCTGGTGATCAGTGAGCGTTTTGCCTTGAAATACGCTTCATTGTTGGCTTCCGTCAAGCACCCCGTGGATATCGTTTCGGAAACTCAATTGGGTGAATTGGGCCATTTGGAGTCCAACCACGCGGCGCTGGCTGTCGTGCCGATGATGGATAGGCGTCAAGAACAACCGGATACAGGCAAATCCATGCTGGTACTCTGTAATGTTCAGGATCCGGGTAACCTGGGTACAATCATACGTACCGCAGATTGGTTCGGAATAGATCAGATTGTCTGTTCTCCGGTAACAGTGGAGTGGTTTAACCCTAAGGTTATTCAAGCTACCATGGGTGCCTTTATACGGGTGAAAGTTTTTTACCAGGAGTTAGGTCCTTTCCTTCAAACGATCTCTCATCCCATTGTAGCAGCTGATTTACAAGGAAGTAATATTTATGAATATTCATTTCAAGATCCTTCCGTCATTCTGATGGGGAGTGAATCACACGGCATACCGGAAGAATTGGCGGAGTACATCACGGATCGATTGACCATTCCATCTTTCGGAGAAACGGAGTCGTTGAATGTAGCGATCGCGACGGGGATTTTTTGTTATGCGTTAAGGAGATAATATACCGCGTTTGAAATCAATCCATGTATGTGTATGTAAAATCAATGTAGGGACACAATGCATTGTCCCCCTACATTGGCATGCGTAATACCAATTATTTTTTAATTTCCAAATACCGATCAATCAGACTGTGTGCCACATACAACACAGGCGTCAGGACAATGGCTGCAAAGATCTTGTAACAATAATTCAATACACAGATTGACAAAAGAAATGACCAGCTCCAACGGTGCTCAGGATCTTTGAATAAGTAGAAGGCAAGAAACAAGACTACAAAACTATCAATCAGCTGAGACACCAGCGTAGAGCCTGTAGCGCGCAGCCAAATGTGCTTGTCACCGGTGCGGTCTTTTATTTTGTGAAACACATAGACATCCACCAATTGTCCGACAAGAAAGGCAACCACGGAAGCCACAATGATGTCTAACCCTTGAGTAAAAATCAATGTGAAGGCATCGTTTATGTTAAATGGTGTTCCTTGTGGTGTTTTAGCATATAAACTTATCCAATAGTCAGAGGGCGCCAATTTAGTGACCATAAAAAGCATGAAGAAGGCATAAGAGATCAGACAGGCTGCCAATACACTGATCAACCGTACACCTTTATGACCGAAATATTCATTGATGACATCGGTCGTAATGAATACAACCGGCCATAGAATAACCCCGGCGGTAAAATTGAAACCCAGGGGAGTCGCGTCAAACAGATGAACGGGGGGCCAATTTAACTGAAGCGTTTTTTCCAGCGAAAATAATTTAACACCTACTAGTTCCGCCAATACAGCATTGGTAATGAATATCCCCGAGAGGATAATAAAAAGACGGTTGCGCTTTGACGGATTTCCTAGTCCCATAATAATAGAGATGAGAAATGAAATGAGAAATGTGAAATGAGAAATGTGAAGTTCGCCTTCATCTCTCATTTCACATTTCTCATCTCTATTTAAGTTCTTGGTTTACAGTAAACACCTGCCCCTCTATTCCCAGAAAGGAATAAGGAAACACGCTGCGTGCTTCTTCCAGCAAAGGAGATAGGTCTTTGTAGCGGGCGGAAAAATGCCCGAGAATTAATTTTTTTACCTTCATGTCTTTAGCAATCTTCGCCGCTTGTGCCGCCGTAGAGTGAAATGTTTCCTTGGCTCGCTCGGCAAAGTCTGTGGTGAAAGTACTTTCGTGATAAAGCAAATGGGTGTCACGCAACCATTCTGATAACAAGGGAGTGTAAATGGTATCGGAACAATACGCATAACTCACTTCCGGCAAGGGATCAAAGGTCACGTCTTTATTGTGCAACAGAATATTCCCCTTGTCATCAAACAGATCCAACCCTTTTTTTAAAGCACCGATTTGCAGCAGGTTAAGGTTTTCAGGTAGTTTAGATTTGTTGAGTTTTCTGTTACTCTTTTTCAGAATGAATCGAAAACCATAACAAGGAATACGGTGCTGTAAAGGGAATGCTTCGACCTTGAACCGATCTTCCTCAAGCAAGGTATAAGGCTTATCGCCTTGCAGTTCGACCAGGTGTACGGGATAGTTAAACCGCGATTCAGAATACATCAGCTGCACCGTGAGGATTTCACCCAGGCCTGGAGGGCCATAAAGGTAGAGAGGTGTCTTGCGACCTTGCAAACTCATGGTGCTCAGCAAGCCCATGAGACCAAGATAATGGTCTCCATGGAGATGGCTGATAAAGAGGTGTGATATTTTAGCGGCTTTGTGATGGTAGCGGCTGAGCTGCATTTGTGTGCCCTCTCCGCAATCTACCAGGAATGTATGGTGAAGTACACGAACCAACTGAGATGTAGGGTGCCTATCAAAAATAGGAGTGGCAGAACTTGATCCGAGTATGTGTACTTCGATAGACAATGTTATTCTTCTTCGCCTTCTTTTCTTAAGTCGTTTTCCAGGCTGTTCATGAACACCAGGTCAATCGCTTCTTCTACAGTTGGCGTAATGTTAAGGATGGTATCCAGTTGGGAAATCTGGATCAACTTATTTACGTGATCGGTTAGTCTCGCCAATACAAATGTACCGTTGTCGTTTTGACAAACACGGTTACCAACCAGAATAGAACTCAATCCTGAAGAGTCGGTATATTTCACATCTCCAAGATCTAAAATGATGTTGGCCGTGCCTTCCGCATTTAGTTTTACCAATTCAGTTTTCAAATCCGGTGCAACTAATGAGGTAAGCTTCTCTTCATGCAATTGGAAGAGGGTGTATTTATCATTTTTTTCAAGTGTGTATTTCATGGCTGATTTTCTTTTTTGTAATCCAACAATTACAAATAAAAGGATAAAAAGGGTTAACGAATAATTTTAAGAATGTTTTTTTCAATTCGGTCAAAGGGATCAGCGTCTGTTGAAGGCTGAAATTTTTTGCCCGTTACTTGCTCGTACAGTTCAATATAGCGGTTTGAAATGTGATTCACAATTTCATCTGTCATTTCCGGTACTTGTTGTCCTTCTTTGCCCTGAAAGCCGTTTTCAATGAGCCATTGTCTGACAAACTCTTTAGAAAGTTGTTTCTGTGGCTCGTTCTTTTGCTGACGCTCGTTATAGCCTTCTTTGTAGAAGTAACGGGAAGAATCAGGCGTATGGATTTCGTCGATTAGGTATACTTTTCCTTGGTGTATTCCAAATTCATATTTGGTATCCACCAGGATCAGTCCTTGTTTGGCAGCGATTTCAGTGCCGCGTTGAAACAAGGCACGGGTATAAGCTTCTACCTGCGTGTAGATATGTTCGGGCACGATTCCTTTACTCAAAATTTCTTCACGCGAAATGTCTTCATCATGTCCCTCGGATGCTTTCGTAGTAGGAGTAATGATGGGTTGTGGTAATTTGTCGTTTTCCTTCAATCCTTCAGGCAAAGCTACTCCACACAACACACGCTTACCGGCTTTGTATTCCCTGGCCGCATGACCGGCAAGGTATCCTCTAATGACCATTTCTACAGGAAGCGCTTCGCATTTCACACCGATGGTTACATTGGGATCCGGAACGTTTAATACCCAGTTCGGAACAATGTCTTTGGTGGCTTCCAGAGAAGCCGCTGCAATCTGATTCAGTACTTGACCCTTAAATGGAATGGCGCGTGGAAGCACGACATCAAAAGCGGAGATCCTGTCGCTGACTACCACTGCCAGTTGATCCGGGAAATGGTATACATCTCTTACTTTACCTTTGTAGAATTTAGTTTGTCCCGGAAAATGGAAAGAAGTTTCTTTAATAGTTTTCATGTCAGTGTGGATTCAGATTTCGCAGGGCATAAAAATAAGGAAAAAATGGAATATAGTTGTTAGTTGTGAGTTGTTAGTTGTTGGTATGGTGATAAAAAGTGGGTTTCATTTTATTGGTCTCAGGTCTTCGGACCTGAGACTGCTGGAAGAATAGTATGGAGCGTGAGTATAGAGATTAAACTCGTTGTTGGCGTCTCGCCAACAACTGGGCTGTATTAGTCCCCGCAGGGTCTCTCGAAGAGGACCCTGCGCGATGCTTGAATGCAAGCTGCGCAATACTCAAGACGCAGGGTCCCTTTCAGGAGACCCTGCGGGGACTAACACGTTTCATCCCAACAAGAAGTAAATCAGGACCAGATTTTCGGATATACAGGAGGTTAGAATGAAAAAAATATTAAAACTAACAACTTACAACTAACAACTTACAACTAACAACTAACAACTATTTTTCTCCTACGATTTTTGTCTTTATCAACACATCATTTTTATAATGTTCCGTCTTTGCAAGCTTGCCAGCTTCGTTCGTGTATTTCCAGTCGCCTGTTTTTTTGCCACCGGTATAATTACCGGATAATTTAATGATACCTGACTCATAGTATTCTTTGTATGGTCCGTAAAGCGTGTTGTTTTTATAGGTAACTTCCTTGATGATTTTGCCGTCTTCCAGGTAGTTGATCCACCGCAGTTGTTTTACATTGAAGGCATAGTGTTCTTCACGTTGTAACGTTCCGCTGGCATAATAATAAAACTGATCCAGGTGTTTTTTACCTGTAGCATAAAGTTCTTTGTACTTAGCTTTGCCATTGTCGTAATAGCCCAGCCATTCTCCCTCTTTGACCCATCCATTAGGGTCCTGACTATTTTTAATGCTGTAGGTTCCCTCTTCTTTCAGCTGCTCGTTTTCATAATAACTTTTTGTTTTGACGAGTGCATTCTCTGTGTCGTATACATGCAGTTCTTTGAGTGTACCTGAAGGGTAGTAGTAATAGTTCTTTCCAGTTTTAACACCTTCTTTATAAGTCAACTTGTGCAGTGGCTTGCCTGTTTCATAATACGCTTTGTTCTCGCCATGCAAGACACCGGATTTGTAACCGGTCTCTAGTATCAGTACTCCGGCTTTATTGTATTCCATGTAAGCGCCTTGTTTTTTGCCGCCATCCAGTGTGGATTGACTTTCCAGTTGGCCGTTGTCAAAGTAGGTTTTGAAAAAACCAAACAATACACCATTCCTGTAATTTTCTTCTGTAGCCAATGTACCTGTAGGGTAGAAGCGCTGCGTAAGGCCGTTCAACGTGTTGTTCTTGAACGTGCTTTTTGTTTTGGGTTTTCCGTCGTTGTAATACTCCACCAGCAGGCCATTTTGCTGACCGCGTTGGTATTCACATTCGCTTTTTAAATTTCCTTCCGGATAGTAAAGAAATACTTTACCATCGAGTTCTCCCATTTTGAATTGAGCCTTCTGTAAGGTATGTCCGTCAGGATAGAACGTTTCCACCCAACCGTTCAACTCGCCCTCTTTAAAAGCAGCGGCACTTTTCTTTTCTCCTTTAGGATAATATTCTATCCAGGTGCTGTCCGGCAGGTCATTCAGCAAATAGCCGGTGGCTATTATTTGCCGGTCATGATTGATGCGTGTGGTATAGATGAGACCAGGGGTTTTGGTTGTTTTATATTTTTCAATGAAAGACAATGTGCCATTGAATTCCCAAAACCAGGCGGAGTCAATGCGGTTGCCGTTTTTATAGAATATTTTCGATTTCAAATGCCCGTCTCCGTAGTGCTCTTCTTGTACACCGTTTAATGCATTGCGTAAGTAGTTGTGGTAGGAAAGAGTATCGCCCTCCTGTGAAAACCGCACCCAATATCCGTCTTTGATCGTACTGTCTTCCGTCAATACTTCATACTGTAATTCTACCGGTATACGCATACCTACACTATCAAAAGCAGGGTAGTAGGACGTGATGGTCCTGCGCTGTGCATGGGTTTGCAGAGCGATGAAGAGGAGTCCTAATAGTGCAAAAGATTTGATAGATGGCATGGACGATAGTTTGTAAGTGGTAAGTTGTAAGTGGTAAGTTGGGTGATGAATACTTATCACTTACAACTTAATACTTACAACTAATTTATATTCTCTCAAACACCAGCGCCGTAGACCCGCCGCCACCGTTGCAAATACCGGTAGCACCGTACTTCGCATGATTATTTTTTAATACATTCAGTAAAGTCACGACAATGCGTGCTCCGGAGCAGCCCAGTGGATGTCCCAGTGCCACCGCACCTCCATAGATGTTGACTTTGTTTTCCGGTAAGTTTAGGATTTGATTGTTGGCAACAGAAACCACAGAAAAGGCTTCGTTGATTTCAAAGAAATCAATTTGATCCATTTTCAATCCGGCTTTTTCTACCGCTAAAGGAATCGCTTTGGAAGGTGCCGTTGTAAACCATTCCGGTGCCTGCGCGAAGTCGGCGGAAGAAAGGAGTTTAGCAATCGGTTGCAAATTGTGTTGTTTGACATATTCCTCACTGGCCAATACAATAGCCGCGGCACCGTCATTGAGTGTTGAGGCGTTGGCAGCTGTCACGGTGCCATCTTTTAGAAATACGGGTTTCAGAGAAGGGATTTTATCAAAATTAACTTTGCTGTATTCTTCGTCTCTGTCAATGGTCATTGGAATTTTACCGGGTAATTCTACCGGTACGATTTCTTCATTGAACAATCCTTTGGACCAGGCCTCAGTGGATTTGGTATAAGAAGAAATGGCGTAGGCATCTTGTTGTTCGCGGGAGATGTTCATTTCTTTCGCTGTTAATTCGGCTGCACTGCCCATGTGGTAGTCGTTGTAGACATCCCACAAGCCGTCTTTTATCAATCCATCAACTAAGGTATCATTGCCGAGTTTGGTTCCGAAACGAGCTTTTGCCAAGTAATGCGGTACATTCGACATGCTCTCCATACCACCGGCTACGGCCACGTGGATCGCACCGCTTTGAATCGCCATGGCCGCAAGAGAAATGGCTTTAGAGCCCGAAGCACATACTTTGTTGATGGTCGTACATTCGGTGGCATCCGGCAAGCCTGCAAACTTGGCCGCCTGACGAGCGGGAGCCTGACCCAGGTTAGCGCTCAATACATTGCCCATGTAAACTTCTTGTACATGTTCAGGTGCAACTCCTGCTTTTTCCAAAGCTCCTTTGATGGCTGCAGCTCCCAATTGAGTAGCGCTTACAGAACTTAGTGTGCCTCCGAAAGAACCGATAGGCGTGCGTGCGGCGGAGAGGATGTAAACTGTTTTGCTCATATTACCAGGCAGGTTCGTTAGGTTTTAATGTGGTATTAACGGGAAGTTGTTGGATGTATTGCTTCTCTGAATTTTTCATGGATTCCAGCAATAACCGTGCTTTGTTCATGTCCATGTATTTGTTGGTATGAGAAGAAGAACGCAACGCTTCTTTTTGCTCTTCACTGCCTGATGGATCGGCCTTGTAATCGGGCGTATCAGATTTTCCGGTCTTTTTCTTTTGTTGTTCTTGCTGCGTTTTCTCTCGGTCAGATCGAATTTTAGGATCTTCTTTTAGGGTCAATGCCCATTCCAGGTTAAGCACCGCATGAGTATTGGAGGCGTTTTTTCTTAACGATTGAATAAACAATTCTTTGCCGTCCTTTAATTTATTGGTGCGGCAGCAAATGATTCCCATCTGATTTAAAGCTTGAGCCGCGAGTATAGAATCTTTGCCTTCTGCGATGACTTGATAGTATTTATACGCTTGTTGCAATTGCAAAGATCGGTAACAAGCATTGGCATGATCGTATAGTAGATGAGGTTCTTTGATTTGGTATTTGGTTTCCAATAAGGTGTAAAGCTTAATGGCTTCCAGGTATTGTTTTTCCTGGTAGTGTTTTTTAGCAGTCTCTTTCAATTCGTTCACTTCACGGGTATGAAAGAGAAAAGAGAAGAGGGAGCCAAAGGAAAGCGATAAGAGGAATAACAGCTTCATACTAGATTAGATGGTCATAGTTTTAACGGTAATCACGATGTCCATAGCCATAAATAAAACGGATAATACCAGAAAATAAAAGTATTTATTGATGGAAGTATGTGTGTTGTTCTTTTTCTCGTCCAAGCCAGGGAGAGCCGCACTGTATTTGAACAATTGTTCGTATTCATGCGATTCAAAATAAGCACCTTTTAAGTCATTGGACAATTGACGCAAGGCTTCTCGATCCAAATGAGTAAGCACTTTTTTGCCTTGCTCATCGTTCAGGTAGGTTTTACCCAGTGGTATAGGAGTAGGAATACTGGATCCGGTACCCACCACAATGAAATGATAAGGAAGTTTTCTCAAAGACAGTATCGTTGACCGGGGAATTTCTGTATGAAATTCCCCGTCGGTAAGGAGAAGAACAATCGAAGATTTTTGGGTCCGGTTTTCTTCTTTGGATCGCGCATACAGCTCATTATACAAGTCAGAAAAGACGGTTCGGGCATTGGTGCCTGGATGTGCAAAGAGGCTCGTGGAAAGTTGATCCGCAAAGAGTTTAAAGGCGTCGCGGTCGGAGGTAAGCGGACAAAGCGTTTGCACGGCAGGCGCAAAGGCAGAAAGCGCAAACAGATCGTTGGGGTTTTGATCAAACAGACTAAAGACCACTTTCTTCGCTTCGTCCAGGCGGGAAGGAGGAACGTCCTGAGCAGCCATAGACATAGAAACGTCTACATACACCAGCCAGTTTTTCGAAGCCAGGGTTTGGTCCTGTCTGATGTAACCAAAGGAAGGTCCCAGCAAAGCGATGATGGCGCATACCAGCACCAGACTGCGCAATACAAACTTTATGTATACGCGTGTATGCGCGTACGTTTTAAGTTGTATAGCAATGGTATTGAGCTTATAGAGGTAAATGGCCCCAAACAAAAGGAAGAGCGCACCCACTATCCATTCCTGCCAGCTCAGGGAATAAATCCAAATCATGCATTGAATTTAGTAATTATAGATTAGAGGAGTATGAAAGATGGAAATTAATTAGTGGGGTTAAAAGGGAAGATTTCAAGAAGCGTTTATTTAATATTAAAGTTAGGGCGTGTCCCCGCATTCTTCCTAGCTATTATTAAAGCAGCATTGGCGGGGTCGGGCAGCACTTCGTGCGCAATCTTCGCGCTATCGCGCTCAATTGTGCTCCAAGTCCTCGCTCGGGTCAATTTTCTCTTATCTGTCAAACCTTGCGGCCTCGCTGTGGGCTTTCCGCTACTATCCCTCACGCAAGGTCAGAAACAGAAACAGAGCGGAGAAACACTTAAAACAAAAAAAGCCTCTTATTTCTAAGAGCTTTAATGTCGGGGTGGCAAGATTCGAACTTGCGACCTTGGCGCTTAAGCGCCACGTGATGATCAGCTTTAATGTCGGGGTGGCAAGATTCGAACTTGCGACCTTGGCGCTTAAGCGCCACGTGATGATCGGACGATGCTTTTGTCTGTGAGGTATCGTTCTATACCTCTTTTTTTTATACTTGCTTCCAAATGAGAAGCCTCTGTTCTGCTTGAAGCGGTCTGTACATGGATTAATTGCCAGGGAATCCCTTTTGCGGTATAGGTAGATTGCCCCTTATTGTGATCATTCAATCGCCTTTGCAGGTTATTGGTATGTCCGACATAGTATTTAGAAAGCGATTCGCTGTAAAAAAAATCCATCTGAAAAAAGTTTACTGTAAAACAAAAAAAGCCTCTTATTTCTAAGAAGCTTTAATGTCGGGGTGGCAAGATTCGAACTTGCGACCTCCTGGTCCCAAACCAGGCGCGATGACCGGACTACGCTACACCCCGAACTTATTATCTTTAATGCTTTTAAAGCAAATCTTCCATTTGCTGTCTTCTGCTAGTGAAGAGTTTGAGAGCTCAGCACCCACACTCACACTATATTGTGCGGAGAGGGAGGGATTCGAACCCTCGGTACGGTTTAACCCGTACGGCAGTTTAGCAAACGGCTACTTTCGGCCTCTCAGTCACCTCTCCTTTTTTGAAGTGGATGCAAATATAAGTATCCCTTTTGAAGAAACAAGGCTATTTTGGAAAATTTTTAAGGTTTTTCTTATTGTCTTAGTTGTCAGGGTGGCAGGATCTTGGTGTATTGTCTATGAGCTAAACACGAAGGTGTTTATTTTTGGCGATCTTTGGTCGTCCCTTTTTTATTATTCTAATCGGATTCCAAAGAGTAAGTCCACGGACTCCTGTGGATTCAAGACCATCAACCCATTTTTATTATTGAAGGCATCCGGCGCACAAGACGTAGGCTCTATGGCAATGGAACGTCGATGGGGCGGGGTATAGACGTGTATGAAATTATAGCCCTGAGCATTCACTTCTTGCCAGAGCACGAGTGTAAGGTCTTTCCGTTCGTCTATCAGACAGGTCTCAACAATTCGTTGGATCGGATCCAATTCAAAACAATCGTCCAGCCAAAGATCCTCCAGTGGAGCCGCTAATTCAAAAGTCGTGTCTCGAATGTACCGACCTGTGGGAATAAGCGAATCATTCGTTTCTATTTTTTTTACGGAAGGTAATTTTAATTTCAATTCATTAATCGCTGAGCCTGTTGTCAGGTAGGGATGCCACCCATCGCCAATGGGCATGGCCGATAACGAATGGTTGGTAATGGTCGTTTGACAGCTGAACTCGCTAGCTTCTAAAATGTAAGTCAGTACAATCGTATAGTCAAAAGGAAATCCTGCATTTGTTTTTTGATAATGGCAAGATAAAATCAAGGTAGCATCGTGTGCTGTGGTGCGCTTTTCAAGAATTGTAAAAGGAATGTTCCACAGTAACCCATGCAGCGCATGGATCTGATCGTTTTGGGGTAAAGTAAATCGCGTACCGTCAAATACATAAGAACCGTCTTTGATGCGATTAGGGAAAGGACTTAGTTTTGATCCCCGGAAGGCATGGTTGTGTTTGCCTGCCAATTGTTCAGAATCCAGATCTCCTTCAATCAAGGCGTGAAGCTGATTGTTTTTACTAAGAACGAGTTCATTAATATTTCCTCCATAAGCCGGTATTACCGACAGGTATTCTCCTGACCGGCTATTGACCAGTTTGATTTTTTCCAGTCCTTGGAAATCTTCAGAAACGATGTGGAACATTTTTTACGACAGGAAAAACTCCTGCTCCGTCTACGATTTGATAACGATTGATTTTAGTTTGTCTGTTGAATTGCTTAAAGTAAGATGCCTCTACATTTTCACTGAATGCTTCGATCTTGTCTTTGCGCACAAGATTGATGGTACATCCTCCAAAACCACCACCCATCATGCGACTCCCGAGGCAATAGCCGGTGGCTAATGCCTCTTCTACTAAATAATCTAATTCCATACAGCTGACTTCGTAATCATCTCTCAAAGACAAGTGTGAGGAAGTAAGAAGTTGTCCCACAGTTTTTAAATCTTTTTCTTCTAATGCTTTTACCGTATCGATTACTCGTTGGTTTTCGGACAGGTAATGTCGGATTCTTTTTTGTTGGAGCGGATCGTTTAGAAAAGGCAAATGTTTTTCTTGCAGGTCTCTCATGGTTTTTAGTTCCGGAAATTGTTCCTGTAGTGTAAGAAATCCGTTATGAGTTTCTTTTACCCGCTCCGAGTATTTACTGCCGGACAGTGTTCGCTGCACGTTGCTGTCGCACAATACCCAGGTATAATTCAAGGTATCGGCGCTGATGTAACGATGTGTTAACGTTTTAAAATCAAGGATCATCGCTTTCCCGGCTCTGGAGAATTGTGAGGCATATTGATCCAGCAAGCCGCTTTTAACATTCAAGTATTGATGTTCCGTTTGCTGACACAATTGAATCAAGGTCATGGGATCCAACGCCTCATCCGCTAATGGGTTGAGTGCATTCATAAAAGCAACTTCCAGCGCGGCGGAAGAAGAGACTCCTGAACCAATGGGTACATTGCCTGAGATGAGCGCCTGAAATCCTGTTCTTAACCCTGTTTTTTCTTGAAAGAGCATGAGGCAGCCGTATACGTAATGTTGCCAGGACGCATTGGGCCCATAAGATGTTCCTAGTTCAAACTGCATGTCGCCTTGAAAATCTTCACTGATCACATGAATCCTGGCATTGTCCAAAGGCGAAAGACTAACGGTTACCCAACGATCTATAGCGCAAGGTAGAGATAAACCCAGGTTGTAATCGGTATGTTCTCCGATGATATTGATTCTGCCTGGAGCATACGCTATAGAATAAGGCACTTCACCAAAATGAGCAATAAATTTGTCACGGGATAATTCGAGTTGTTGATTTAATGTTGACATGATTCATTGTTTTTGGTTTTTTTGTAAAATTGCTCTGCCCATTGAATGTCTTCCGGTGTATTGAGACCTACCAATTCCTGGTAATCATCTATTTGCAGTGCCTCTACGCGAAGTCCTTTGTTAAGAAGTATGCCTATGATATCAGTGAGGTAAAATTCTTCATTGTCTTTATCTGCTTTTATTTGATCAAGGTGTGAGAATAAGTCTTCTCCTTTAAAAATGAAGTGAGAAGAAAGCAACTCTCGAATCCGGAGTTGTTGTGGCGTGGCATTTTTTTCTTCGACACAACCTGTCAGTATGCCTTCTTTATTTTTTATTACTCTGGCGTAAGGAAGATCAATAGGGAAGGTGGCGGTAAGAAAAGTACAACTTGCTTGTGTGAGTTTATGATGCTCCTCCAACCACGATATCGTATCTGCACTGATGAGGGGGCTGTCACCTACAAAGACAAAGATGTTTTTGTTTTTCCAGTCTATGACCTCTTTCGCTTGCTCCACAGCATGCGCTGTTCCTCTTTGTTCCGGTTGATCAACGTAGTTGACCTGATTGCCAATGACATGTTTGATCAGTTCAGCTTCATGACCCACAATAAGGAAGAGATCAGAAATGCCTGTTTCTTTAAAACTATTGATGAGGTGTGAGACAATAGGTTGTCCATGAAAGGAAACAAGAGGTTTCGGTAACAGTGAACGCATGCGTGTTCCTTTACCGGCAGCGAGTATCAGAGCGATGGACATGGCAATTTGTATTTAATGATAACTCACAGTGAGTTAAAAAGATAATGAGTGTAATGAAATAAAAAGGGATTAAGGTATTGTTAATAAAATGATGATGTCAGTCAATAAAAAAGAAAAGAAAAAGGTTATGAGACGATTTTTAGGAAATATTGGGTAAAAAGTCTACACTTTCATAAAGGCTATTTTGTGTTATTCTTAGTTTTCTTTTGATGTAAATTATATGGGTCAATTTGTGTAATAGTTTTATTTTTCATGTAATGACTATAAATATTGACTTGTATTGGTTAAAAAAGATATAAAAATTATAAAACAGGCTGTAGTAATAGCCTATTTTATAATTTTGTATCTATAATATTATTTTTATGGGTGTTTATACTTGTATTTAATTTTTTTTTACTAAATTGGATTTAAATGAGAGCAATAAATCTCCATAGTATATCCACTTTTCTGTTCCGTTTCTGGAAGTTGAGTTTCTTATGCTGCTTTTTTGTGTTCTTCCTGTTCAGAAATGAACTCGCTTATATCATTGAACATACCATTGAATCCGTTCACTTAGGAGTGAACTATGAATTGTGGGATGATTTTTCTTCAGAAATAGAGATGGAAAAGCAAGAAGTTATTCTAGCGGATGTTTTTACCGACCATTTAAAAGGTTCTCTATCCTTAGAAGAACCATTGATAAAGAATCCTATTGCTTCTCAAGGCAATGCGTTGTCCGTATACCTGGAAGTGCTCAGTCCTCCGCCCTGGCGTGCTGCATAAGCTTGATCTAGACTCCAAAATTATTTATTCATTAACCAAAAAATTATTATGAAATACGTTATAGTATTCCTGTTGGGATTGTCTGCATCTTTATCTTCTTGTAGTAGTAAACAAAAAGCTCACAGCGCGGAATCCTTTCCGGTTACTTCGCCCATTGTTTTAGACACGAATACTTATGTAGATTATGTGGCGGAAATTTTTGCTGTGCAGTATGTAGATGTGCGCGCAAAGGTTCAGGGCTATTTAGAAAAAGTACATGTGGATGAAGGCTCTTTTGTAAAAGAAGGACAATTGCTCTTCAGCCTCAATGACCGTGAATACAAAGAGGCGCTTTCCAAATCCAGAGCGCTTCTTAAAATTGCTTTAACAGAAGCAAAAAGTGCAGAGTTGGAATTGGCCAGCACAAAAATACTCGCGGATAAAAAAATCATTTCAACGATCGAGTATGAATTTGCAGAAAATAAATACCAGGCAGCAAAAGCAAAAGTAGATGAAGCCTTGTCACAGGAAGCTCATGCGAAGCAAATGCTTTCTTATACCTCTATCCGTGCGCCATTCAGCGGTACGCTCAATCGTATTCCGCACAAGATCGGCAGCTTGATCGAAGAAGGATCTTTGTTGACCAACTTGTCTCACAACGATGAGGTGTATGCTTACTTTGACGTGTCTGAAAAAGAGTACCTGGATTTTATGTCCAAGTTTACAAGAAAGAATAAAGCAGAAAGAGAAGTAAAGTTGATTCTTGCCAATGGACAACAACATCAGGATATCGGCTTGATCGAAACCATGGACGGTCAAATCGATGATAAAACCGGCAACATCGCTTTTCGTGCACGATTTAAGAACACTAGTAAATTGATCAAACACGGCTCCAGCGGTAAGATCAGAATGGAAAAGGAGTATAATGATGCGATTGTTATTCCACAGAAATCCACGTTCGAGATTCAGGATCGTATCTTTGTATTTGTCATCGATGAAGCCGGTGTAGTCAGAATGCGCCAGGTGGAAGTTTTGGCAAGGGTGCCACATCTTTTCATGATTTCGAAAGGGCTAACTCCAAACGATAAAATTTTATACGAAGGTATTCAGACGGCAAGTGAGGGGATGAAAGTTGTTCCAAAATTTGTTTCCATGAATGAAATCATTCAGGATTTATCTGCTTTCTAAGCGATAAAGAAAAAAACAAAACTTTTAACAACATTTCGTATGATTAAAAAATTTATTGAGAGACCAGTCTTGTCACTGGTCATCTCTGTGTTTATCGTATTGCTGGGTTTACTGGCAGTTTTTAGCTTACCTGTTACCCAATATCCTGATATCGCACCACCTGCGGTTTCAGTTACCACCAAATACACCGGAGCCAATGCAGAAGTATGCTCCAAGGCTGTCGTGACACCTCTGGAAAGAGCCATTAACGGAGTTCCCGGGATGACCTACATGAGTTCCGTTTCCGGAAATGATGGTACCAGTATCATTCAAATTTATTTTAAAGTAGGTACTGATCCAGATTTAGCAGCAGTCAATGTGCAGAACAGGGTCGCTACCGTATTGGATGAATTGCCTGAAGAAGTAATCAAAGCGGGTGTTTCAACAGAGAAGGAAATCAACAGTATGCTGTTGTACATCAACCTTAAAAGTAGTGATGTATCCTTTGATGAGAAATTCATTTACAACTACGCCGATATCAACGTACTGCCCGAACTCAAGCGTATAGAGGGTGTAGGTTTCGCCGATATTTTGGGTAACAGAGAATATGCGATGAGGATCTGGTTGAAGCCTCAGCGACTGGATGCGTATGAGCTTTCTGCCGATGATGTGGTGCAAGCACTCAGGGCACAAAACCTGGAAGCTGCGCCGGGAAAGATAGGAGAAAGTTCCGGTAGGAAATCTCAATCCATGCAATATGTATTGAGGTACACCGGTAAACTGACTCAAAAGGAGCAATATGAAAATGTTGTCATCAAAGTTTCGCCTACCGGCGAAATGCTGCGTTTGAAAGACATCGCGGATGTTGAATTCGGTTCAGTAGAGTATGATGTATTGTCTAAAGAAAACAATAGTCCCTCCGCTGCGATTGTATTGAAACAAAGACCGGGATCTAACGCGAGTAAAGTGATCGAACAAGTGAAGGCGACACTAGCCGGTATGAAACAAAAGTCGTTTCCTCCCGGCATGGATTACACCATCAGTTATGATGTGTCTCGTTTTTTGGATGCCTCTATTCATGAGGTGATCAAGACGTTGATCGAAGCGTTCATTCTCGTGGCGCTTGTCGTATTTCTCTTTCTGCAAGATGTACGTTCTACCTTGATTCCGATTTTCGCTGTTCCAGTATCCTTGATCGGAACGTTCGCGTTTATGCAATTGTTCGGCTTCTCTATTAATTTATTGACTTTGTTTGCTTTGGTACTGGCCATCGGTATTGTGGTGGACAATGCCATTGTGGTGGTGGAAGCGGTTCATGCGAAGATGCATGAGAAACACATGGATGCGAAGTCTGCTTCTATTGAAGCGATGCAAGAAATGACGGGTGCTATTTTAGCGATTACGCTGGTGATGTCCGCGGTATTTATTCCGGTTGCATTTTTGTCAGGACCTGTAGGGGTGTTCTACCGTCAGTTCTCTGTGACCATGGCCATTGCCATTGTCATCTCCGGTATCAATGCCTTAACGCTTACGCCTGCTTTGTGCGCCATCATGCTTAAGCCTGTTGATCCGCATGCGAAGAAAACAATCGTACAACGCTTTTTTGATGCTTTCAACCACCGTTACGATCAATTGTCAGATCGCTACAAAGGGTTGTTAAATCTGATTGTAAACCGACGCGTGATCACTGTCATCGCTCTGGTGGCTTTTAGTATCGGCGCCTGGGGGATTGGTATGGTATTGCCTACCGGATTTATTCCTACAGAAGATCAGGGAACGGTGTATGTGAACGTAACCACACCTGTGGGTTCTACCTTAGAGCGAACAGAAGCCGTGATGAATGAAATCGACGGCATCACACAAACTTTTAAGGAAGTGGAGTCTATTTCCAGTTTGTCAGGTTATAGCATGATGACGGAAGGTGTGGGCTCTTCGTTTGGTATGAGTACCATTAACCTTAAGCCATGGGATGACCGGGAAATGGGTGCCAACGAACTCATTGACGCGTTGATTGAAAAAACAAAACACATCAAGGATGCCGAGATTCAATTCTTTCCTCCTCCGGCTGTTCCTGGTTTTGGTAATGAAAATGGTTTTGAAGTAAGACTGTTGTATAAAACGGGAAAAGGAAACTTACAAGAAACAGCACAAGTCACCGATAAGTTTTTGACAGAATTGAAAAAACGTCCGGAGATCAAAGAGGCCTTCTCCAGTTTTGATCCTTCCTTTCCTCAATACCTGATTCACATCGACCAGGACATTGCAGCGAAGAAGAAAATTACTGCGGATCTGGCTTTGTCCAATTTGCAGATTTTGATTGGTAGTTTGTATGCGACTAACTTCATTCGTTATGGACAAATGTACAAGGTGATGGTGCAAGCCGATCCAATGTATCGTTCACAGCCGGATGACTTGCTTAAACTAAGAATCAAGAATGCCGATGGTGAAATGGTGCCTTATAGTTCATTCACTCGTATCGAACGTGTTTTCGGACCGGAACAACTTACTCGTTACAACATGTACGTATCGGCTATGTTAAACGGTCAGGCGGCTGCAGGTTACAGCAGTGGAGATGCCATTGCGGCTATTCGGGAAACAGCTAAGGCTCATCTTCCCAGAGGCTATGATTATGAATGGTCAGGTATGACACGAGAAGAAATCCTTTCCGGAGATCAGGTGTTTTATATTTTCGCCATTTGTTTGTTGTTTGTATACCTCTTGTTGGCTGCGCAGTACGAGAGCTTCTTGCTGCCTCTTCCTGTGTTGCTGTTCTTGCCCATCGGGATCTTCGGATCGTTATTGTTCCTTTACCTGTTTGACTTGGAGAATAACATCTATGCGCAAGTTGCTATGATCATGCTCATAGGATTGTTAGGTAAAAACGCGATTCTTATTGTGGAGTTTGCCATTCTCAAACAATCGGAAGGCAGAACAGTCATGCAGGCTTCCATTGATGGCGCTGTCGCTCGTTTGCGACCGATCCTCATGACGTCCTTTGCTTTTACCGCCGGATTGATTCCGCTGATGCTAGCTTCCGGTGCGGGAGCCATAGGCAATAAGACCATTGGTTCTGCCGCCGCCGGTGGGATGTTGTTCGGTACGATTTTCGGAGTGATCATCATTCCGGGCTTATATTTTATTTTCGCTTCTATTCATTCTAAAACCTATAAGCAATGAGAACTTATTTTGTAGAGGGTGTAGTAGGTGTGCTCATTGGTTTATTGTTGGTGTGTTCTTCTTGTAGTACAAAAGAGAAGGCACTTCGAACGGGTATTCAAATGCCTGCGCAGTATCAAGGCCATGCTTCTATAACTATCGATAGTACGAATCAGACCAACATGCCTTCTGTGGAAAAATGGAAAACATTTTTTACAGACAGCAATTTGGTTCGATTGATTGATTCGGGATTGGTGAATAATTTTGATGTTCAGATCGCTTATCAAAGAGTCATGCAGACCAGAGCAGGGGTGCAATTTACAAAAGGCATACGCATGCCTAATTTAGGCATCAATCTTTCTGCCGGGCAACGTCGTTACGGCGATTATACGATCGATGGAGTAGGAAACTATGATACTAAATTTTCTCCGAACCTGAATGATAAACAACAGTTGCCTAATCCCATTCCGGATTATTATGCCGGCATTTATTCTTCCTGGGAAATAGATATATGGGGACGTTTGAAAAACAAAAGGCGCGCGGCGTTGTCTCGTTTTCTTGCGGGTGAACAAGGACGTAATTTAGTGATCACCAATTTGATTGCTGAAATAAGTTCGACCTATTACAGCCTCATGGTATTGGATCAGGAGCTTCACATCATCGAGGAAAATATTAAGTTGCAAGAAAGTGCTTTGGCGATTGTTGAAGCGCAGAAAGAAACCGGTAAGTCTAACGAATTGGCCATCGAATTGCTTTCTGCTCAGGTCTTGAATGCTAAAACATTGTTATTGGATGTGAAGCAGTCTATTATTAAGGAAGAAAATACGTTGAATTTCTTATTGGGCCGTTACCCTGCACCGATCGTGAGATCAAGCTTTCAAGCCAGTACGGAGATCAGTAAAATACCGGTGACAGGTATTCCTTCGGATATGCTGGCTAACAGACCGGACATCAAAGCGGCGGAGTATGAGTTAAGAGCGCAACGCGCGGATTTAAAGGCTGCAAAAGCCGCTTTTTATCCTTCTTTAACATTGAATGGCAACCTGGGTTATCAGTCGTTCAATGCGGCACTCTTGTTTGAATCTCCAGCCTCCATCGCTTACAATATTGCCGGTGGTCTGATGCTGCCTTTGATCAATAGAAGGGCATTGAAGGCGGACTTGATGCTGAGTAAGGCGGCACAGCAGGAAGCCTACCTGAATTATGAGAAGACCATTGTAAAATCTTTTATTGAGGTCTATCAATTGACACAACAATTGGATAACTATAAACTGATGCAGGAGTTGAAAAGTGAACAGGTCAAAGTTTTGGAAAGATCTGTCAGCACCTCTAAAGATTTGTTTGCGTATAACAGAGCGAGCTATTTAGAGATTATTACGGTGCAACAAAATTACCTGAGTTCACAAATAGAGTTCCTGGATATTAATTACCAACGTACATTGACGCATATTCATTTGTATAAGGCGTTGGGTGGTGGTTGGAAGTGATATGTGTAGTTCTGATCAATTGTGATTAGTGTCTAGCATAATGATAAGTTTGATTTCCATTCGAGACTTTTTCTTTTCTTTGGCGCTGCCCAAAAGAAAAAGAAACAAAAGAAAAAGGCGCCACAAGATCAGTGCTGAGAAACAGAGTGGAGAGCGAAGTATCGATAAAAATACTTCGCTCTTTTTTAACGAGACAAGACTGAAAGAGAGGGTTTGTAAACTGCGTGAGGGATAGGAGCGGAAAGCCCACAGCGAGAATATCAGATGGTGAATGTATCAAGATATGATCGAGCGAGGACTTGTAGCGTATAGCCCGACCCGCAGGGGCACGCCCAAAGCATCTACATGCAATGACTAACTATAATCTTAATAAAAAATAACTCTAAATTAATTATTACCTTATTCTAAAATACCTTATAAAAAAAGTAGTCATGACCATGCTCTCATGAATTCAAAGAGCATGCCGTTCTCCCTATTTACTCTTCTTCGACTTCTTCTTTCAAATCTTTAAAGCGTTTTTTTCTGAGTTCAATCTTTTGTGTCATCCAGGCAGGCCATTCCGTGCTGTCTTCTGCATCGTAGACGCGAAGTTCCTGATTGTCCTTGTCTTTTAGCAAGGCTTCTGAGGTGGTCTTTAATATTTGGGCTGCTGTTTCTACGCCCGAGTAACTTGCTCCTGTTACACCATGAGCCATGGTACTGGCACCACAGAGGTAGAGGTTTTTTATTTCTGATTTCGTCTTAAAGGCAAAAGGTCCGATTTGAGTAAATGATTTTTCTGTACCATACACGTTGCCATTGGTGGTTTGTACAAAATATTCATTGGTTTTTGGCGTGCCTAATTCTGCTTGGATGATGTGTTGCTTCGCTCCCGGAATGACCTTCTCTACGTTGTTGAGAAACTTAGCAATGATTTTATTTTTATTCTCTTCGTATGCAGGGGAGTGGTAGTCTAATGCATCGTAACATTTGAAACTATCAAATTCTATAAACGTAACCACTTCGAAACTGTGGTAACGTCCGTTGAAGGACACGGGATCTTTGAGTGTTGTACAACTGATGAAGACCGCTGGAAATTCAGTACCCTCAGAAGGATTGTTTTGGCTGAGGTCATGGTAAATGTCATCAATGTCTTCATTTTTCAATGACCAGATGTTACCGGAATCAAGACCCGCGGCTTTCACATCCATATCCAGGGTTAAAAATAGAATCAAGGACGTAACGGAGTATTTTGTCTTCGCTAGTTTTTTCAACAAGCCGGCACTTAAATTTTCTTTGCCTACCATGTTCAGGTAAGTCTTAGCAGGATCGGCATTGGAGATGATTTGTTTCGCACGGATGATGGTACCATCTGATAACTCAACCCCCACAGCTATTTTATTTTCAATGACAATGCGTTTGACTTCTTGTTTAATTCGTATTTCTGCATCGTGTCTTTTTAATGCATTGGTCATTGCTTTTACAATACCTCCGCCGCCACCCATGGGATAGTAACCTCCTTCCGAGTAGTGATTCATTAATACACAATGCACAGGAAAACTCGCTTTGAATGGAGGTAAGCCATAGTCGCCGCATTGGATATTTAAAACACTTTTCAACAAGGGATCTTTGATGTGCCAGTCAATGACTCTTTTCAAACTGAACAAACTGTATTTGCCCATGTTTTTTGTGCGAAAAGGAATCAGCACATGATCCCAGAACGTACGCATTTTGGGAATGAGTTGTATTTCTTTTCCTACTTTATCAACGAGTTCAATGTATTTTTTGATGTTGCGTCGCTCTGTAGGGAACCGAAGGCTTAAGCTTTCTATCAGGTTATTTAACCCTGCCGGCATGTCAATTTTATGTTGTCCGATGTGGCAATGTTCATAAGCGTTTTTGTTCATGCGAAAAAATACGAGATCGTTCGCGACACCAAGGCCTCTGTATAAATCATTGGTAGAATCTCCGGCATCGACTAATCCGATGTAGTGTACACCGGGACTGAAACGCTGTCCCTTCAAATGAAAACTATGGCACCATCCACCTGGTACATAATGTTGTTCTAAAACTAAAACGCGTTGCCCTGCTTTTGCCAGACAAAGCGCTGCCGCTAGTCCTCCTGCACCTGAACCAATTACAATGGTGTCAAACTCTTTCATACCAAATTAAAAGAACAAGTTAGGTAAAAAGAGCAAGAACAACAGCATGCCCGATAAAGATATAGGCTTATTTCTTGAGCCAGCCGGTGATGCTCATTCTGTTTTTTGTGGTGTTCAAAACCTCGTGTTCAAGTTCATTGCTTTTGAAAAAGACCGTTTTCCCATTAGTAGGACTAATGGATGCTTGCGATCCTGGTAATTGTATCAATAACTGTCCGCCGTCTTCCGAGGTCCAGTTTTCATTTAAATAGCTGATAATGGAAAACTGACGACTGGAGTTATTCGCAAACTGGTCTTTGTGACGCTTATAAAAAGTGCCTGGCTTGTATAAGGTGTAATGAAATTCGTAACCGGTAATTCCGGTATAACAACTGCTGTTCAGGTAAGCTATAAAAGCATCCATGCGGTCGAAGAATTCATTTTCATAGGGATCGTTGTGCATACGGTCGAGCCAGTAAATGGAATCACCTCTGACTTGGGTGTTGGCGATCCGTAATTCCTGATTGCCTGTTGACGCTTCCGTCATTAGTTGCTGCTGATGCAATCGAAGGATATTGTCTTTCAAATGACCGGCTAGCGTACTGTCAAGGAATGAATCCGATATCCCAATTTTATTTTTTACATAACTGTCAATGATGCGTTCAAAATCCTGTTCGGCATTGCCTTGTTCCGTTTTATCCATGTATAACATGTCCCGGTTATAAAAATACGGCACCGCTAAAGGTAGGAGATTTTGTAACAGGAAGAAGTAGATCGTGTGTTTTTATGAGGAATAAAAAAATGAACAGCAAGTAGATCTAAGTTACTTGCTGTTCATTTCATAATGGATCATGTTATCCTTTTTTCGCTTTACTGATGATCAGTTCTACGTCATTAGTGATCTTATCATAGGCTGCTTTCGTAATGTCTACACCATTTTTTTTCGCGGTTGAAATCATGGCTGTGACTTCTGTAGAGTACTTACGCAATTCGATCTTCGTTTTATTAAGCAGGCTTATTGTCATAGAACCTATTTGATCGGAAGACCTTGGAATATCCTCTACAATCGAATCAAGCTTAGTTCGGGCATTCTTAAACAACTCAATGAGTTTGTCTGCAAGAGCATCGTTCATAACCTTATACGTTTTAGTGTACGTTCTATAAAAACAGGCATTATTCCATGCTGGTTCATGATAAATGGACAAAAGGAGAAATGTCTTATTCTTAAAGTTCCCTTTTGTCAATTCAAAATTACTTATTTGATCAAATTTGGACGAAATTGAGTCATTGTTAGTTTTAAAATAATCTTGGAAAAGTTATATAGTAAAATTTCTTTAAAATGCCTTTTTGAATTAATGAGCAGGAGTTATGATGCCATCTGCATGTTGTTTCAGTTTCATATTCACAAGGATGCGGTGTAAAGTTTCCGCAGATAGCCCGTGCAATACCAGTCGATAGGCGGCACTGTAAGTGGTTTCCGGAACCATAGGATGTTTGTTGTTGACCAGACTCAAATGCGCAGGCGTGTTTAGAATCTGTGAGGTATAGATACCGATGGTCTCATCCAATTGCAAGGAATTGGATGCCCTTACAAAATCATTGGAGGTTAAGAAGAGTTGGTAAAACGGAGTAAATAATTCAATCGAAGAGCGTAAGTCCAGAATATTTGTCCATGTTTTGGGAAATTCAATATGATTGAACTGATCGACAGTAATCATGCTGAGGTCTAGCGTGCTTTTTCCTTTGATGGCTATGTCTTTTTCGCGCAGTTGGGAGTTGAGGCGAATGACAAAATTATAAAGATTGAGGTCATGCTTTAAAAACAAATCGTCTTTGACCGCTTCAAAGTCTTGAGGTTTGAGAGGATTGGTTGTGATCTCAATGTTCTGAATATTTTTGGAAATGAATTCCATGATTTCACTCCCAACGTGAAAGTGACGGAATATAAGCAAGTTTGCATCCGGACTGACAAAGCGTTTCAAGCCCCAGGCTAAAATGCGATGAAGGATTTTAGACGAGTTGATGAGGTTGGGAAAGAAAAATTTGAACAAATGAATCAGAAACATGGTGATCTTTGACCACAGGGTAATCAATGGCAAAAGATATTGTGCGGATGTTGAATTGTTGTCGCGCATCAAACTCAGCTTCGTCTTATCGTTGATGGGAATGCTGCTGTCGAGGTACATGGCCAGCCAGGGATTAGGATCTCTTTCGTCGTGCGCGGAGAATGGAAGTTCTGGATCTTTGTTCATGGAAATGATAGGTTAGGAGAGATGAGAGATGAGGAGAGATGAGAAATGTGAGATGAGAAATGAGAAATGAGAAATGTGAATGAGGATGTATTGCTTCTCTCATCTCACATTCTCATTTCTTATTTAGTAGTTACCCAGTTCTTCCAATTGTAATTTGTAAAGCTTCGCCGTGGTCTTTGCCGTTTTTACAATTCGCTTGGCCAGGTCCATGTTCAATCCCGGATGATTCAACGCTTGTTCGAGATTTTTGAAATGGTTTTCATCGGCCTCGCCATGGTAGATGAAAAACGAAACCTGATCGCCTTGCAAATTCAATTGTGCTTGCATCATAGTACCCCAGTCTGCCGCTAAGCGCTTGCCGATGCCCTCGATGATAAACATCGCTCCCAACAGGTCTATGGGATTGGGCTGGCTGGCTTGTTGGAATATAAAGGAGCTTAAGGCCACACTGCCGATGTTTTTCTCTCCGCTGCGAATACCTGCCAGGTCTTCTCCCAAATTGGTGTAATTCTTTTCCAGCATTTGATAATCTTTATGTTCTGCTGCGGTATGTTTGATGAAGGCAGAGCGCAACTCAAATAGTTCAATGTCAATGTTGGATGCCGCTCTGGAGATCCATTGTGAACCATCGATCACTTGCTGGCGAAGATCATGAAGTAACAATTTATAATCTTGCATACTTAATTTTCCCTCGTGTATTTTTTTGACAATAGGTACTTTGTACAACTGCGATTCAAAATCAATCCATACCTGAGCCAGCTGTCTGACCAGCCATTCAGAAGTATCTGTCTTATCTAATATCAATTCAGGAGATTCAATTTTATGGTCTGTTAACGTCTTACTATTTTCTTCCTGACCTTCTACCGTTAATTGCATAAAGGAAGTAATGAAACGTCCGCTTTCAGGTACCATACAAAGTATTTTGTCACCCACTTTTAATTTTCCTGAGTACATCAGTTCTTCCAGCATGATGTAAATAGAAGCGGATCCTGTATTGCCTTTAGCGGTCAGGTTGCTGAACCATTTTTCCGGAGCAATTTCTCCTCCTCCTTTTTTCATCAGTTCTTTGATGGGTTCCTTAAAATATTCGGAGGAATAATGGCAACACAACCAATCCACTTGATCGGCTTTGATTTTACCTTGATCAATTAATTCGAAGTAATGTGCCACGCCTGTTTTTACTACCTGGTCGAGCAATCGTACATCCTGCTTGAGGTTGATGGCTCCTGCCTTAGAAGCGGATTCATAATCCGGATAATCCAGCCAGGTGGCTTCTTCTTCGTCTTGGTTGTCATTTTTTCCTGTGTACATACACAAGGGAAATTCATTGGCATGTGATTTTAAATCGATCCAATCTACAGCAAGAGATAAACCGGTCACAGATTTTTTGTTTTCCAATACAAAAGCCCCGGCACCGTCCGATAACATCCAACGAAGAAATTCAGTATCGAAAGGGATGGTCTTCACTCGTTGTGCATCGAAACGAGAACTTTTAAACAAACGGCTAGGGAATTCACTGCCTACGCATATGGCATTTTGTTTGTCTCCGCATTTGATTTGCGCATAAGCATTTTTAAGCGCCATCATACCGCTGGCGCAGACGCTTTGAAAACTTGCTACTTCGCAGTTGGAGAAATCCAGTTTGCTGTGTACCATGCTGGCAAAGCCCGGCACGGGCAAGTCGCCTTGCGTGGTCCCTGTAGCCAACAGTTGAATATCTTTTCCCTTTAGCGTGCTTCTTCCAATCGCTTGCTCTGTAGCAAGAGCAGCCATTTGGGCATTGGAGTGTGTACTTTCCTGTTTTTTATTAAGGGCATAATACCTGTTTTGAATACCATTCTGTTTCAGAATACGCTCTTTTATGCCGCTGCTTTTCCCATTTATTTTTCCTAAATAATCTTCCATCTCTACATTAGAAATAGGTTTGTTGGGTAGGAATATTCCCGAAGAAGTGATGTATACTTTGTACATGTCTATTTATTTTTCTTTTGAAAGGAAAAGAGTTTGTCTAATGCGTAACTCGCAAATCCATACTCCCTTTTATTGATCGAATGATGCGCCGCATGTCTTGTACTGACAAGTTTCCATGCAGCTCCCTGTCCGTTTCCAAATCTGTAATTGCAGTGTCCTGCAAAGTTTAACAGAATGCTGACTAAGGGATATAAGAACAAGGCAACAGCAGAGAACGGAATAAAAACAGCGATCGTAAATTCTACCGTGCTCAATAGCAAAGCTTCTACCCAATGAAAACTGAATACAGAAAATACAGTAGGAATTTTTGACCGGTGGTGTACGACATGGATGTACTTGTAAAACCAAGATACATGCATGAGGCGGTGAATGAGGAAGAAATGGATCTCATTCCATACCATCAATAAGACAAGACCAAATAGGGCAGTCCACAACGTATCAGGAAGCAGAGCAATAAATCCTGTTCTGAAGCCATAGATCAATGGGATACCAGAAAATCCAAAAATGAAAATGGAACGCACAGAATTTTTTATTTCATAGCCGATGTTTTTGTAAGGAGCGGCAGTTGCTGTAATGGGTTGGATGACTTTTCTTTTTTCCAGCTGTTTACAGACTAATAAAAACAAAGATCCGATCAGGAAATAAAGAACTAAGAAATAAGCTAGAGTAAGCCCATATACCTGCAGGTAAGAATAGTTATGAAGTATAGAGTGTAGCAATGCGCTGGTCATGAAGAGTTGATGGGCTGATGTAAAGTATAAGCAATACTAACAGCTGCTCGTTCATTTCCTTTTGACATATGTCAAAAAGCAAAGAATTAGATTTTGCCTCGAATGCGGCTAAGTGTTTCCTGGCTGATTCCCAGGTAGGAAGCAATGTATCCTAAAGGCATGCGTTGAAGAATATGAGGAGAAAAATCCAGCAAACCGGCATAACGTTCTTTTGCGGTTTTGAATTGAGCGGCCACAAAGCGTTCTTCCAATCGAACATAATAACTCTCGTTGATGATTCTGACGATGCGTTCTATTTCAGGGTATTGGCTGTAAAGTGTCTGAAGATCCTCATAATTGATGGAGAGGAGCTGGCAATCTTCGATAAGTTGTATATTTTCAAAGGCCGGTTTTCTGCTGATGAAGCTGTAGAAAGAAGTGACAAAGCTATTTTCGAAAGCAAACCAATACGTGACTTCTTTTCCGTCCAGGTTATAATAACCTCTCACACATCCTTTTTCCAGAAAGTACATGTGTTGGCATACTTTACCCTCTGTTGCCAATAAAGCATTTTTAGTTAGCGTATGTTGCTTCAGGACTTTTGCTATAGCTTGTTTCGCGTCTTCGCTGAGCTTATAGTAATGGTCTATGTGGTCAAAAAAAGTTTTCATCCAAGACGAATATACACAATCTAACTATTCCTTAAAGTATTTTAATTGTTTTTCAGTGTAACATACAATCTTTCTTCTGCTGAGTCGTCTTGTAAATAGACCTATAATACCTGTATTAAATTGAGCTAAAAATCAGGGATAGGAAAAAATAATTTTAACTTTACCCTTCATGAAGCCTTACCGTTACCAATGGAATAATAAACTTCCTACCATCAGGCAAGATTGGCCAGGAACACCTGTAGATACAACGCATTCTTTTGTTAACGAGGAATTCCCTTTTGTTCCTCGATTGCCGGAGGTCCTGAAGTGGGCATTCCAACGTAATCCGCAGAGAGAAGAGAAAAAGGCGGATGATTTTCGACTTGTACACCAAGATGATACCACTTTCTTACAACACCACAAGGATTGTTTAATCTGGTTAGGTCATTCCACTTTTTTTATCCGACTGAATGGCATTCAAGTATTAATTGATCCGGTATTTTATAAAGTGCCATTGACTAAGCGTTACGCGGAGCATGCGTTTGCTCCCGAAATGTTTTCCAATTTGGATTACCTCTTGATTTCGCATAACCACCAGGATCATTGCCAGGAAAAATCGATTCGTAAAATTACAGCGGTGAATCCTGATCTTACTATTTTGACAGGCTTGCACATGGACTCTTTATTGAAGCCCTGGAGCAAAGGCTGCACGATACAAACTGCGGGCTGGTACCAGCAGTACGAAACTTCTGAGGCGCTGTCCATTTATTATTTGCCTTCCAGGCATTGGTCGAAACGCGCTGTGAACGATACCAATAAACAATTGTGGGGCGCTTTCGTTTTTCAAACCAAGGACAAAACAATTTACTTCAGTGGAGATACAGGCTATGGTCATCACTTCATCGAAGCGAAGACTTTATTTCCTGCAATAGACATAGCCATCATCGGTGTAGGCGCTTATAAGCCGGAATGGTTCATGCATGCCAATCATATTTCACCTCAAGATGCGGTGAACGCCTTTCATGAATTAGGAGCAAAGACTTTTATACCGATGCATTACGGCACCTTTGATCTGAGCGATGAACCGGTAGGAGAGCCTGTACGTATATTGAAACAATTAGAAGGCGAAAAGAAAATCAAGGGCGCATTGAAGTTTCTAGATTTGGGAGAAAATTATTTGTTCTAGCAAGTGAGCGGGATGAAATTAAACTATTTTGAATGCTTGAAAAATTGAATTTCCCTTTCATGTTTTTGTGCGGCCTCGAGCGTAGGAAACGTGCCAAGATTTTTGCGCTTATTGGTACTCGGATCTACTTTTTTTGAATAGATGCGGTATTCTCCTGATTTAAGTTTACGTATCATGATTTTTTATATACCCTAATACAAAAGTAAAAATCATGCCATCGTGTGTGGCATGAAAACCCGCAATCATAAGATCATCATGGTCATCAGACCGCGTAACCATGGTGGTTTGGTAAGGAAATCGGCAACAAAAAGAGGTTTTTTTTACACACTTATAGATAATCACCTAAAGGTATTAACCTAGTCTTAATACGCATAGGAGGTGGCACTATTTTTTCTCATTTCTTTATTGCTGAATACAATCACCTAAAATATATAGTATGAAAAATAAACTTGTAGCTCATCATCATTCCGGCCATGACCACTCGGCCTTAATTCAAGAAATGGTTCATTGTGCTTTGGTTTGTGAAATGTGTGCTTCCGCATGTTTAGATGAAAAGGACATTGCCATGATGGCCAGATGTATAGAGTTGGATCGTGACTGCGCTGATATTTGTTTTCAGGGTGCGAGACTATTACAGCGGGATGCGGAGATCGCACATCATTTTTTGTCTGTATGCGAAGAAATGTGTCGCTTGTGTGCAGATGAATGCAATAAGCATGAAATGAATCATTGCAAAACATGCGCGGAAGCTTGTCAGAAATGCGCGGAAGCTTGTCATTCACATTTGGAAAGTATTTATACGGCTTAATCATGAACGAAGAACTGAAACAGAAAGCGGCCACTCCTAACGATTACCTGGCCAATGAGCGCACTTACTTATCATGGGTGCGTACAGGATTAGGCATCATGGCCTTTGGATTTGTGGTAGTGAAGTTTTCCCTTTTTGTAAAACAAATATATGTGTTGATTGGAAAGGAACATGTAGGCATAGACCATGAAACCAATGGTTATTCCGGCATATTAGGAATCGTGCTGGTAGGTGCCGGATTATGTACAGCGCTGTTTTCTTATTTCAGCTACAGATCCAATATTACGAAATTAGATAAGGGAGATTTTCATTATTCGTCCTTGATGATTACTACGCTGACTGTTTTTCTGTCTTTTGTAGGAATTTTGATTCTGCTCTACCTTATTAAAACGGCATAATTATGATCGTATCATACCATGCTTCTCATGAACAATTCACACCGGGTGATTTATTATCCTATGCTGTAATGGCAGAGAAAGCTGGCTTTGATGCCTGCCATTGTTCTGACCATTTTCATCCCTGGAGCGTACGCCAGGGACAAAGCGGTTTTGCTTTCGCCTGGCTTGGAGCAGCTATGCAGGCTACAACATTTCCATTCAGCATGGTCAATGCACCGGGACAACGTTACCATCCCGCTATTGTAGCGCAAGCTATCGCTACGCTCACTCAAATGTATCCCGGTAGATTAGATGTTGCCTTTGGTAGCGGAGAAGCCTTAAATGAAAACATTACAGGAGAAAAATGGCCGGAGAAACCTATTCGAAATGAAAGATTGCGGGAATCAGTAATGGTCATACGTCGTCTTATGAAAGGAGATACGGTGACACATGATGGATATGTAAAAGTAAAGGAAGCAACCTTATATACACGGCCGGATACCATGCCCTTATTTTTAGGTGCAGCTCTTTCTGTAGATACAGCACGATGGCTTGGCTCATGGGCTGATGGACTTTTAATGTCTTACGGCTCACCGGATGAGATGAAGAAAATGGTAGATGCTTTTAGAGAAGGGGGAGGAGAGAATAAACCCATACATGTACAATTTGCTTTTTCATATGCCCGCAAAGAAGAGGATGCCTTGAAAGGCGCGCACCATCAGTGGAGAAGCAATACCGTACCAATGGATGACTTGGGAGAATTATGTCGGCCGGAGCATTTTGATGCGAAATCAGAACATCTAAAACCGGAGGACATGAAGAGTGAAATTCTTATTACTTCAAATTTGGAACAATTTACTGATCATCTGTTAAAAGCTAGAGAACAAGGATTTGATAATGTTATCCTGCATAATGTAAATCGCGAGCAGGAACTTTTTATAAGTGACTTCGGAAAGAGTGTATTGCCGGCTTTAAGAGTAAAGGAAGACATTACCATTATTTAAAAGCTATTCTAAAATGGAAGAGATGAAACGGTACAGTTCTAAACAAATTTTATTCTTTATTTGAAGAGGAGTACCTTTGAAAACATGTTTGGTCTTATAAAGTTTATTTTTATATCTCACGCAAATAAAAGCAGTGCCAACAGGTTTAATTTTAGATTCACTGCCATTAGGTGATGGCGATGCTAGTCCGGTGACGGCTACATATACGTCTGCCGGAATCAGTTTTGGCAATTTAGTGACAAGGGCTTGCGTCACCTGCATGGATTCACAGGTGTATTTTTCTATCATCCGTTTACTGATTCCAAATAGAGCTATTTTGACCTCAGGTGTATAACATGCAATCGATCCTCGCAAAACTTCTGATATGCCTTTTACATTTGAAAGTTTATACGCCGCCATGCCGCAGGTAACGCTTTCGGCTAAACCAAGGGTTAAGTTTTTATCCTTTAGCATTCGCACTAATTGATGTACTTCACTCATAACAATACTATAATAGAAAAGGAAGACACGAATGCCTTCCTTTTACATTTAATGAATGGAAAAAACTATTCTTCTTCCTCAGCTGCTTGAATATTAATAGTAGACTCAGCAACTTCTGTCAGCGTTTGATCCGCATTCTTTTCCTGATCCAGGATGCCTTGAAGAATTTCGACTGCATCAGTAAGACCTAATGTTTGCGCGAACGTTCTCAGTGTGCCATAAGAAGCAATTTCATAGTGTTCTACTTTTTGGGCTGCTGAAATGATACCCGCATCGCGCATAGCACCTTCTTCAGAATCTTCCATGATAGCCTGAGCTTCTTTAATCAAGCCATCCATGGCTTCGCATTTTTTAGCGACAGGTTTCTTACCCAATAGAGCAAATACTTCCTCTACTTTCTGAACTTGTTCTTCTGTTTCCGCTAGATGGGTTTCAATGGCATCAACTAATTCTGGTGAAGTTGCATTTTTAGCCATCTTTGGAAGCGCCTTGGTCAACGCTTTTTCAGCCCAGTAAATGTCTTTTAATTCTTCTTCAAATAATTTTAATAGTTTTGATTCTTCAATACCATATTCTTGTGTGGCAGTATTCGCGTGTGATTTTTTAGTGCTGGTTCTCATAATAGTTTTTGTTTATGGTTATGACAGGAGTAGTTCAAATTGTGTACCAGTGCGCAGGCAATGATTGAAGAGCGATTTAAGCTTGCAACGTGTGTAATTTTTACTCTGTTTCGCACGTTAAATTCTACAGTAGAAAACTGGAATCCTGTCAAAAAATTAAGTAACTTTTATTATGCCTAAACTTTACTTCAATACCACCCGTTATGCCGATCTGCCCTTGCACCATGGGAAAGTACCGCCTTGGCTCGCTCAACGCATGACTTTACTAGGTGGAGCGATCGTCGAATCTATCGTCTTGGAATATGGAAAGTCTGCTGTACTGAGCAGGCTTAGCGATCCTTTCTGGTTCCAAGCTTTCGGTTGTGCATTGGGCATGGATTGGCATTCTTCGGGAATTACTACTTCAGTGATGGGTTCACTAAAAACAGCTGTGAACCCTAAGTTTAAAGAGTTGGGGATATACATCTGCGGCGGGAAAGGAAAACATTCTACACAAACACCCCATGAGTTGATGGCCTTGTCTGATCGCACGGGATTAAATGGAACAGCCTTGGTACGTTCCAGTAAACTGGCAGCTAAAGTTGATAATACGGCTATTCAGGATGGATTTCAATTGTATTTACACAGCTTTATTGTGACCGATGAAGGAGAGTGGGCCATTGTACAACAGGGAATGAACGATGGAAGTGGCATGGCTCGCCGTTACCATTGGCATTCAGAGAAAGTACAATCGTTTGTAGAGAAGCCTCACGCTTTTATTTATGGAAAAAATCAAGGTGACATCTTGAATTTGGTGGATGAGCATGCCGGAGCATCGAAAACCGGTATTTTGAACATCATCAGAGAAGACCCGGCAAAGATGTTTCCGGAAATGAAAAAGATTATGCCTTCGCATCATGAAGTGAGGGGAACAAATGTAAATTTAAAAAGATTAGGAAGCATGCTGGCTTTGGCTCATGATAAGGATCTGAGAGATTTCGAATCTTTGCTGATGCTGGAAGGTGTTGGACCTCGTACCATACAATCTCTGGCATTAGTCAGCGAAGTGATACATGGAACGCCCTCGCGGTTTTCCGATCCGGCGCGCTTTTCTTTTGCGCATGGAGGCAAGGACGGACATCCTTTTCCTGTACCTACCAAAGTGTATGATGAAACCATTTCTATTTTACAATCTTCGGTAGAAAAGGCTAAGATCGGAGATCAGGACAAACAGATCGCCATCAGAAATTTAACGTTAGCGGCACAGAATATGGAAAAAAGTTTTGAGCCTGATGAAAATGCATTTGATCGTGTCATTGCCAGGGAACGTTCCGAATCCTATAAGTATGGAGGACGAACAGTGTTTGGAAAATCAAAGCCTCCCAAAGACAACGGACAACTCAACCTGTTTTAGAAGAACATTCTTATTACTTCTTGCTCTATACTCTTGCTGAATACTGCTTTATGGCATGTTCTTCGCTGCATATCATGAAAGAAATAATCATGAGCGGCTCCAAATTTCGCATCGGTTGTTCCGGCTATTATTATGCAGCCTGGAAGAACAAATTTTATCCGCAAGGATTACAACCTAAAAATTGGTTGGCTTATTACAGCACGGTATTCAATTCCGTAGAATTGAACGGCACATTCTACCGGACACCTAAATTAGCGGATCTTATAAAATATGCTCAGAATGCGGTTCATGACTTTAAATTTGCCGTTAAAGTCAGCAAATACATTACTCATATTTTAAAACTTAAAAACAGCAAAATACCTATCCAAGATTTTCAGGAATTGATGCATGAAGGGTTGGGTAAT
>JAQZBV010000156.1 GCA_029237685.1 Cytophagaceae bacterium | reverse complement strand
TCTGTTCCCCTTTTTCTAAAATTTCAAACGTGATGGTAGTTCCTGTCCATTCACTCTGCTTCTCTACAAAGGTCAGCTTGCTGTCTAATGTCAACCAAACCATCTTTTTATTCGGAACAACTTCTGTCAATCGGTGTTTGCTGTAATGGATGTCGGCAAACTGAACAGAAAATTCATCGTTCAGTTTCTTAGAACTTCCTTTCATTTCCTTATGCCACCAAGCAGGCACATTAGTAATGGCGTCGAAAACCTGTTGCGCTGTTTGGGTAACTAAAAAAACACGGTTAAAATTTTGCTTGTCCATATTAATAAACATTAAATTAAACGAATGAGACTTATTATATAACCACTATGAAAACCGTCGTGGTATAATAGAAATGCTATGGCATCTTCTATAGTAAAGATGTCTATTCCATATACCTCTTTGATTCTCTCCGATGGTGTATACTTGCCGAAGATATTTCGAGCTAAATCGATTTCCAAGGTATCCAATGTAGTCACCAACAATTCCTTTACCTCAGCAATCTCTTCTTCACTGATGAAGTGGTCGGGTTTAGTGCCTGGCAAAAATGGGCCGATATATTTCTCGCTGATTGTAGCAGGCAATCCTGCTCTTTTGTAACAAAGCGCTTGAGTGGTGGCCACTAAATGTACCATATTCCATATGATATTGTTGTTATATCCTGGAGGAATAAAATTGAGTTGTTCGCTCGTCAATCCACTGATTTGCTTCAAGACAAACAGTCTGAATTTTCTTAATTTATCAACCTGTTGATTCATAATTTTCTTCTTACTTCGGTAGTCCGCCGCCTTTAGGATTGGGATGGCCTTTGCCATTAACAATCAAATCGCGCAAACTATTTTGTATATAACCTGTCCAGGCATTGTTACAAATCTCGTAGCATTCATATGCCGGAACTAATCCAACCTGTGTGAAGCGCATTGCTGTTTGAGGGCCCTGCTTTGAGATTTCAAAGACCAAGCGGTTACCGATCCATTCGTCTTTGTCTTTGGTAAAACTAAAATGATTTTCCAATACCAACCATACTACTTTTTGATCAGGAATGAGTTCTACCAATTTCATTTTACAGGTGTGCAAGTCCGTCACTTCATAGCGGAACTCCTCATGAAGTTGAGAGGTATCTCCTTCGATATTTTCGGACCACCAGCCGCGGATATTTGTGACCGCGTTAAACACTTCATGAGGTGTTTGCTCTACTAAGAGCACAGTAGTAAAATCGGATGTAGCTGTATCGTTCATGTTCAGTTTATCTTTTATACGAACAAATATAAGGTAGCCATCCGATTTTAAGAGGGTGCTAAATAGACATTATGATGGGTTGATTTAGACAAACCAATGTTATACCTTTATTCAAATAAAAAGCCATGAAACACCTGACGATACTGGTTCCCAACGGGGAAAACAACCTCAGCAGCATTGTAGGAGCCTATAAAATATTTAGCCGTGCGAATGTTTACTGGAAAAAGTCCGATAGCCATCGGACCGGTAAAAAAGAAGTCTTCAAAATAGAACTGGCAGGTATCTCTAAAAAAATAGATTTCCATGAAGGCTTGTTTACAGTGAAACCACACACACACATTTCCGAGATTAAGAAAACAAACCTCATCATCATTCCTTCTCTGAATCACAATTATGAACAAACCGTAGAGCAAAACAAAGCACTCATCCAGTGGATAGAAAAACAATACAAAGGAGGAGCAGAAGTGGCCAGCATTTGTACCGGTGCTTTTTTATTGGCTTCATCAGGTTTGTTGAATGGAAAAAGTTGTTCCACCCATTGGTCGGCGGCCAATAAGTTCAGTACTCGATTTCCAGAGGTAAATTTAAAAGCGGATCAATTGATCACGGATGAAAAAGGCATTTATACAAACGGAGGCGCTTACTCTTTTCTCAACCTCATCATTTACCTGATCGAAAAATATTACGACAGAAGCACCGCGATCTATTGCGCAAAAGTATTTCAAATCGAAATCGACAGACACAGTCAATCACCCTTTAGCATCTTCACCGGTCAGAAACAGCATGATGACGACATGGTAAAAAAAGCGCAAACTTATATTGAGAACAAATGGAACGAAAAAATTTCTTTTGAACAACTGTCTGCTCAATTCGCTGTGGGACGAAGAAACTTCGACCGACGCTTCATCAAAGCAACAGGCAATACTCCGCTTGAGTATGCCCAACGTGTAAAAATAGAATCCGCAAAACGAGCGTTCGAGTCCAGCCGAAAAACGATCAACGAGGTGATGTACGAAGTGGGTTATTCGGATGTGAAAGCTTTTCGCGAAGTGTTTAGAAAAATCACCGGTTTGTCACCATTGGAGTATAGAAGCAAATACAACCGGGAGGGTTAATCTTTCTCTTTCTCTTTCTCTTTCTCTTTCTCTTTCTCTTTCTCTTTCTCTTTTCTATCCATTATACTCTTCCTCCGTCACCGGCTCCAGCCACACGGTAACGCCACCTTGTGTATTGGGATTGATGGCGATGTGTGTAAACTCGCTATCCGGTGAAGCGCCGTGCCAGTGCTTTACATGGGGAGGCACATTCACGACATCCCCTTGACGAAGCACTTGTATCGGTTTACCTTTTTCCTGGTAATAGCCTATGCCTTTCGTCGCCATCAGAATTTGTCCGCCGGCATGCGTGTGCCAATTGTTTCTTGCACCCGCTTCGAAGACCACATCCCATATTTGAATGTGCAACGTCGGATCATTCGGTACCAAAGGATTGACATAGGCTGTTCCTACAAAATAATCCGGGGCTGCTTTTTCTCCTTTGGGAAAAATGGAGGTATTATTTTCTGAGCTACTCATGACATGGTTTGATTAATTGTATCATTAAGGTATCTATTTAATGCTTCATTTGTATGAGCCCTTCCGCTTTTTTTTATCGAAGATGCCCCCTATACATTCTCTAAAAGAAAGCACAACCCTGCTTATGGGTTTACAAAAAACACATGAACGCTATATCCTTTATCAATAAAGGGCGCTGTGCATTTTATTCCCCATTAAAAAACAGAATTAAAGTGTAAGGTGCCATTATTTTTTTTGTAGTCCATCAGACTCCGCTATGATTTCCCATTAAAAACAATTTTGATCTATGAAAAAAAATTTACACTTACTCGTGTATGGATTGGCTTTTTGTCTTTGCGGCCAGGTTGCTTTAGGACAAAGTAACGTGAGTACTAAAAGAGGCATCGCTTATGGTTACCATTCGCCGGCAGATATGCAAGCTGTTTCTGCAGGTGTTTCCTGGTGGTATAACTGGTCACTGAAACCGGACGCAACGGTGGGTGAAGCGTATAAAACAGCCGGCGTTGAATTTGTACCGATGGTTTGGGGCGGTGTACCGAATGTGGATCAGGTATCAGCCAATATCCCTGATGGGACAAAATATTTGCTGGCTTTCAATGAACCAAACTTCGGAGTCCAGTCCAACATCACCGCGCAACGTGCGGCGGAACTATGGCCGGTGTTTGAACAAGTAGCGGAGAGAAAAAATTTAAAGCTCGTCTCTCCTGCTGTCAATTACTGTGGTGGAAATTGTAATCAAACGGATCCACTGGTTTACCTGGAAGAATTCTTTGCTGCTTGTCCGGATTGCAAAGTGGATTACATCGCTTTGCATTGGTATGCCTGCACGCCTGATGCGTTGATCTGGTACTTGAATCGTTTTAAAAAATTCGGAAAGCCTATTTGGTTGACGGAGTTTTCTTGCGGTGATCAATCGGACTTGTCCCTGGCCGTACAAAAAAAATACATGCAGGAAGCAGTGTCCATTTTAGAAAATGACACCAGCGTATTCCGTTATGCCTGGTTTGCAGGACGCACGACAGAAATTCCGAATGTCAACTTATTAGGTGCATCGGGACAATTGACAGAACTCGGACAATTGTACGTCAGCCTTCCTATCGGAACACCCAATCAACCGGTTGCTTTGCCGGGAAAAATCGAAGCGGAATTGTATACCGCCATGTCGGGCATCTCCACGCAAGGCACCACCGATACCGGTGGAGGTTTGAATGTCGGTTGGACAGACAATGGCGATTGGACAGAGTACAAAGTAAATGTGACAACAGCCGCTACGTATGATTTCACACTGCGTGTGGCTGCTGCAGGAAGCGGCGGAAGCTTTCACCTCGAACTCGATGGACAACGCATCTCTCCTACTACCAATGTACCATCTACCAACGGCTGGCAAAACTGGGTGGATTTAAAAGTGAGTAATGTGGCATTGCCAACAGGTAATTATACTTTGCGCTTAGTCTTTGATACCGGCGGATTCAACATCAACTACCTGGTTGCGCAAACCGCGGTTACCCCACCACCAGTTGCAGCCTTTAATCTTTCTTTAGCAAACCTTTGTACGGGAGCAAATACAGTGGTCAGCAACAGTTCAACCGGTAACATCAGTACCTACACATGGAACTTCGGAGCCGGTGCGACACCCACTACAGGAACAGGCACTGGACCATTTACTGTTTCTTACAGCACCGCTGGCAGTAAAACGATTTCACTCACTACCACCGGTGTGGGCGGCAGCAGCACGGCTAGCAAAAATGTGGTGGTGACATCTTGCACCAATACAAACCTTGCCTTGTTGAAACCGGCCTTTGCTTCTTCTCAGGAATCGGGAGGAACAGTACCGGCGTATGCAACAGACGGCAAAACCACTACACGCTGGTCAAGTGCTTTCAGCGACCCGCAATGGATCTATGTTGACTTGCAAACACCGAGTGCACTCAGCAAGATCATTCTGCGATGGGAAGCTGCTTCGGGAAAATCGTATACCGTTGAATCTTCTAATGACCTGTCCAATTGGACGCCTTTATATGCGACGACAACAGGAGATGGAGGCATAGATGAATTTACGGTCAGCGGAGCAGGACGGTATGTCCGTGTAAGAGGCACGCAGCGCAATACACCATACGGTTATTCCTTATGGGAACTGGAAGTATATGGTACATCAACAGCAAGAGAAGCCGATGCTGCCGAAGAGATGAGTACTACATCTCTGGCGGTCTATCCCAATCCTTTCTCTTCTGAATTAACGCTTCAGGCGACTAAAGAACAAGTGCATAAAATAGAAGTATACAACAGTGCAGGAAGTCTTGTGTCTACGATTAACAATCCCGATCTATCCGGTCTACACCTGCAATTCGGCGCAGACTTACCGGATGGTTTATACCTGATCAAATTATTCGGTCAGGAAGGAGTGAATGTAGTGCGTGTGATGAAAACACGATAGAACAATTGATTGCATACAAAAAGCAAAAAAAGCACCGCGTGTTAGAGCCACTGCGGTGCTTTTTTATTTCTTACTAATCATCAATTCTTCGTAAGATAAAGAATACTATACCAAAAAAAATGGCACAAGCTATACACTTGTGCCATCATGGAGTGACCAACTGAATGGGTGTATTATTTCTTAATGATCTTTTGCTGTTCTACAAACGTGTCTGTTTGTACCGTAATGATATAAGTACCGGCTTGTAATTCCGGATAAATGGTAGGAATACCTTCACTGCCTTCTTTCGTTGTTTGATACACCAATTTACCTAACACGTCAACGATTTGAATGTGTATTTTTCCAATCAAATCTACGCTGATGGTAATCGCATCGTCAAAAGGATTCGGAACAAGACTAATATGCTGTCCCATAGATTTCGCTACTGCGATTATCTTTGAATAATGGAAGTCACCGTTGAAATCCACTTGCTTCAATCTATAATAAGAGATGCCTGTAACAAGAAAATAATCTGTATAGGTATAATGTAAAACAGCTTGGCTATTGCCGGCACCAGCGACATGGCCTATCGCCTCCCAGTTCGATCCATCGGCAGAATGCTCAATGATAAACTCTTTATTGTCGACTTCCATTGCAGTAGCCCAGTTTAACACAGCAGTTCCATCACTTGTTTTGCCTGTAAAACTGATCAAGGTAACAGGTGCGGTGTTCGTACAAAGATTGTGTCCGATGGTACCGAAAATAGACTGACCGCTTGGGCCGATTGTTTGCATATTATTGGCGCCATATTTACCGGCCGACCAACCATAATTAAGTGTGGATCCTGCGCCAAAGTATGTTGCAAAGTCACTGCCTCCTCCGGTAGTGGCTAAATTATAATTCGTCAACCGAGGAGCGCCGTCTATGGTCACATTCAATAAATGAGTCGTCGCATTGTAAGTGATGCATACTTCATGCTCCAAACCGTCTTCCAGGTTGCCTGCATTGATCGTACTGCCTGGAAGCAAACCCAAATCATTTGAGTTCTGATCTTTATGCACTGAAATTTCATCGTTGATGCTTCCTGAACCCGGAGCACCGCCACCATAGCTGCCGTCTACTGTGCTTGTACCTAAACTGCTGTAGGTATCAAATTCAATGCTGATCATCTTTCCATCGTTTGCACCGCCTGTTAAGGCATTGTCGTATCCTAAACCACCACCGCAAGTATTTCCGTTCGTAGCAGTATAAGTGGTATTGTTCCTGAAAAAGTTAAACGACATCCCATCCCCGTTAAAATCGGAATAAGGATTTCCACCTGAGCCTATTACATCGTTTCCCGGACATCCGAAGAATACACGGTAACATTGACTGAAGTTGGTTGTCGGATTATAACCACTGGTTTCAATGACCGCGGATCCCTGACACACACCATTACCTGTCACCGTATCTGTTAAAGAAATCACTCCACTGCCCCAATTGGTATATCCTGCTCCTGGTGTTGCTGTAGCCAGGTTCCAGGTGCTGCCGGCAACGGATTGGGCACGAAGGCTGTTCACGATCAGCAATAGGCCCATTAAAAGCACTACTTTCATGAACCACGAAACATCGCTTCTTCTATTGTTCTTCATCTGGTCAATTTTTTCCATTTCT
>JAQZBV010000155.1 GCA_029237685.1 Cytophagaceae bacterium | reverse complement strand
GCCACTTACGGAAATGGAGAGTTTGGATACAACGACGATGAAAGCCTGATCCCTCAATTGAAGCCATTGAATCCTTACGGAGATTCTAAAAATGACTTTGACATCTGGGCCTTACAGCAAAAAGAAAAACCATTCTTCTGGGCAGGTCTAAAATTCTTCAACATATACGGGCCTAATGAATACCACAAAGGCCGCATGGCCAGCGTAATTCAGCATGCTTTCTTCCAAATTGAGAAGAGCGGAAAAATGAAATTGTTCCGCTCTCACAATCCCAACTACAAAGACGGTGAGCAAATGAGAGATTTCGTGTATGTAAAAGACCTTTGCGATGTCATTTTGTTTCTAATCGAACACCGTAAAGACAGTGGTATTTACAATTTAGGAAGCGGTAAAGCCAGAACATTCCTGGACTTGGTGAAGAGTACCTTCAAGGCCATGGGGAAAAAAGAAGATATTGATTTCGTAGATACCCCTATTGACATCCGTGATAAGTACCAATACTTCACCGAAGCGAACATGAATAAATTGAAAAGCATCGGTTACAGCAAGCCCTTTACCAGCCTGGAAGATGGCGTGGAGGATTATGTGAAGAATTATTTGATAGGAGGAAAATATAGATAAGTTAAAGTGGTCAGTTGTCAGTGATCAGTTTAAAATAAAAAAGGAGATCATTGATCTCCTTTTTTTATTTGCTCTTCTGGTTCTCCCGCGCAACAATTTCCTTCATGCACCGAACGTTGCCATTCTTCATCAGAAACAGTATCGTTCTTTTTTTTGATCACCAACTCCACACTGCACCAATCGCAGGTTTCACCGTCATCGGTAAATCCTTTTCCTTCGCATTTCGGACAAAGGTAACCACAGGTAGACATGTTGTTAGTTGTTAGTTGTTAGTTGTTAGTTAAACTATTTAAGTTGGCTTTGAGTTCCACTATCTAGTCAATACAACGTAGTCTTTGATTAGTGTCAACAAAAACTCATCGTAGCGCCCTACCGTATTGTTGATTCCCAGTTTTATTTTCATTTTATCCGACAGCACTTTTAAAGCTTCGCGGTGTGCCTCGTTTCTGTATTTACGGTAACGCTCCAAAACCTCTTTGATGAATAAAACATCTTCTTCAGACATGTGTATCACTGAGGGGTATACGGGCTGGTATTCATTGATGGTTTTCTTATTGAGCAAGGCGACCAATGACATAGTAAAACTTGGTCTTTCTTTTACCACTACAGTATTGGCTAGCAAGTCTCCTAATCTTTGATTTTTGTCCGATAAACTGACCATAAGCGCTGCAAAACCACCTAATGTAAGGTATAACTCTAAAGACCGGAATGCCCAACGCGCCATAAAATCTCCTGCAACTCCTTCGGTACCGTCTATTTTAATCACTTTTATCCCCAATGCCATCTTGCCCAAAGACTTACCATTATTCATCATCTCGAATACCAGACTATAGAACAGGAATAAGGGCAATATTAAAATAGTAACAAGGATATTTTTACCTCCATCACCGAACGAGCCGACCAGCAGTGAAAAAAGAAGTAAACAAGAAATGGATAAAGTCACAAAATCAATAATGAAACCAAATATTCGCTCCCTTAATGAGGCCAACTCGTAATTTATTGTTACATTTTGGGGTGTATTTATATCTATAGTTTCCATATAAATTTTTAATATTAGTGCATGAAGGAAACCTCATTCATTCAACAAAATAAAGAAAAATGGCAAGATCTGGAAACCTTATTGAAGGAAAAAAGAAAAGATCCTGATCAGATGAGTGAATTATTTATTCAGGTTTCTGAAGATCTCTCCTATGCACGTACTTTCTACCCTAATCGTTCCATCCGGGTATACCTTAATAACATCACCCAAGCGATCTTCTTTAATGTATACAAAAACAAAAGAACAAAATGGAAAGACATCGTTTTTTTCTGGAAAGAAGAATTGCCTTACGTGGTCTATCAATCCAGGAAAGAATTAAGTATAGCCTTCTCTATCTTTGCTATTGCCATGCTGTTTGGATTGATTTCTTCCATCAAAGACCCGGCGTTTGCTGAACGGATTTTAGGTAACTCTTATATAGAAATGACCAAAGAAAACATAGCGAGCGGAGACCCTATGGCTGTTTATAAAAAAATGAACCAGGTCGATATGTTTATGGGAATTACACTTAATAATCTTTGGGTGGCTTTTAAGGCTTGGTTCTGGACTTCTCTTTCCGGGAACTTATACTCGCTTACAAGCCTTTCGTATTTCCGGTACCAACAGTTTAAAACTGATTCTAGGTCTGGCTCCTTTGATTTGCCTGGCTGGTTTTATTGAAAGTTTTATTACACGCTATACCGGTACACCGGATTGGATCAAGGCTTTGTTAATCATCGCTTCTGCGGCATTCATTGCCGGTTATTTTATCGTACTCCCTTTGCGAAAAGCCAAAATCGGTTTTCATCCCAGTCTTAAACCGGAACGCTTGGAAAGCTCTACCCCAACAGTTTTCGATCAAAGAAAGATCTACGATAACGGCCATATTTTCAAGCTCACTTTTGTTTTGCTCAAAGCCAACTTTAAAAAAATCGTCATCCCTTTTATCGTGCTGAGCGTGCTTTATTCTCTGAGTGCAACGTATACGCTTTTGTCTGTAGAAGACGTGTTCTATGACAACAACGCCTGGTATTTCTTTCACAAGTTGTACAATGATTATACGCCGAAATCGATCAAGTATTCTAACATTGTATTCTTCTCTTTTATTTTCACCATCACCATCGAACGTTTTGTCAGTTTCTTAAAGAAAGATACTAAACAGCCTGGATTAAAAGATTATTTCCTCATGTTCGCCTGGAGTATAGGTTGTGCAACACTTTTGTTATCCCTTACCTTTTTATCGGATGTTTTATTCGCCTGGAGCGTGGTACTGATTGCACCTTTCCTTCTGTTTACTATGTTTGTAGGTTTCTATGAAGGGAAAAACATCATCTCAGCGTTGAGCCAATCTTTTACGTTACTGGGTAATGCATTCTTCTCCTTATGGGCAATGTATTTCATCTTGTTTATAACGGCCGCTTTGTTCTTATTTATTTTACTCTCCCCTTTATGGTATTTTTATATTCAGTTTTTAAATTGGAATTTACTATTGAGTGAAGACACGCAAAACTTCATCGAAACATTTATTCCCTGCTTCATGTCAATAATCGGTCTTTCTTTTATTACCTTCTTTATTCTGAATGGTATTTTCATCAAATATTTTTCCATCAAAGAATTGAGTGAAGCCAATAGTTTGACCGAAAAAATAGCCCAGTTCTGATGTTAAAAATTCTACATCTTTTTATTCTTTTATTCGCACTTTCTCTGGTATCTCCTGTCATTGCGCAGGATGAAACGTTTGTTATTGACTCCTTGGAGACGGAAGACGCGGACTATTTGCCGTCAGAAGAGTTTCCTGAATTGGTAGAACAAACACAACCGATCTACAAAAAAGACACCGTAGACGGCAAATCACTGGACTCTACAACTTGGAGAAATCTCACCAAAGACCTGACCTACGGCGATACATTGGAACATAAAAAGAAACCGGATACAAAAACGAAACCAAAAGAAGAATCTAAAACGCGGAGCTTTCCATCCTTTGGATTCGGTTCTGCGATGACCAAATATATTCTATTTGCACTTGTCATTGCCGCCATTGTATTCCTGCTTTATCGTTTGATTGGTTCCGCTTTCTTATCAGGCAATACTAAAATCACGAAAAGCCAGGCTACATTTGAAATCCTGCATGACGACGAGCAGATGATGCAGAAAGACTTGAACAGTCTGCTGGAAGAAGCCTTGCAAAGAAAAGATTACAAAACAGCTATTCGGATTTTATTCATTCAATCCCTTCAGGATTTACAAACCTATGAGTGGATCAAATGGAAAAAAGAAAAAACAAACCGTGATTACCTCAACGAACTGATGCAAAGAGATGCCTTTGTTCCTTTCGGATCCATGGTGTTGCTCTATGAAAAAGCTTGGTACAGCGAATCCGGAGCGACGCAGGAAGACTGGGAAGCCTTCAGCACTTTTAGACAACAAATCAAGAGCATTTAACCGGCATGCAAAACAGAAAGACAATAGGAATAATTCTTCTGCTCGTGATCGTCATTGCGGGGGTGCTGGTGTATTTTCTTTTTAATACAAAAGAGCGTACAAACTGGGAGCAACATTACAAGGAAGCCAGCACAGATCCTTATGGAACATCTGTGCTTTATGGTTTGCTCAAGCAACGTTCAGACGACAGCTTAACAGACATTACCCATGACTACCTCGATTTTTTAAAGAATACAGCCCACAACGATACAAACGCCAACATTGTACTGGTCAACCGATATGCTTTCCTTTCGGATACAGAAGCTGTAGTACTGATGGATTGGGCGGAGAAAGGCAATACGGTTTTCATGGCTACACAAAGCATACCGGGAGAATTGATGCGAAAGCTCTATACCAATGAATGTGATCAGGAATGGGAAGGCTTATCGTCTTTTACAGACAGCATCATCCATCCTAACTTCTCTTTACCGTCTCAACATGATTCGCTTGACTATACTTACCGGGCTCCATATAAAGGCTCCAATACTTTTTTGAAAAACAAGACAGAAGAATGGACCTTTTACGACAGCAAATACTTGTGTGCTGCCGTTGGTTCAGTCGTTGAATACGGATACCTGGCGACCACTTCAGATTCAGGCTACATCAACTTCATCTATATCCCTTATGGCAAAGGAGGATTTTATTTTCATACCAATCCTCTGCTGTTCAGCAATTATTACCTACGCGACTACGAGCATTTGAAGTATACGTCAAAAGTATTTCAACACCTGCAAAACGGTAACATTTATTTTGACAAGTTTCACAAAAGCTATCAGGACGTCAATGACAAAGGAGCATCAGATGGGCCATTGGTGTACATCCTCTCGCAGCGAAGCCTGAAGTATGCCTGGTACCTGCTGCTCGGCATGACCGTTCTTTATGTTTTATTCAGAGCCAAACGAAATCAGAAACCCATTGCCATTCTCGAAGAAAAGAAAAACACGACACTTGAATATTACAAGACCGTAGGTTCTTTATACTTTCAACAGCAAGATCCGTATAAAATATCCTTGCTCATGTTCCGCATGTTCAGGATCTATGTGAAAGAGAAATACAAGATCAGCATCAAAACAAACGATGAAAATACCATCAAACTATTAAGTACCCGTTCTAAAATACGCGAGGAACACATTGAAAGACTTTTGACCATAGACCGCTATGTGAACACACGACCGGCGGTTTCAAACGAAGATGTGGTCTCCTATTATCAAAAATTAAATTACTTTTACCTCAACTGCAAATAAGAATACCATGGAAGAGATCATCCCTGAAAATAACATGCAAGTAGGCTTGGATCGCATGAAACACTCCGTGACGGAAGTGAAAAGAGAATTGAGCAAAGTCATTGTCGGCCAATCGCACATGATTGATTTGCTCATGGCCAGTCTATTTACCGGCGGGCATGTGCTGATCGAAGGCGTGCCCGGTATTGCCAAAACATTGACCGCAAAATTGCTGGCACAAACCATCAGTCTTGATTTTTCAAGAATCCAGTTTACGCCAGACCTCATGCCAACAGACGTAACGGGAACTTCTATTTTTAATGTCAAACAATCTGAGTTTGAATTTAAAAAGGGTCCGATCTTCGCCAACGTAGTATTGATCGATGAGATCAACCGCTCGCCTGCCAAAACACAAGCCTCCCTGTTTGAAGTCATGGAAGAAAAACAAGTGACCATAGACGGTACTACGTTTAAAATGAACCTGCCTTTCTTTGTGATCGCTACACAAAACCCTGTAGAACAAGAAGGTCTTTACCGCTTGCCGGAAGCGCAGCTGGATCGTTTCGTCTTTAAGATTAAAATCCATTATCCTTCTCTGGAAGAAGAAACAAGCATCTTGCGCAGGTTCAGTAATGACTTCACGCAACAAACTTCCAAGGAAGTAAAACAAGTGTTGAGTGCGGAAGACATTTTGCATTGCCAATCCATCATTGAAAAAGTATTCATCAAAGATGAACTGATACAATACATTGCACGCATTACAGACCTTACACGTAATCACGGCGACTTGATCCTGGGTGCCTCTCCGCGTGCTTCTCTGGCGATATTAAGAACCAGCAAAGCCATTGCCGCGATGAACGGAAGAGAGTTTGTCATTCCTGAAGACATACAGGCCGTCGCTTATCCGGTATTGAACCACCGGATCATTTTGACTCCTGAAAAAGAAATGGAAGGCACCAATGCAGAAGACATCATCAAAGAGATCATTCAAAAAATAGAAGTCCCTCGTTAAATGAAGCGTCTGAGAAACACTTACCTTTCCGACCGTTTCTTCCTCATCATGGGTTGTTTTACAGCCGGCATGATGCTGAGCTTTGGTGTACCCCTGCTGTTTCCTATTGTCGTAATAGGACTGGGCGTGCTTGCCTTGGCCACCATTGCAGAGTTTCTTCTGCTCAATACGCCATCTATTGCTTTAAGCGGAAGTCGCAAGAGTAGTAAATTACTTTCTCTAGGCAGCAACAACAAACTCTTTATCACGCTGTTCAATCACAGTCCTATTCCGCTTTACCTCAAATTAATAGACGAACAACCGGAACAATTGCAGAACAGAGAGTTCATGATCCGCTTGATGATCAAGCCTAAAGAAAAACAGAGCTTATCCTACACCGTATTCCCTACGGTCCGAGGGCTCTACCATTTTGGCAACATCATTCTTCTGGCGCGTACTCCTATCGGATTGGTGGAAAGACGGATGGTCATTAAAGCCCAGGAAAAAATCGCGGTTTATCCTTCTATCGTCAACATGAAAAACATGGAGATGAAAGTGATGGCCAGTATTTCCAATCAATACGGCATCAAGAAGCTTCGACGCCTGGGACATAGTTATGAGTTTGAGCAAATCAAACAATATGTGCAGGGTGACGACTACCGCAACATCAACTGGAAAGTAACCGGCAGACGAGGCGGACAGTTGATGGTGAATCAATACGAAGACGAGAAGTCTCAACAGATTTATGCCGTCATCGATAAGAGCCGTTCCATGAAACTTCCCTTTGGAGGTTTAAGTTTATTGGATCATGCCATCAACAGCGCGCTGGTCATTGCCGACATTGCGTTATTAAAGCAAGACAAGGCTGGACTCGTTTCTTTTTCCAATCGTACCGAAACATTTCTAAAAGCCGAACGCGGTGCCACGCAGTTGAAAAAAATATTAGAGCAACTGTATAAAGAAAAGGAATACTTCCTGGAGTCCAATTACGAAGCCCTTTACCAAACTGTACGCACACAGATCAAGAGCCGCAGCTTACTTTTCATCTACAGCAATTTTGAAAGCCGTTACTCCCTGGAGCGCGTGCTTCCTGCCTTGCGTAAGATGAATAAGCTCCATCTGATTGTGGTTGTTTTCTTTATCAATACAGAAGTAGAAACCTACGTAAAATCTGAAGCGGGAAGTATGGAAGAAGTATACCAGCAAACACTTTGCAGAAAATACCTGAGCGATAAAATGATGCTGGTCGAGATTCTTAAAACCTACGGGATACAAACCATCCTTACCAAGCCGGAAGACTTGTCCATCAACAGCATCAACAAATACCTGGAGTTGAAAGCGAAAGGACTTATTTAGAAAACTGAAAACTGAGGCCTGAATAGAAATTTTTATTTCTGAGTTCAGTTCTCAGTTCTCAATTTTCAGTTCTCAGTTTTCAGTTCTCAGTTTTCAGTTCTCAGTTTTCAGTTTTCAGTTCTCAGTTTTCAGTTTTCAGTTCTCAGTTTTCAGTTTTCAGTTCTCAGTTTTCAGTTCTCAGTTCTCAGTTCTCAGATTACTTAATTCTTATAACATAGGTATTAGCAAGTCTGTCATGCAGCGCTTGTTTTTTGCTGTCGAAAGCAGCCATGATATAACCGATCAATAAAATGAACAGAGATAAATAAGTAGCAAAGAAACGCCCAGCCGCATTCAGTGGAGACAATCGTTCACCGTGGATAGAGATTACCTTTAAGCCCATGGCTTGCTTACCTAAGGTAGCTTGTTTTTCAGAACTGATGAAATAGGTATGATAAGCTAAGCCCATGAGAAGTCCTACGCCTGAGCTGCTATAATCCGCTCCAGATAAGAAATTCCCTGAAATGAAATATGAAAAGCCCACTTGAGCCGCTCCTGTAATCAGTCCGTCAATCAGAGCCGCAATAAACCGTTCCCAAAAACCACCATAGATATAATCACCCTGTTGTCTATCTACTTGATCTAAAATTTGTTCCATGAATGCCTACTGTTTTTAGGGTAAATTTTGAAGATTTCTCTAAATCTAAAGAATAGATATATTTTGCCATAGCGTTTTTTTTGTTATTTTCGCCTATCCGATAAAATCTCATACTAAATAAATACCATAATGTCCCAGGAAGCAGAACTTATTATAGAAGGCAAAAGCATAAAATTGCCCTCTATTGAAGGAACCGAACACGAAAAAGCACTCGACATCTCTGCTCTAAGAGCACAATCTGGTTACGTGACCCTGGACATTGGTTACAAAAACACCGGAGCTACTCAAAGCGCCATTACCTTCCTTGACGGAGAAAAAGGTATTCTTCACTACAGAGGTTACTCTATCGAACAATTGGCCGAAAAGTCTGACTTCATTGAAGTTGCCTACCTTTTGATCTACGGAGAACTTCCTACAAAAGCACAATACGACGAATTCAATAAAGCCATCACCGCTGAATACCAGGTACCTGAAGCATTAAAAACCATCATCAAAGCCATCCCTAAAGAAGCTCATCCAATGGGTGTGCTGGCTGGATTGATCAGTATGTTAACTTCTTACTATCCTGAAACAACAGTAGAAAATGCTTCTGCTGATGAAGTAAAGAAAACAATTGTGAAACTGTTGGGTAAGCTACCCACTCTATCCGCCTACCTTTACAAACATTCATTGGGTCAGGAATTCGTAGAACCGCGTGCGGATCTTGATTACTGCGCCAACTTTGTGAACATGATGTTCAGCGAAAAAGGCAAAGCCTATACCATCAACCCATGCTGACCATGAGCAAAACTGTTCTACGTCTACTGTACGTATCGTAGGTTCTGCGCATGCAAGTTTACCTTCTTCTGTATCTGCAGGTATCAGCGCACTTTGGGGACCGCTTCACGGCGGAGCTAACCAGGCGGTGATTGAGATGCTGGAAGACATCAAGAAAGACGGTGGAGATACCAAGAAATTCCTGGCGAAAGCAAAAGATAAAAATGACACGTTCCGTTTGATGGGCTTTGGACACAGAGTATACAAAAACTTCGATCCTAGAGCGAAAATCATTAAAAAGGCTTGTGACGAAATCCTGAAAGCATTGGGTGTTAATGATCCGGTTCTTTCTATTGCAAAAGGCTTAGAAGAAGAAGCATTAGCGGATCAGTACTTCGTAGACCGTAAACTATACCCTAACGTAGATTTCTACTCCGGAATCATTTACAAAGCACTAGGCTTAAAAGCAGAATTCTTCACTGTATTGTTTGCCCTTGGTCGTCTGCCAGGCTGGACAGCACAATGGAAAGAAATGCGTGAGGCAAACGAGCCTATTGGCCGTCCTCGTCAAATCTATACCGGTAAAGTTGACCGTGCTTACGTAGAAATAAGCAAACGCTAAAACCTCATTTTACTCCTCTGAAAGATCCCATGTTATAAAAAGCATGGGATTTTTTTTATATTGTCACTTCACAGCATGCTTAAGCAGATTATAATGAAAAACTTCATCATCAAGCACAAACTGATTCTTTCTTTTATTCTATTACTTTCTATTTTCTGCGGCTATGCATTTGTCGATAACGACGAAGACAAAGAGAAAAAAGAAAGAGCAATAGTACTTCGCAATCTTATCCAGGAGCATTACAATCCTCCTTATATAGATGACAATTATTCAAAAAAAGTATTTGAACTCTATTTCAAACAACTCGATTACAACAAACGTTTTTTTACTCAACAGGATTCCATTGCTTTTGAGTCCTACAAAACTAAACTAGACGATGAAATCAATAGTGGAACATTGGAGTTCTTTGAAAAGACCAATGCCATCTACGAGCAAAGAGTGGCTTTGATTGCTGCAACGTTTCATTCTTTCCTTGCACAACCTTTTGACTTCACCGTCAATGAAGCCATACAGCTGGATCCAGAGAAAAGATCCTTTGCAAAGGATGAAAACGAGTTGAAAGAACAATGGAAAAAATACTTCAAATACATTGTACTCTTGAAAGTACAAGAAAAACTGGAACAACAAAAGAAAGCTGTCGCCGAAGCAGATACTAGTGTGAAAATATTGACCGTTGAACAAGTAGAAAAAGACGCTCGTGAAAAAATAGAAAAAGAACATACGGAAATGTTCAAGCGCTTACAAAAAGAGACCAAAGCTGATCGCTTCGCGGAATACATTAATGCGAATGTTCACGTGTTCGATCCGCACAGCGACTTCTTCCCGCCTATTGAAAAAGAAAACTTTGACATACAGTTGTCCGGTACGCTGGAAGGCATTGGAGCAACCCTGCAAGAGAAAGATGGTTACATCAAAGTCACCAACATCGTGCCCGGGTCTCCTTCCTATAAGCAAGGAGAATTGAAGCCCGACGATTTGATCCTGAAAGTAGCACAAGGCGAGGAAGAACCGGTAGATGTTGTAGACATGAAGTTGAACAGCGCCGTTAAATTGATCCGAGGTAAAAAAGGAACGACGGTGAAACTCACTGTTAAAAAACCAAGCGGCACCGTAAAAGTCATTGCCATCGTGCGAGATGTGGTGGTACTGGAAGAATCGTTTGCGAAGTCGATGATCGTAACAGATAGCTTGAGCAAATTAAAAATCGGTTATATCCTTTTGCCTTCTTTTTATGCCAACTTTGAAAATACAGATTCCCGTTCTTGTTCGAAGGACATCAAAATAGAGTTGGAAAAATTAAAAGCCGAACATGTTGACGGCATCATTCTGGACCTTAGAAACAACGGAGGAGGTTCACTTTCTGATGTGGTTAAGATTGGAGGTTACTTCATTGATCAGGGTCCTATTGTGCAGGTAAAAGGCAGAGAAGACCGACCTTATATTTTGGTGGACGAAGATCCCACCCTTGATTACAATGGCCCGTTAGTGATATTGGTGAATCAATTCTCCGCGTCTGCCTCTGAAATCCTGGCAGCAGCCATGCAGGATTACAACAGAGCCATCATCATAGGCAGTAACTCCACTTATGGCAAAGGAACGGTACAACGTTTCTTCCGTTTGCCCCTGCTCGATAACAAAGAAGACATCGGTGCCCTCAAAGTAACGACACAGAAGTTTTACCGAGTGAATGGCAGTTCCACCCAATTGAAAGGTGTTGTTCCGGACATCATTCTTCCGGACATTTACAGCAACCTTAAAATCGGAGAAAAAGAAATGGATTACGCCATGCCTTACGATGTGATCCAGCCTGTTCAATACGTACCATGGAGCAATAAAACACTGGATGCTAAAAAGATCAAACAAAATAGCCAGGCGCGTATCAACAACAATGAAGCATTTAAACAGATTACAAAGAATGCGCTTTACATCAAGCAAAAGCAGGATAAAACGGATCATACCCTGAATTTGCAAACCTATCAGATGGAACTGCAGACCTCTAAAAAAGAAGATGACCTGTTCAAAGACGGGAACAAGGTCATCACAGGATGGAAATTCAATCCACTGAAAGTGGATGGTACGGATTCATTGAAAGAAGAAAAAAACAAAGCTTACATCAAACTGCTGCAAAAAGATGCCTATATCTACGAAGGCTTGCAGGTGATCAAAGACATTAAAAAATAAGAACCACTGAGAACGGAGAACTGAAAACTGAAAACTGAAAAACGGAGAACTGATTCAACTTTCGGTTCTCAGTTTTCTGCTTTCAGTTTTCAGATTTCTGCTTTAGTATTGGATCAAGGAAGAAATATTCGGACAGCTTGCCTTCAACACATCCCTGCCGTTTAAAAACTCCAATTCTACTAAAAAGGAAAAGGCACATACTTCTGCACCGGCTTTTTGCACCAGTTTCTGTGCCGCGTCTGCCGTGCCTCCTGTTGCCAGCAGATCGTCGTGTACCACCACTTTCCAGCCACTCTCCAGGGCATCCGTGTGCATTTCTATTTTAGCTGTTCCATATTCTAATTTATACTCTTGTGAAATGCAAGTATAAGGCAATTTACCTTGCTTACGCATCGGAATCATCGGAATGCCCAACTCCAGCGCGACCGGCATACCAAACCAAAATCCTCTGCTCTCCAGGCAAACCAAAGCATCCGGTTTTAAGGGAGCGATGTTTGCGACCAACTGTTTAATGATCGCCTTTGACAATTCAGGACTTTTCAGTAAGGGACTAAGGTCTTTGAACAAAATTCCTGGTTTAGGAAAATCAGGAACATCTCTGACGATGGCCTTCATTTTACTTTCTAAGCTCTGATCTGCTTTTATCATAAAAGGAATTGTTAATTTGAGCACTGAATAATCTCCCATCAAAATACAAAAATAACCATGCCCACACCACTACTCACAGGGATACTTGCCCCCATGCCGGAAGAAATTGATATTCTTTTGAAACACATGCACGTGGAAGAAATCTACGAAGCCGGTAAACGTAAGTTTTACAGAGGCACCATCCAGGGTAAAAATTGTGTGGTCAGCTTATCCCGCATCGGTAAAGTGGCTTCAGCTGTTACCGCAGCCATGATGATCCAGCATTTCAAGGTCGATAGAATGATTGTAACAGGCGTAGCTGGCGGCATCGATCCTGAAGTGAACATTGGTGACATTGTCATTGCCCAAACCTGTATACAGCACGATATGGACTGTCGTCCTTTGTTTCCGCAATTCGAAGCTCCCCTTTTAGGCAAGGCTCGTTTTGAATGCGACCCTCATTTAATCGAAAGCGCCAGACAATCCTGCGAAGCCTTCATGAAAGATGAGCTTTACGATTTTGTAAGTAAAGCGCATTTGGAGGAATTGGGCATTCATTCACCCAAAGTACGAATGGGAACATTGGTGAGTGGAGATCAGTTCATCGGGACGATGGCCCAGTTAAATAAAATCAAACAAGAAATTCCCGATGCTTATTTCGTAGAAATGGAAGGTGCCGCAGTAGCACAAGTGTGTTACGAATACGATGTTCCATTAGTGGTTGTCCGCTCGATCTCTGACAAAGCCGATGCCATTGCACACGTTGATTTTTCTAATTACATCAAAGAAGTGGCAAGGTATTATACCTGGGGATTGGTGGAAGGACTGATGAGATGAGAAATGAGAAATCAGAAATCTGAAATCTGAGATCAGAAAAGGACAATATTTCAGATTTCAGATTTCAGATTTGAGATTTCAGATTTCTATACTATTATTTTTTCCAAATAATGAAACTCAATCCCAAACTCCTTCTTCATCTCATCGATCTGCTGCTGTATCTCCGGTGAATTGGCTTCTTTAGACTTCTTCGTCCCTACCAGCATTACATTTTTACGTGTATGTTCATTGGATATGAATTCAAAAATTTTGGTATCGTATTGGTGTTGTTCCATGATGAGTGCACGGATCGTGTCGGTCACCATTTCAAACTGGCGTTCTTTAAAAATACCGTATTTCAACAAAGGACTGTGTTGCTCTTTTCCTTTTACCTGTTGACGAATTTGTTTGTGACAGCAAGGCGCACAAATGATCAAAGCAGCGGAAGCGCTCAATCCTTTTTGTATGGCGTCGTCTGTAGCGGTGTCACACGCATGAAGAGCAATCAGTACATCAATGTGCTCGTTAGAAAATTCTTCGATGCGTTGGCGCACAAAACTTAAACCACCGAAGCCACAACGCTTGGCAATGTCATTGCAATAGTTTACCAGTTCTGCGCGCAGTTCTATACCGACTACTTTTACATCCAATCCCAATTTATTGTGCAGGTAATCGTATAAAGCAAAAGTCAGGTAACCTTTGCCGGATCCCATGTCTACTATATTTACCACTTTAGGCAGTGTAGCTTCTTTGATCAGGCTTTCGATGATCTCCAGGTATTTGTTGATCTGACGGTATTTATCGCTCATGCGCGGGATCACTACGCCAGCTTCGTCTGTAATACCCAATAAATGCAAATAAGCATCATTATCCAATACCCTTTTCTTCTTCGTTCTGTCGTGTTCTTCGGAAGGTGCTTCAGCAAATGTAGCTTTCAGTTTGGTCAGTGTAGCCTTTCCTTTTTTTGAAATGAACAGTGTATAATCTGCCGTGGTGGTAAACAAACTGGCGGTTAAAAATGATTTCTCCAGCAAGTCATTAATCAATACCAACCCCTCTTTAACTTCCAGGTTTTTCACCTGATCGTTGGTTTTGTATCGATAGGTAAAAGACAAGTGCAAGCTATCTTTGAGGGAAACGGTTCTCACATAAACATTCGTCAGCGTCGGTTCTGCAGGTGTTGCTTTAGAGAGCGTAAGTTTTACAAACGTTCCGTTTGAAATACTTTCTTGGAGTACTTCTACGAATTCTTTAACCACCGATACAAAATCACGTTCCATGAATGGAAGTTACAAAAAAAGAGACAAAAAGCCTTACCCTAAATCATCCAGTTCCTGCTGGTAATCATACTGCAGGTCCTCGTGCAATGTAGACAAGGCTTTTTTGATTTTCTTCAGTTGCTGCTCATACAAATTTTCCAATACCGAACTGGAACGGATGGAAATGCCCGTTTTTTTCATGCCCTGGCAAAAATAAATCAAGACTTCAATCTGAACGGTTTTCGATCCGGAATAACGAATGTATTTATTAGCCGTGCGCACAATTTTACGCAAAGTCTTTTTAGCCAAATACACATTTCGCTTATTGACTTCTGTAAACAACTCATCCATTTCATCCTTGATGTTTTGAATGTAAGCCGGTTCGTCGTGGGCCTCAAATAAAAGAAAGGTCAACAATTCCTTGTTGTCCTTCTTGTATTTTGCCAGACGAATGAACAGGTCTTGCATCTGCTTAGGGGAAAGTTCCTGCAGTTCCTTCTTGAGTTCGTTGAGTGTCGCTGATTTCATAGACCCTGATTAGATATAAGGAGAATGGAGATCAGTTATACTCTTCTGTGCTTTATCCAATTGAAGGATTGGAATGATTGACCTGATACTGATGGTCTAAAGTATGATTTAGCATAAACAAAATCCTAACCCTAAGTTAAGAAGTTGTAGGATTATCGCTATACAATGAACTGCTTTTTATCTTCGTCCCATACACAACCCAGCTGTTCTTTCCAGGCTTCCAGACTTCCCTTCATAAAAGACCGCAGTTCTTTTTCCGATGTCTGATCTTCCGATCCCCGGTGTACAATGAGGTTGATTCGTCTTGCCAATACCGCTTTGTAATCCGAATGGATATACATCGGGTAACCGCACCACCAATCCTGATGAAATCGCTTGGTCAATAAATCGAGAAGACTCTTTTCCTGATTACCGTCCCAGGAATAATTGCATTTTTCTACATCGTAGTATACGATACCTAAACCCTCTCCGGCAATGACTTCAAAAATCTTCAACCGTGACGTTTCCTGTCCAAGAGATACATCATGTGTTGCTCCGCCTGAGTAACAGGCGCCAAACAAATCAAAATAAGGGGTATGTTCCATATTCTTTCCTTTTTAGTTTATACTCAAAGGAAGAGGCTTGCTCCGCATCCTATCTGCG
>JAQZBV010000032.1 GCA_029237685.1 Cytophagaceae bacterium | reverse complement strand
TAAGCGAGGAGCCAGGAGGTACGAGCTAGGATTATCCTAGCTCGTACCTCCTGGCTCCTCGCTTATATATGTTTAAAAATGAAAAAGCTCAAGACTAGTATTTTAGCCCGGAGCTTTTATATTTGTACCCTATGAACAGGTACGCAATCATTGTAGCAGGCGGATCAGGCACCCGCATGGGAGCGGAGATCCCTAAGCAGTTTTTATCATTAGGCAACTCCCCTATATTGATGCATACCATCAAGCGTTTTTTTGGTTTTTCTGATAAGATTCATATCATCGTTGTATTACCGTCTGAACAGATCGATCGTTGGAAGCAATTGTGCTCAAAGTACCAATTCAATATCCCTCATCTGATTGTTGCAGGTGGCAAAACCAGATTCGAATCTGTTCATAATGGATTGAAGAGCATTCAGGATAATGATAAGGCTGTGGTGGCTATTCATGATGGTGTTAGACCATTTGTCAGTAAGAAATTATTGCAGAGTGCTTATACTTCAGCAGAGCATCTGGGAAATGCCGTTGCTTCGGTTCCTTTAAAGGATTCCATTCGAAAAATCGAAAAGGGAAAAAATACAGCCGTAGATCGCTCTATGCACCGCATCATGCAAACTCCTCAGGCGTTTTTGTTGTCAACGATCACCAAAGCTTTTGCGGTGGAAGAATCGCCATTATTCACAGATGATGCGGCAGTAGCAGAATCGGCGGGTGAGAAGATCAACCTGATCGATGGCAGTTATGAAAACATCAAAATAACGACTCCTGAAGACTTGGCATTGGCAGAAGCCATCATGAAGAGGTTTGAATTTTAACAGCAGGAAGCTATAAAGCTTGTCGTTTCAATTTATCGATTGTTTCCAGCACCAATGCCTCACTGAGAGGGAGGAGTTCGATGGTAGAATTACTCATGGGAAGTAAGTATCCTTTTTTCTTTGTGATCCAATGCAAATCGTGTGTGACACACAAAACGATTTTTCCTTTTTCATTGACTTGTTTTTCCATCCAATCAAAAATTCTCTCTTTGTTATGCAGGTCCAGACTTTGTGTCGGTTCATCTAAAAGGATAATGTCAGGATTCTGGAGAGCCAGTTGTGCCAGCAAACACAGTTGTTGCTCGCCGCCGGATAAGTTTAGAAAATTCTTGTCATACAAATAAGCAACTCCTAATTCCTCCAGCACAAGAGCCACTTGTGCATAATCTTCTGTAGAATATGATTCCAGTGATGCTTTATGCGCATAACGCCCCATCACTACTAGGTCTTTTACGGTCAGAGGGAAATAGATGGGATGTTGTTGCTCTAAAAAACCAATGCGGAGTGCACGCTCTTTTAAAGAATATGAAGCCACCGTTTTCTCGTCAATGCATATGGAGCCTCTGCTCGGCAGACTGCCTGAAATTTGTTTTAGAAAAGTAGACTTACCAATGCCATTTGCTCCAGCAATGAATACCATCGCAGGGGCATTTAATTCAAAAGAGAAGGAAGGTAGTAATCCCTTTTTAGAAAAAGGAATTTGAAGATCTTTTATGGAGAGAGCGCTCACTGTGTCCGATACAAACTAAAAGAGTCCCGCTCATTAGCGGGACTCTTTTGGATTATGCTTAATATTCATCTTCATTGAAAAAGAAGTCATCCTTGGTAGGGTAGTCCGGCCAGATCTCTTCGATGTTTTCATATGGCTGCCCATCGTCTTCCAACTCTTGAAGGTTCTCGATCACTTCCATAGGTGCACCAGAACGAGAAGAAAAGTCGATCAATTCGTCTTTGGTTGCAGGCCAAGGTGCATCTTCCAGGTAAGAGGCTAACTCAAGTGTCCAGTACATAGTTCTTCAGGTTTAATTTCTTGCAAAAGTATAATTTCTAATCATTAAAGAAACATTTATGTCCCCTTAATTTTGCCCAATAATAAAATATTAAGTTAAAAATTCCTTATTCTTCCGCTCCTTATTTATCCACAGAGGCTTAAGCCTGTAGAATGGGGCAAATCCTCAATTTTTTTTGTCATATTTGCAACCAGTAAAAAACATGCTTTCATAACAGTTATGAGTCAAAACGAGACGATTATCTTTTCAATGGCCGGAGTGAGTAAAGTCATTCCACCTAAAAAAACAATTCTTAAAAATATTTACCTGTCTTTTTTCTATGGAGCGAAAATAGGGGTTTTGGGACTTAACGGTTCCGGAAAATCTACTTTGTTGCGCTTGATTGCCGGGGTGGACAAAGATTTTATCGGGGATATCGCTTTCAATGGGGCCTACTCTGTAGGGCTATTAGAACAAGAGCCACAGCTGGATCCTACCAAAACGGTAAAAGAGGTGGTGGAAGAAGGCGTACAGGAAATCGTTGACCTGTTGAAAAAGTTTGAAGACATCAACATGCGTTTTGCGGAACCTATGTCTGACGACGCCATGAATAAGCTGATCGAAGAGCAGGGTGTGGTGCAGGAAAAACTGGATCACTTTAACGCCTGGGAATTGGACACGCGTTTGGAGCGTGCGATGGATGCCTTAAGATGCCCTCCTGCTGATGCCAGCGTAGCGAACTTGTCAGGCGGTGAGAAGAGAAGGGTAGCGCTGTGCAGACTTTTGCTCAGAGAACCGGATGTGTTGTTATTGGATGAACCAACCAACCACTTGGACGCTGAATCGGTAGATTGGTTAGAACAACATTTACAACAATACAAAGGAACCGTGATCGCTGTAACCCACGATCGTTACTTCCTGGATAATGTGGCGGGTTGGATTTTAGAACTAGACAGAGGTGAAGGTATTCCTTGGAAAGGGAATTATTCTTCCTGGTTGGATCAAAAACAAAACCGTTTAGCGCAAGAAGAGAAGACAGAATCCAAACGTCAGAAGACTTTACAACGTGAGTTGGAGTGGGTACGCATGTCGCCGAAGGCAAGACAAGCCAAGTCTAAGGCACGTATTCAGGCGTATGACAAAATGTTGGGTCAGGAGACGAAAGAGAAAGAAGACAAATTGGAATTATTCATTCCTGCAGGGGATCGTCTGGGCACGAAAGTGATCGAAGCTCAAGATGTATCCAAGGCATTTGGCGATAAATTATTGTATGAAAACTTATCGTTTAGTCTGCCTCAAGGCGGTATCGTTGGTATCATCGGTCCCAACGGTGCAGGTAAATCTACCTTATTCAAAATGATCACCGGTCAGGAAAAACCTGATGGGGGAAGTTTCGACATTGGGGAAACTGTGAAACTAGGATACCTCGATCAGGAACATTCCAACCTTGATCCTACTAAATCGGTTTTCGAAACGATCTCCGGAGGAACCGAATTGATTATGTTAGGCAACAAGCAAGTGAATGCACGTGCGTATGTCAGCAAGTTTAACTTTGCAGGTTCAGATCAGGAAAAGAAAGTAGGTGTACTATCCGGTGGAGAGCGCAACCGCTTGCACTTGGCTTTAACATTGAAAACAGGAGCGAATTTACTTTTGTTGGATGAACCTACCAATGACTTGGACGTGAATACACTTCGTGCCTTGGAAGAAGGCCTGGAAAACTTCGCAGGTTGTGCCGTAGTCATCTCCCACGACCGTTGGTTCCTGGATCGCATCGCTACGCATATCCTAGCTTTTGAAGGCGACTCTCAAGTCTATTGGTTTGAAGGTAATTATTCTGAGTACGAAGAAAACCGCAAGAAACGTTTAGGTGATGAAGGTCCGAAACGGATACGTTATAAGAAATTAGCGAAGTAAACCAGTTGTTAGTTATTAGTTAAATAGTTGTTAGTAGAAATACTGACAACTATTTTTTTTGCAAAAAAAACAACTAACAACTAACAACTAACAACTAACAACTAACAACTAACAACTAATATTTTTTTAATGAATACAGCTCTCTTCCGCACTTCCAGCTTCTTCTTCTTTTTTCTCTTTCTCTTTCTCTTTCTCTTTCTCTATTTTCCCTAATGGTAACTTTGGTTTCCCCGCATTGACCCAACAGGTGTACCAGCAGTCCGCGGTAAACTTGATGGCTTTTTGCAAACGATCTTCTACCATGTGATCCATTCTTTCATTGTATTTTTTGCAGAATAGCGTAGAATAAGTCTTTACAGGCATCCCGTTGCGATGTTCGATGGTATACTTCTTTCGTTCCGTGACTTGCTTAGAAACCATGCGCTCTTCCTGTAATACTTTTTCCACCAGATCATGCGATTCAAAAATACATTTCCAAACACTGTCAGCAGGTGATACGAGGTATTCCGCTTGGCCAATCCACAAAGGATAATGATCATAGTACAATTCTGGTAAACGGCTTTCCCACAAACCATGTATACCATGCTGATTGGTGAGCTGTCCATTATAATTACTGGTCGTATGCAAAGGCACATGAGCATCACCGATATAATGGCCAAGATCAGCGGAATATTTCAAAATGCGTTCAGTGTTTTGCTCTAGAAAAGCGTGTTCCAGTTTTTTCATGTTGAGCAAAATGGTCCAAGGCACTGTTCCGTGTCTTTTAAGGGTGTCCTCGCTGTAGAATTCAATTGCTTCGTAGTAGGAGCAAGCTGTTCGCCGGGCCTCTATTTCAGGATAGTGGTCCAGGTCAATGTAATGCCGCGCCGCTTCTTCCGGAACCGCATAGCGTCTTTTGTCCGGATCTACGGCATGCTCGGTGAGAAACAAACTGGAATGCTTATAAAAACTCAGCATTTCAGGGGGAAGGGAAAATACAGCCTGGTAATTGATGCGTTTATGAGCAAAGAAGCCCCAGGAAGACAATAAAAAGCAAAAGAGTAGAAGCAAAAAAATAGCTCCTTTGAAATAAAATAGTCGCATAAAGGTTAAAAATGGCTAAAAATGGGCATTAAATCTTCTGTATAATTTACAGAAGCTATTGCGAATTATAAAATAATAGTTAACTTTGCAATCCTATTAAGAAATTGAAATTATAAATAGATATGGCAAATCATAAGTCGGCTGAAAAAAGAATTCGTGCAAACAGAGCTAAATACTTGACAAACAAGTATCAAATGAAAACAGCTCGTACGTTTATCAAACGTTTCAAGACAGCTACTGAAAAAGCGGAAATTCTAGATCTTTTCAAAAAAGTATCTGGTATGATTGATAAATTGGCGAAGAAAGGCATTATTCACAAGAACAATGCAGCCAATAAGAAATCGAAATTAGCGAAGCATTTGAATGTAAAAACTCAGGCATAGTTTCCTAAGCCTAGTTTTTTTATAGATATTGTCCCGCAGTAGTTTACTACTGCGGGATTATTTTTTTAACTATTTTTTATGGAAGATGATTTAAAATACCTGCCTATTCAACAGTGGGCGGAAGAAGACAGACCACGGGAGAAAATGTTGCTCAAAGGAAGATCCGCCTTATCAGATGCCGAATTAATCGCCGTATTATTGGGTTCAGGAATGGCGAATCAAAGTGCAGTAGATTTGGCACGGCAGGTCCTTCAGCGTTGTCATCATAACCTGGATGCGCTTGGTAAAATGTCCGTTAATGACCTGACTAAGATCAAAGGAATTGGTCCCGCCAAAGCCATCACTCTTGTGAGTGCGTTGGAATTGGGAAGACGAAGAAACTATGCAGCGAGTAAAGAACGTACCGTGTTAAAAGCATCTCAGGAAGTATATGATTACATGAAACCTCATTTACTGGATCTTGCTCATGAAGAATTCTGGTTGCTTTCATTGAATAGAGCCAATGTGGTCATTCGTGCAAATAGAATCAGTTCAGGCGGATTGGCCGGAACGGTAGTAGATACACGCATGCTATTCAAAGAAGCGTTGGAAAATCTTGCAAACAGCATTATATTGGTACATAATCATCCATCCGGTACATTGAAGCCGAGTGAAGCAGATGAATACCTGACCAAAAAATTAGTAGAGGCAGGAAAGTTTTTGGAAATACCGGTACTCGATCATCTGATCTTTACAGACCGAGGGTACTATAGTTTTGCAGACCATGGCGGAATTTTATAAAGTCAAGAAAAAATACGTTTTAAGAGCGGGCATTGCCATGGGCATTGCCTTGATCGGCATTTCTTTAGTGATCAACGGACTGCGGGTAAACGATTATAAGATCACCATTGCCAAAATCAGGAATCAGAAAGACGAATATTTTAAAGAGTCTGAAAATTCACCCATTCCCAATAAGGAAAATTTTAGGGGCTTACTCTATTTTGATACGGAACCGCGCTACAAGGTATCAGCCAAACTCCAATATATCGATACGCTATCCATCATCCGTGTATTACGCAATGATGGCAAACTCACTCAGTATAGAAGGTTTGCCAACGCTACCTTTGTGCTGAATGAATTGCCATACCATGTGGTGTTGCTAAAGCTGTTGAACGAAGAGAGCGATGACAAACTGTTTTTGCCTTTTACCGATATGACCAATGGCAAGGAAACCTACAGAGCCGGGCGTTACTTGGATATTAATTGGAAAAAGGGGCAGAAAGTGGTGGATATTGATTTTAATTTGGCTTATAATCCTTATTGTGTGTACAATTATAAATACAGTTGCCCCATTCCTCCCAGAGAAAATTTTATTAAAGCCTTTATTCATGCAGGAGAAAAAATGGCCCCGGAACAGCAATAAACCCTGATGAGCAGTAACATATTTGCAAATCAAAAGGTAGGGTTGCGGATAAGCGGAGTGATGAATGAGGCTTTTATGATGCTTATGGCCTAACGCGTTTTTTAGAATAAAATAAATGGAGGGCATAAAGGATAAAATCCGTATTTTTGTTTCCTCAAAAATCAGCATTTTATACCATGAAGATATCGTACAAGTGGCTCAATCAATTCATCACTTTATCGGAGACTCCCGAAGAGATCGCCAATAAATTGACCTACTCCGGCTTAGAAGTAGAAGCCGTGGAACTGTATGAGCCGTTCAAAGGAGGACTGGGAGGATTGGTAGTCGGCAAGGTGCTGGCATGCGACCGCATTCCTGAAACAGAAAAATTACACAAAACGCAGGTAGACATTGGCAATGGTGTAGTGTTACCCATTGTTTGCGGAGCACCCAATATTAAAAAAGGCCTTACCGTTGTTGTAGCTACAGCTGGCGCAACGCTTTATCCATCGGATGGCGGAGAACCTTTGAAGATTAAAAAAGGAAAAATCAGAGGAGAAGTTTCTGAAGGAATGATTTGTGCGGAAGATGAGATCGGACTGGGCGGTTCTCATGCCGGAGTGATTGAATTATCGGATGAATGGGCCGCAGGTACTGCTGCCGCGAAAGTATATAAAATAGAATCGGATCATGTGTTCGAAATTGGTTTAACACCCAATCGCGCCGATGCGGCGAGTCACAGAGGTGTAGCCAGAGACCTGAAGGCTTTATACAAAAGACCTCTGAAGCAAGAACAACATGCACCTATAGCCAATACATTACCCATCGCTTCTGTAAGCGTTGAAAACAGAGAAGCTTGTCCGCGCTACACAGGCGTAGTATTGAAACATGTAAAAGTTGCAGCCTCTCCTGAATGGTTGCAATTTCGCTTGAAGTCTATTGGATTGAATCCGATCAATAACGTAGTAGATATTACCAATTACATCTTGCACGGTTGGGGACAGCCTATGCATGCCTTCGATTTCGATCAAGTCAGCGGTGGCCAGGTGATTGTGCGTAATGCTAAAAAGGGAGAGACCTTGCTGACGCTGGATGGTGTAAACAGAAATTTAGTGGAAACTGATCTCGTGATCTGCAATGCTTCGGAACCCATGTGCATTGCAGGTGTTATGGGAGGTGCTGTTTCCGGTGTGTCTGAAAAAACAACGTCTATCTTTTTGGAAAGTGCCTATTTCCATCCGACACCAGTCCGTAAATCGTCACAAAAACATGCCATTAAATCGGATGCTTCGTTCCGTTTTGAACGTGGAACGGATCCTAACATACCGCTGGAAGCCTTGCAAATTGCGGTACAACTATTGAAAGAAATTACCGGAGCTGAAGTAGCCTCCTCTGTATTTGATAGTGCACCGGCTGTTGTTGCTCCATTTAATATTAAAACAACCTACGCTTACATCTCGGATTACATCGGAAAGGAGATACCGGCAGAAACGATTCGCTCCATCCTAACGGATTTGGAAATACAAGTCACCGATAACGGTAATGGCGCTTTTACCGCTCTGGTTCCTCCGTTTAAAGTGGACGTCACAAGACCCGCAGATTTAGTGGAAGAAGTATTGAGAATTTATGGTTACGATAATATCCCTTTGGCTTCTTCTCTGGCTACTAATTACCTGGCTCAACATCCCATCAAGGACAGAGATAAGATGCAGAAGAAATTGTCTGCCACACTAGCGGGTGTCGGTTTCTCAGAAATCATTACCAATTCTTTAACCACTCCTTCCTATGCTACGATTTTGGGCAAGCAGGATACCGCTGTTGAAATTCAGAATAAATTGAGTGAAGAACTGGGAGTGATGCGCCAGGACCTGCTGTTTTCAGGATTGGAAGTGTTGCGATATAATATCAACCGCAAGCAGCAAGACCTGAAAGTATTTGAATTTGGTTTTGTTTATAAAAAGGGTGAAGCTGCCGGACAATTTATAGAAGAACATAAACTGGGACTTTGGACTTGTGGAGCGGCTCAAGCAGATTCCTGGAAACATAAACCCGAAGAAACGGATTTCTATGCCATCAAGCAGGCCTTAGCCATTGTGTTGGATAAATTGAACATTACTAAATTTGAATTAAGGCCTTTGCAAGCTGTTTTACCTTTTAAAGAAGGCTTGGAGTTATTTATTCAAAACAAGTCTGCAGGTGCTTTAGGCTTGGTTTCTCCTGATATTCTGGCACAAGTAGACATCAAAATACCAGTTTATGCAGCAGAATTGAACACTGCGCTGTTATTGAAAGCGTACGACAATTTGCCATTATACCAGGAAGTAACTAAATTCCCTGAAGTGAAGCGCGATTTGTCTTTGGTCATTGACAAGAAAATCACTTTTGACGAATTGAAGAAGATTGCGGCTAAAGTGGAAAAAAAGCTTATTTCAGACATTAACGTATTTGACGTGTTTGAAGGGAAGCAACTGGGTGAAGACAAAAAGGCTTATGCCCTCAGTTTTACGCTGGTAGATAAAACACAAACGCTTACTGATAAAGTGATTGAGCAGACCATGGAGCGATTGATTCAAGCATATGAAAAAGAATTAGGGGCCGTAATTCGCAAATAAACCCAGATTGCGCATTAGTATTGTTAGTAATTTAAATTCCCTTCGTCTCTATAAACGAATGATTAATGATTACCATGATACTGTTGGTCTAAAGAGGATTTTGAGATAAAACAAAATGGAAGAGCATTTCGCACCCAAACTCATCGTATTAGAAGACAAGATCAAAAAACTGATCGAAGTCTACGATCAATCTTTGCTGGAAGCGAAAGAATTGAGGGAAGAGAATGCTTTTTTGAAATCTTTAGTAAAAAACAAAGAAGAGGAAATTAAAAACTTTCAAAATCAATTTAAAATAAGTAAAATTGTAACAACCTTGGCTGATGATACGCATAGGAAAGCTGAGCTAAAGCTCAAAATCAATGAGTATATCAGGGAGATAGATAAGTGTATAGCTTACTTAAAGGAATAACTAAAATCTTCCTTAACTGATATGGGGGATTTATCAATAAAAATAAAAATAGGGGACCGGGAATATCCAATGAAGGTAAAACCGGAAGAAGAAGAGCGTGTTAGGCTTGCCGGGAGGTTGCTTAACGACAAACTCAAAACCTTCCGAGAACACTTCAAGATAGACGACAAGCAGGATTTATTGTCAATGATCGCATTCGATGCGCAAGCCGGATTGCTAAAGTCAGAACACAGTAAAGTAGAATTGCTTAAGAAGGTTGACGACAAGATTGCCGAATTGGATGACTTGTTGAGCCGTACCCTAAAAAAATAGTTATTCTCCCTGATTAGTATTGTTCCTGAAAATCATCTGCTGAGTCATATATAACCCATATACTCATGCCAGAACTAATATTATATATTGTCATTGCCGCAGTAGTTTCACTTATTGCTGGTATTATGATTGGAAGATACCTTCTGATCCAATTTTTTAAGAAACACGAAGAGGACAGCAAAGAAAAAGCTAAACTGATCCTGAAAGAAGCCCAATTGCAGGCTGAAACTAACAAGAAGGATAAAATGCTGGAAGCAAAGGAACATTTCCTGAAGCTTAAATCTGAATTTGAAGAAGATTCTAATAAAAAGAAGAACCTCATCATTCAGAACGAACAAAAAATCAAGCAACGTGAACAAACGGTATCTAAGCAATTGGAAACCAATCAACGCCGCGAAGCAGAATTGGACAGCATGCGCGAGAATTTATCCGCACAGTTAGAGATCCTCAACAAACGCAAAGAAGAAACAGAAAAGGTACGATTATCTCAAGTGGCTAAACTGGAGAAAATTGCTAACCTAACGGGAGAAGAAGCAAAAGCTCAATTGCTGGAAGCCATCAAGGAAGAAGCAAAAACAGAAGCCTCCTCTTATATTAAAGGAATTACAGACGAAGCGAAACTGACGGCAACGAAAGAAGCGAAAAAGATCGTTTTGGAAACGCTGCAACGTACCGCTACGGAACACGCGATAGAAAACTGTGTGTCGATCTTTAATATCGAGAGCGACGACATCAAAGGAAAGATTATTGGTAGAGAAGGTCGTAACATCCGCGCGCTGGAAGCCGCTACAGGAGTTGAAATCATCGTAGACGATACTCCGGAAGCCATCATCATCTCAGGATTTGATCCTGTGCGTAGAGAAGTGGCACGTTTGTCTTTGCATAGATTGGTGAGTGACGGTCGTATTCACCCGGCACGTATCGAAGAAATTGTAGCTAAAACATTCAAGCACATTGACGATGAAATCATAGAGATCGGTGAGCGCACCGTGATCGACTTAGGTATTCATGGTCTGCATCCGGAATTGATCAAGATGGTAGGGCGTATGCGTTTCCGTTCTTCTTATGGACAAAACTTATTGCAACACTCCAGAGAAGTAGCTAACCTATGTGCTACGATGGCCTCTGAATTAGGCTTGAACGCTAAAGTAGCAAAACGTGCCGGTTTGCTTCACGATATTGGAAAAGTAAGTCCTGACGAACCGGAATTGCCTCACGCTATTTTGGGAATGGAGTTAGCAAAGAAATACAAAGAATCTCCTGAAGTATGTAACGCCATTGGTGCTCACCATGACGAGATCGAAATGACCAGTATGATTTCTCCGATTGTACAGATTTGCGATGCCGTATCCGGCGCTAGACCTGGTGCACGTCGTGAAGTAATGGAGTCTTACATCAAACGTTTGAAAGAACTGGAAGCATTAGCACTTTCATTTGATGGAGTGACTAAATGTTACGCTATACAAGCAGGACGTGAATTACGTATCATGGTAGATGCCGATTCAGTCAACGATGAAAAAGCAGGTATGCTGTCTTTTGAAATTTCTAAAAAAATAGAAACAGAAATGCAGTATCCAGGACAAATTAAAGTCACGGTAATTCGAGAAATGAGAGCGATCAATTACGCAAAATAAATGTTGAAGAGCCTTTGTCCATGCGATAAAGGCTCTTTACTTTTCACCTTAATACTACTATTATGAGAGTGTGTTTTCTTATTAGTTTTTTAGTAGCAATAGTTTTTTATTCTGCACAAGCACAAACCATACAGGATTCATTGAGTACAATTGAACGTCAACGCATCGAGTTGCGAGATCAACAGGCTCGTCTGAAAGCCAAACAAGACAGCTTAGTGAATGAGAGGGTACTTCTAGAGAGACGTCAGGCGACACAGCAGCAACAAGGCCTACAGAAGCAGCAGGAGCAATTAAATGCTCAACCTAAGCAGCAGATTATATACACCTATCAACAGCCCTCTTCCTCAACTATTCTAAAACGAGAGGTGAAAAATATAATAGGTCTGGCTCCTCTTCATATCTTCATTACTGGAGTGGAAGTTTTTTATGAACGATCCATTTCAAAACATTCTTCTCTGCAATGGAATGTTGGGTATCACAACATGGACTATTATCCGGAGACCGATAACAATGGGAATGTAAATACATACAATAGCAGTTCGGATAGACCTGCTGCAGTTTTTTTAACGAATAGGAACAAAGTAGCCAGCTCAGGTATACGTGTACAGATGCAGTATAAAAGTTATTTGTTTCAGGAAGCCGGTGCATTAAGAAAATTGCACATCGGTCCTAGCTTGTTATACAAGCAGGATGAATTGACAATCATGACTAATTATAATAATTCTTCTTATTCTAGCTATACACCGATTTATGAGCAATTTTTTGCTCAGGCATTAACGGGAGCAGTTGATGTTGGTTATAATATTCATTTTCTTCGTTATTTTAGCGTCGATCCATTTGTAGGTTTCTCCTATACTGTTCCATTAACAGGCAAAGCAGAAGTGAATAAAGTGCATGTTGACTTCTTAAATCCATACAAGCAGGGTTTGATCTTACGCACAGGTGTTACTATTGGTTATACATTCTAGAACAATTCAATGATCATGAAAAAAGTGTTTTACACAGTGCTTGCTAGTTTAATGATTGTATTTACAAGCCACGCTCAAAGCGATTCTTTAAGTGCAATAGAACAGCAGCAACAAGAATTAAGACTTCAGCAATTGCGTTTACAGGCTAAGCAAGACAGCTTACAGAAAGAGCAAGATCGCATCAGCGCAGAGAAACTAAAAGCGCAACAACAACAACAACAAACGCAAGTTGTTACTCCTGTTGAGGCAGAAGACTATAATTACACGGTAATTGCTCTTCATCCTATGTTTGCCATGTTAGGTCAAGCCGACTTCTCTATCGAGCAACGCATCACGAAAACAACTTCATTGTATTTGGAATTCGCTTACCATGATTTTAATTTGAGAGAGAACGGTACCGTAGCCGCCTTTATGCCAGGTGACTGGATTGCCTATACCGGTTACAGAGCTGAATTGCAACTGCGCTACTATGTATTGCCGGAAGCCAGAGCCTTATACCAACTCTATTTAGCTCCTCATATTTACTTTAAACAAGACGAAGTGAGCAGAGGAGAAGGGAATGAGTTGAGCAATAATAACGGTCAAAGAAGACAGTACGAATATTATAATCAATACCAAGGGCAGGCTCTAGGTGCAGGACTCAACTTGGGCTATCAATTCCAATTTTTAAGACATCTTACGTTTGATACCAGTGTAGGAACTAGCTACAGCATACCATTAACCAATAAGATGCTTACAGATCGTGCTCATTTACCATTGATTAACCCTTACAAGGAAGGGATGATGCTTAGAATGAATTTATCGTTGGGTTTTGCGTTTTAAAAAGTAGTAAGTGGTAAGTGATAAGTAGTAAGTTTGTAATTACACATCACTCATTAAAATAAAAGAGGAGCCCAATTTATTGGGCTCCTCTTTTATTTTGTACTTACAACTTACTACTGATCACTTACAACTAGTTTTTCTATTCAAAGTATATCGTTGTTTTCGGTAACAATGCTTTTATTTTTTTCTGTTCGGCAGAAGACAATTCATTACCAACCAAAGTAAGTGTTTTAAGATTTTTAAGATTGGCAATTTCCATTGGCAAAGTCGTTAATTTGTTCAACGCCAAATCCAGGTTTTCCAATGAAGTCAGCATCGCGATGGAGGGAGGAAACTCTGTCAATCCATTTTGACGAAGTGTCAACGTATGAAGTTGTTTCAAGTTACCAATTTCAATGGGTAATGTTTTAATCGGATTTTTATTGAGGTTCAATTCTTTCAAATGAATCAATTTACCGATAGAAGGAGAGAGTGCTGTTAGTTTATTGCTGCCCAAGTCCAGGGAAAGTAATTTGTCCAATGATTCCCATTCTTTAGAAAAAGTAGTCAGCTTGTTGTTGAACATGTTGATCTTTACCAGATAAGTCAGTCTGTTGCAACCTGCAGGTAAATCTGTTAATACTTTTGAACTAAAGTCTGCACAATATACAATTTCAGGTTCTTCAAAAGCGCCGTCTAAAGGAAAGCATTCACCCATGCATCCTTTTTCCAATTTGGCTGCGGCTTCTTTTTTACCATAATGCATAGCCATGACAAGATCCGTGCACATTTCCGTACTGGTGAATCCCATTTTTATACCGAGTAATTCTTTGGCATAAGCCCTATAGAAATAGGCATCTGCATATTTAGGATTTAAACTGATGGCATTGGTAAAATCTCCAATGGCTTTCATATAGTCTTTACTATTTAGCGCATTTACTCCACTGTTGTAATAGGATGTGGCATCAGGGTGGTTAAACGCCGAAGAAATGGTTAAGATAACAAAGCTGAGTAGGGTTATGTACCAGTTTTTCATGCGAATATCTTTAGGTAAAAGATGTGATACTTATTAAATAAGTATTAGTGGCTGTGCAATATTTACGAAATTGCCCTGTTTGGGGTTGCCGGATCGGGCTAAATAATTTGACACAGGATGTACTAAAATGATGTGAATAATCTTAAAAAACGCACTTTTTACGCTCATGGACAGAGTTGAAATGTTGATAAATTTGTGGATATCGTGTGGGTATTCATAAAACCTTAGGACTGACGCATTAAAGCCTCTATTTCTGCAATTTCAATGGGAATAAAGTCCATCAAATTTTTGGGGCCTTTCGGCGTAATCAAAATATCGTTTTCTAAGCGAATTCCGATTCCTTCTTCTTTGATATAGATGCCAGGTTCACAGGTAAGTAACATGCCGGCTTTCATTTCTCCTTTTCTGTTTCCAACATCGTGTACGTCTAAACCTAGAAAATGAGAAATACCATGCATGAAATATTTGCGATAGAGAGGCTGGTCAGGATTTTGTTTTTTTACTTCGTCTTTGTCCAATAGTTTTAGTTTGATCAACTCTTCTTCGACGATTTGAACCACCGATTTTTGATAAGATTCAAATGTATTTCCTGGTTTTAAAAGTTCAGTAGATTGTTTTAAAATGCTGAGCACAGACTGGTAAACTTCTTTTTGTCGTGGTGTGAATTTGCCATTTACTGGAATAGTACGTGTAAGATCGGAGGCGTAATTTCCATAAGCCGAACCAAAATCCATCAGGATCAATTCTCCATCTTCGCATTTTTTGTCGTTTGAAACATAATGCAATACACAGGCATCTTTTCCTGAAGCGATGATGCTAGCATAGGCAGGACCTGACGAGCGCTGGCGAATAAATTCATGGGTGATTTCCGCCTCAATTTCAAATTCATAAACGCCCGGTTTGGTAAACTTCAATACCCTTTGAAAGGCATCCCCGGTAATTTTGCAAGCCCTGGAAACTTGTTCTATTTCTTCGTCTGTTTTGATGGTTCTTAATTCATGCAAAATAGGAGATGAACGTTCCAGTTGATGCAGAGGATAATTTTGCTTTACCCAAGCTGTATAACGATCTTCTTTGGTTTGCACCGTTTTCTCTGCACGGCCGTGTTCATTGGCATTGAGGTAAATGGCAGTAGCTTCCAGGAAAAGCGTATGTATGATTTTTTCGAAATCTTTCTCCCAATAAACCGTCTCAATACCTGATCGCTCGCGCGCTTCGGATTTAGTTAATTTGGCTCCTTCCCAAATGGCAATGTGTTCGTTGGTCTCTTTAATGAATAAGATAGCTTTGTGTTTTTCTTCGGATGCCTCTGGAAATAAAACCAATAAGGTGTCTTCCTGGTCAATTCCGGTCAGGTAAAACAAGTCGTTATTCTGGCGAAATGGAAAGGTGCCATCTGCGTTTGTAGGGTATATATCATGAGATAGAAAAATAGCCAAACTTCCCTTTTTTAGCTTCGAACAAAAGGCTTCTCTGTTTTTTATAAAAAAGGATTTATTTATCGGTAAGTACCTCATTTTAGTTAAATTTATAGAATAATCAATCTTATAATTATGTTCAAGAAGAAACTGATTCTGTTTGTTATTATCTGTGTCCAGTTTTATACTGCCAATGCTCAAAGTAATAAGTATTGGGTCTTTTTCAAAGATAAAGATACATCAAATTATAATTGCTCCATGGTGCTCACTCCACGTGCCATTGAGAATAGAATGGCACATGGAATTTCCTTGTACCAATATAGTGATATCCCTGTAAACAAAATCTATATCCAATCTGTCGAAACAACAATCAGTGAAACGACGATTTGTCAATCGAGGTGGTTAAATGGGATTTCCGCGATGCTTACTGCCGAGCAAAAAGCATGGGTTGAAAACCTGTCTTTTGTAAAAGAAGTTCGTCTCATTGACCGCAACATTGTTGTCACTTCTACCAATGTCAATACTGATCCGGCTTACATGCATGTGGCTATGCTGCAAATGGGCCTGGCTAATTTTCTTAAGGCATCTTTGGATGGTACTGGTGTAAACATTGGTGTGATTGATGCCGGTTTCTTTTTGGCTCAATCGGATAAATATACCTCACACCTTGTGTCCGAAGGGAAAATAAAAGCACAACGTGACTTTATTGATTCTTCTCGTCATGATTTGATTACAGTATCAGTAACAGGAGCGGATGAACACGGGAAAAATGTATTGCGAATGATCGGTGGTTACGACGACAAGCAGCGTGTACAATTTGGTATGGCTCCTAATGCGTCTTTCTATTTAGCAAGAACAGAGAATGGAGATCGTGAGCACCGTCTGGAAGAAGACCATTGGGTGATGGCACTGGAATGGATGGATAGCATGGGTGTGCGATTGATCAGTACGTCTCTTGGTTACGCCATTAAAATGGATGATCCCAAAGATAATTACACACAAGATCAAATGGATGGAAAGACGGCTACGATTACTAAAGCAGTGCAACTGGCGTTTGACGAAAAAGGAATTTTTATCGTAGTATCAGCGGGTAACGAAGGGGCAAATTCTGCCTGGGAAATTATATCTGCACCGGCAGATGCTAAAGGTGCATTGGCTGTAGGTGCTACAAACGATACTCAATTGGATAGAATCGATTACAGCAGTATTGGACCTGAGCATTTATCGTATTTAAAACCAAACGTTTCTTGTTATTCTCCAAATGGTACATCCTTCTCTTGCCCTGCAGTGACAGGATTTGTAGCCTGCCTGATGCAAAAGGCTCCCCAGTTGAGCAATAAAGAATTGTATGAGATCATGTTGAGAAGTTCTCATCTTTATCCTTATGGAAACAACTACCTGGGCTATGGGGTGCCTCAAGCGGACAGAGCATTGGCTTTGATAAAAGATATTCATACAGATTTCAAATCCGCTTTGAAGACAGAAGTAAAGAAGAGTAAATTCTCTCTGAAGAAGTTGGATAAAGAAATTAAAGAAGTGGTAATATTTAATAAGAAAAACGAGACGATCGTACTCAATCAACAATTAATCGCTGTAAAAAAAGGAAAGCTTACGATCAAAAGAGGAGAAGGTGTAGCTAGAACAACCGTAACCTTCCCTGATAATTCAGTATTGGAAATCGTTTGGCAATAAGAAGGGAAATCAATTTGGTGAAGGAATTTGAAATTATAGAATTGCCCAATGGGATAAGAGTGATCTTTAAAGAAGTTCCTTATTCTAAGATTGTGCATTGCGGTTATATACTTGATTCAGGTACGCGCGACGAAATGGAAGGAGAACATGGAATCGCTCATTTTTGGGAACACATGTCTTTCAAAGGTACAAAGAACAGATCTGCTTTTCGTGTGCTGAGCAGTTTGGAGATTTTTGGAGGAGAACTGAATGCCTATACCACAAAGGAAAAGATGTGGTTTCATGCTTCGGTTCCGGGGCAGCATGTCGAAAAGGCATTTGATGTATTGACGGATATCGTGTTTGATTCAACGTTTCCGGCAAAAGAATTGGAAGTAGAAAGAGGAGTAGTGTTGGAAGAAATTTCCATGTACCTCGATACACCGGAAGAATATATTCAGGACGAATTCGAACACCGCTTGTTTAAAGGGCAATCCTTAGGTAATTATATTTTAGGAACACCTGAAAGTGTGAGTTCATTCTCGACTCAAAAGATAAAACGTTTTGTAAAAGAAACGGTCGATACAGAACGTATCGTGTTTTCTATTGTGGGCAATATAAAGTCTGCGGAAGTACATCGCTTGGTGGATCAATACATCAAAGTGATTCCAAAGCATAAAGCGATCAGAAAAAGACAAAAGAGTAAGAAGAAACAGGAGGTATTTTCTGTACAGGAATCAAGGAATAACAATCAGGCACATTGTATGGTCGGTTGCCATGCTTATTCATTGAAGGATGAAAGAAGATTGCCCTTGTTCATGCTCTCCAACTGGCTGGCTGGTCCTGGACTGACATCTAAGCTGAATATGGTGTTGAGGGAAAAAAGAGGCTATGTGTATACCATTGAAGCCAATTACCAACCGTTTGTAGATACAGGAATGCTGAATTTTTATTTTGGTACAGATAAAAAGCATTTGAATAAATCGATCGACCTGATCGAAAAGGAATTGACTTTGCTAAAGAACAAGCCTTTGAGTGCCATGCAACTTCGTCAGATGAAAGAGCAGGTGCTTGGTCAGATGGTCATGGCGGAAGAAAGTTTGAGTAACCTCATGCAAATGATGGGAAGAAGTTTGTTGGATTATAATAAAGTCGAAAGCTTTTCAGAAGTAGAGAAGAAGGTAAACAAACTGAGTGCTTCCGCTTTGCAAGAGATTGCCAGAGACATCTTTCAACAAGATAAAATGAGTCAGTTAATATTATTGCCCGAATAACTCCATGGATGTTTTACCGGAAGATTTACAACGTTACCTCGATTTTCACACCGATGAAGAAAGTGATTTATTGGCAACAATAGACCGCGATACGCATTTGAATGTCATGTTGCCGCGTATGTTGTCCGGTCACTTTCAAGGACGTTGTCTTTCGATGTTATCCAAACTCATTGCTCCTAAAACGATATTGGAAATTGGTACTTACACAGGATATTCTGCGTTATGTTTAGCAGAAGGCTTAACGAAAGACGGAAAATTAATTTCCATAGATGTTAATGAAGAGTTAGAAGCGCGTGTAATGAGGCATTGGAAGCAAAGCAGTTTACACACTCAGATGGAACTTAAAATTGGTGATGCTACCACCTTAATACCAGCGTTGGAAATGAAAACGTTTGATCTGGTCTTTATTGATGCCGATAAAAAGAACTATGCTTTGTATTACGACTTGGTTATCGATAGAGTACCCGCAGGCGGCGTGATATTGGCTGATAATGTCCTATGGAGTGGTAAAGTATATGATCAGGATTCAGAAGACAAGGATACGGTTTCTATGCGTTTGTTTAATGAAAAAATAGCAAAAGACCAACGAGTAGAAAAAATCATTTTACCGATAAGAGATGGTGTATTTATGATTCGAAAAAAATAATATGATGTCAGGAAAGCGTTATTCAATACTTGCTTTTTTATTTTGCTTTTTCTCCATAGAAGTAGTATTTGCTCAGACTGTACCTGATCGCATAGAGTTTGCCGGCATGCAATTGCTTTTAACAAAGAAAGCTAAGGCTCGTGTTCAAGCAGATGTAGACATGATTAAAAAAAGCGCTGCCTATTTTCAACAGAAAGTAGATCGTGCTAATTTGTTTTTCCCTGTCATAGAAAAAGTATTTGCAGAAGAAGGATTTCCATCTGAATTTAAATACCTGGCTTTGCAGGAAAGTAGTTTGGTTTCTGATGCGGTTTCCTCCTCTCATGCGGTAGGATACTGGCAATTCAAAAAAGAATCTGCCGTAGAAGTCGGTGTAAAAGTAGATCATCGTGTAGACGAACGCATGAATATTTATGCCTCAAGCCGAGGTGCGGCTAAATACCTTAAGCGCAATCAGGCGGTTTTAAATAATTGGATCTATACCTTGTTGTCCTACAATATGGGCCTAGGCGGCGTGAGGTCTCAGGTCAATAATGAATATGTGGGTGCGCAACAAATGGAAATCGATGAAGATATGCATTGGTATGTATTTAGATTTTTAGCCCATAAGATTGCTTACGAAGGGATGGTAGGGAATGCCCATCATTCTTCATTGCATTTAGTCGCTTATAAGTTGACGGAACAAAAGAAACTGGAGGATATTGCTAAGGATGCAGGGCTGAATGAACAGTTGGTTTTGGATTATAACAAATGGTGTTTGCACAAAGAGGTTCCCGGAGATAAAGAATACACTGTGATTCTTCCCGTACCGGTTGCGGATAGACAACAATACATTTCTAAATATGAAATGGGTACTTCTCCTTCTGTTAAAACTCCCATCATCATCACACAGGAGCCGGTGCATGGTACGGTTATCGATAAGCAAGGAGTAGCCTATACCGCTATTGATGAGGTGGCAGATTGGTCCAAGGCTCCAATGAGGGTTTCTATCAATAGAGTAAAAGCCGTGAGAGTTGCTGCAGGAGATAACATTCATAACATCACCTTAAAAACAGGAATTTCGAAAGAAGGCTTTTTAAGGTTCAACGAAATAACGGTTTCTCACTCACTCATTCCAGGGAATTATTACTATCTTCAGTTAAAGCGGATGAAAGCCCTTGTGCCTTTCCATACGGTAAAAAAGGGGGAATCTATTTGGTCTATAGCACAGCATTATGGGATCAAGCAAGGTGCAATCTTGTCAAAGAACAGAATGAACAAGCACGAAGCATTGAAAGAGGGGAGAGTACTTTGGTTAAGAGATAAACGTCCGAAAGATGTAGCCGTAGAGTATAAAAAGATAGAAGAGGTTAAACCTGTTGAAGAGAAGCCCGTAATAATAGTACCGGCTAATGACAAACCTATCCCAGTCATTACCGAATCATTGCCGAAAGATGATGAACGTTTTATTTATCATATAGTCAAGCAGGGGGAAACTATGTTTGGAATCTCTCGCTCTTATTATGTTCCATCAGACAGTATTTTACATTGGAATGCCTTGCCGGATTATTCTATCAAGACAGGACAGCATCTGATTGTCGGAAGAAAAATAAAAGTTCCGGTGACACACATTGTCAAACAAGGAGAAACATTGTATAAGATTGCTCAGCTGTACAAAATAGATGTGAGCGATCTTTTGAAAAACAATAATAAAACAGAAGCTTCCATAAAAATAGGCGAAGAGTTGATTATTAGTCCGTGATGCATGGCTCAAAAATTGTCCCATATACCTATTGATGTTTTGGTCCATATTGAAGAGCATATGGATGACCCATTGGTATTGCTGGATAAATACAATAAAGTACTCTGGGCCAATAAAAAAATACATGCTGTTCTTCCGGAACATTTTTTTCATGGTAAAAGCATTATAGATCTTGTACATTTTTTTATTGAAGACGAACACACGCTTGTCCAGTTCCTTTCTGGTGCTTATCAGGACATGAAACTACATGGCCCGGTGTTGACCTATGAAGTAAAGCCCGGCACATTTATCTGCTATAAAAACATACCCGATGATCATAAATTGTTTTGGGTAACCGGTTTGGAAAATTTTGTATCCAAAGAGCCGTTGTTGGATGAGATGGAATACAAAAGGATTTTCCATCAAGTCTTCGATGCCATTTTGATTTATAATTCTGACGGAATCGTCATGGATGTCAATACCGCTGTATGCGAGCTTTATAAGACCAATAGAGAAGAGTTTATCGGTAAAAATATATTCTCTTTATTTCCTCACCAAACCATTACGGATGCCACTAAAATTTGGAAAGACTTTTTAAAAACTAAACAGATAGAAGGTTTATACAAATTTAAATTAGCTGATAACGAATACAGGTATATTCAATTCAAAGGGAGAGCAGATTTTGCCGGAGGCAATCATTTGGGAATTTTGCGTGATGTCACGAATAGTTATTTGGCTGAAAAGGCGTTGAAAAAGTCAGAGCTGCAACTGCGGACTGTTTTCAATAGTTCCATCTACCAGATTTTATTGCTCGATGACGACTTCAATATCATAACATTTAATCAAGGCGCATTTGGATTGATCTACCAACAGGTTTCATTGGATTTTGGAATCGGCAGATCAATATGGGAATACTTCCCGGATATTTTTCGTAAGCAATGCGAGGCACATAAATCTAATTTTTTTAAAGGAGAATCATTGAATACAGATTTTTATCTGGATTTTGATAACAACCAGCAATGGTATGCCGCGTCTTTGGTTCCTGCATTGGACGATAAAGGGGAGTTGAAATTTATATCCTTAACCTTGCACAACATCACGGCTCGCAAAACCAATGAAGAAGCCTTAAAGAAAATGAATTTTGAATTGGATAGCTTTGTATACCGTGCGTCTCATGACCTCAGGGCTCCCTTGCGATCCGTGCTAGGTCTGGCGCAATTGATTGATGTGGAAAACAACAAAGAGCAGATCCACAAGTATGTGGGTTTGATGGAAAAAAGCATTCAGAAGTTAGATTCTTTTATTCTCGACCTGACAAACTTTTCGAGAAACTCAAGATTGGACGTGATCATTGAAGAAATTGATTTTAACAAACTCATCGATGAAGCCATGGATAACTTGCAGTTTATGGACAAGGCCTCTCAGGTAAAAATAGTGCGAGAGTTTGATCCCAAATTATCTTTTTATTGCGACCAGATCAGGTTGTCTGTCATCCTGCAAAACTTATTGTCCAATGCATTTAAGTATGCGGATAAAAGTAAAGCAGAAAGCTTTTTAAAGATTAAAATTACCAGAGAAGACTCTTCTCTCTTGCTGGAGTTTGAAGACAATGGTATTGGTATCATTGATACTTACATTGATAAGTTGTTTTCTATGTTTTTCAGAGCTTCTCAGGATTCGTATGGCTCAGGATTAGGGCTTTACATCACCAAACAAGTCGTAGAGAAGTTAGGCGGCAGTATTCATGTAAAATCTGTGTACCAACAAGGAACTTCATTTTTTGTGAAATTACCCTATGTTTCAGACAGAAATCTGTAATGAAGCTTTGAATTTTGAATAGAGTTAAGTAATATTTGTATATTGAATAAAAAATAATAATATGCTTCCGAAGAAGATAGTTATGTTGGTGGATGATAATGATACTGACAATTTCATCCATAGACGTTTGTTGGAATTAACGGGTTTTTGTGAAGAGATCGTTGTAAAGAACTCCGGTAAGCTTGCACTTGAATACCTTGAATCCCTAATACCCACTCCGGAAAAAATACCAGAATTGATTTTTTTGGATATCAATATGCCGGTAGTAGATGGTTTTGTGTTTTTGTTTGAATTCGGAGCATTTGCAGATGAAATTAGAAACAGAGCCAAAGTAGTAATCCTGACCAGTTCAGATAACAAGAAAGACATCGATCGTATTGTAGACAATGATTACGTGGTGCATTTCATTACCAAGCCTTTGTCAGAAGAAGCGATAGAAGAATTGAAGAAAGTATTGTAAGCTGTTTTTATTTAGCAGATCACTACATTTCATTATAAAAGAAAAGTCCCGTACCGATAGCTATCGGTACGGGACTTTTTCTTTGGGTATAAGAAAGAATATTATTTTATTTTTTTGATGTCAGTAGCAACCAGGTATTCACCGTATGAAACTTTGAAATCTTCTACTTCAGGCTCTAGAGCAATAGCAGCTTCAAATTGCTCAATCGCATTAATTGGTAATCTTTTTTCTGCATAGAAGTTTGCCAATACATATTTGTTAAGCGCTGTTTCTTCTTTTTGTTCTGTTTTGATTTCGTCAAGTTGTTTCACGATTTCAGCTTCTTCTTTGCTGTCCAATACTTGCAACATGATTCTTTCTGATTTTACTTTAGCTGGGTATTCTTTAGATAAAACTTCAATCCATAAGTTTTTTTCTTTTGTGGTATTGTATTTAGCCAAATCAATTAAAGCAGAATTAGAAGTAGTTTCAGTGGTGTAAAGAACCTCATCGAAGATGTTAGTCAGCTTCACTACATAAACTTTAGCGTTATCATTCAGATCCCACTTGAAAGTAACCGGTGCATTCAATACACGAGCAGGCAAGCCTGGAGTAGCATACAATACGATGTCATCGCCACCGCGTTCTACCGAACCCGTTACCGCCATGTACTTGTATTTGTTTTTAGACATTTCCTGACCGTTGTTGTTGATTTCTCCGGCTAAGAAGTCTACATATTTTTTACTTACGCTCGCGTTTTGGTTCGCCACTTCTGCAGAAAGAGAAGATACTTCGTAAGATCCAGGGCGTTTGATTTCAATCGTTTTTCCTCCGGAATGAGCAAGACCCAGGTAGCTGTTTTCACCTACTACAATCTTATCTTGTGGGAATAGCTTTTTACCGATGATCATTGTTTTTTGCTCAGTAGAGCCTGCGGATACATATTTTACAGAGCCTTTTGAAGCAAGAACGTTAAATAAGGCTGTCTGCGCTTTTGCCTGGAAAAGCAAGCCTAAAAATAATATTCCGAAAATTATGTTGCTGATTTTCATAGTATTGGTGTTTCGTTATTCTAGGTTGAAGTTACGAGTTTTTTGACAATTTTACTATATAGGGGTTTAATTAAGCCGTAATATATCTCCACCAGATTACCCGTAAGTGCCAATGCAATGCTGGGAAGTGTAATGTCTATCCTGTAGTTGTTAAAGTCGAAAACCATCAATACAATAAAGGTCAGTATCATCACTTCTATAATGGTCAGGAGAAAAGTCATCCCGTCATACCAGATCTCCATTTTGATGAATAACCAGGAATAGAGCCAGACGTTAAGAAATATCAGTAAAAGAGACAAGGGTAAATTCAGCCATTGAGGCATATCGTCAATATAACTCTCTTTTAAGATCATGGAGACAATATTGGCATGAACGACCACTCCGTACATGTCCTGATTAGCTTTCCCAACATAATTGGAATTGAGCGGGGTAAAGAACTTATCGACCCATGCGGTATTGTCTCCGATATAATTACCCATAAAGCCAAGAATGACAATTTTATCCTTGAAAATAGACGGATCATACAAAGTGTCAAAGACCTGTTGGAAGTCAATGGCTGTAAATACATTCTTAGAATTGGCGCCTACGCCTTCTAAACGCGTATCTATATTTCCCTGGAAATTGATCGTTTCCGTTGGATTATTCCTGGCCAAAAAACGATTGGTTTTTGTTGAATCATAAAACTGACACATGGTTACAGGAAAAGACAGCAGTCTTTTTCCGTTATATGTTTCCTGAGGGGTACAATCTCTGGATGTTTTAAACTTATCTTCCCCTTCAGTGATCATGTTGGCAAAGCCTGAAACGGTATGCTTTTGAAACATCGGATGGCTATATAAGATTGTATCAATGCCGTCTTTTTCCTCATCAGCTTTTAACTGACTCACAATGACCATATGCTTTACTTTGGAGAAAGCAGTAGCGAGCAAAGAATCCCCTTCAGTATCTTCTTTAGGGTTTCTGAAAAAAGCATCTATCCCTATTACTTTTGGGTGGTGAACATTGATCTCTTCTATCAGTGCTGCTACTCCGCGACGGTCTAATTGTCCTATGTTGACTATTGTTACATGTTCTTCCGTACCTGGATTTGCTCTCATGTGAGAGAATACAATATCAGTTAATTCAAAATCAGCTAATGCTTTTGAAATAGGGTTGATGATGTCGAAGTTGAATGGTATGAAAGACAAGCCATACATGAAAAGCATGACAAAAATGGTTGTCCAAAAGCTTTCTTTAAAAAGTTTACGACGCATGGCTGGAAAAATTCATATTAGTTCAATATAAAATTAAGAGAAAATGGGACGATTGGACAGTTTGGACTTCTTTTTTTTAAAGGGGTTTAAACGTAAGATCAGGAGTACTATACGCAAGATTGCTTGAATTGGGCTAAAAAAAAGGCAATAGGCTTTAAAAAAATGTCTATTTTAGCAGAATAATTACGAATGAAATCAGACATGCATTACACAGAAGAAGACAATCAAAACTGGAGTATTCTATACAGTAAAGCGATGCAGGTTTTGCCTGAAATCGCAGACGAAAAAGTATTGAATGGCATTAAAACCGTAGGCTTGCCAGCCGATCATGTTCCGGATTTTGAAGCCATTAATAAAAAGCTGAGTACCATTTCTGATTGGCAAATTGTGCCTTTGGAGGAAATGGTGGAAGACCATGATTTTATCGGTATGCTGGCAGAAAAAAAATACCCTTGTCGCAAATGGTTAAGAACTCAGGAACAAATAGAATCGGAAGAAAACGAATACGATTTATTTCATGATCTGTTCGGACATACCACCTTATTATATATCCCGGAGTATTGTAATTACTTGAAGGCATTGGGTCAGCTGGCTTTAAAACACATTGACAACAAACAAGCCCTGTTGTTTTTGAAACGCATCTACTGGCATACGGTGCAGTATGGATTGGTGGTATCTGGCAATACTTTGAAAATATATGGTGCGCATTTACTGACTTCCCGTTCTGAAACTTTATTCGCTATGAGTGCGGGCGTACCTAAGTATGACTTCAATATCGAAGTGATCATGGATACTCCTTATGTGAAAAACCGTTACCAGGATCGTTATTTTGTGATCAATAATTTTGAACAGTTGTTTGATAGCATGTCTGCTATTGAAGCAGAATTAACTAAGCGTGCTGCTCTTGTTTAAAAAAATATGTCATTCAAAACAGTAGCGGCTTCTAAAACAACCATCACGGAATTGATGATTCCTTCGTATGCCAATTTTGGCGGGAAGATACATGGAGGCATCTTGTTGTCTCTGATGGATAAAGCAGCTTTTGCCTGTGCTTCAAAGCATGCCGGAAGCTATTGTGTAACGGTATCTGTAGATACGGTAGACTTTATGCAACCCATTGAAGTAGGAGAGTTGGTTTCTTTACACGCCTCGGTGCATTATGTCGGCAAATCATCGATGTTGATTGGCATTCATGTGGTCTCTGAAAATGTTACGGAATCAACGGTGAGGAATACCAATACGTCCTTCTTTACGATGGTGGCCAAAGATAAATCCGACAAACCGAAAGAAGTACCGGGATTGATTTTGGAAACAGAAGACGAAGTCAAGCGATTTATAGAAGGAATAGAACGTAAAAGCATGAGGGAGACCTATAAAAAAGGGATTAAAGCCCTTAGAGAAAAAGTTGTCCCTATGCAAAATTTGGATAAACTCGAAGCAGAGCGTTGTCAAGTTAATTTGAAAAAATGAAAGAGCAATTGTTAAAAATATACCGTTATACTTATAATGCACAACCTGCTTTACAAAGCAACCAAAAGATGTTTTGGATCGGATTTTTTTTAGGCATCTTTGGCATTCATAGACTGATAATGGGGTATAAGTGGTGGTGGCTGATGTTCCTGACCATGGGAGGGATAGGTGTATGGTCTTTACTTGATATATGGAGACTGTATACGCAACGTTTGCCAATGGCCGATGGAACTCCCTTAAGCTAGTTGGCGTATAAGAATAGACCTGAGTTGAAAACGAGAGCAAATGCCTGGAAACGATAGCAATAAAATATTTTACAATACAGTTCCCCTTGAAGTTTTTCAATCGTTGACTCAACAAGGGGGCTTTGATCAATTCGTGGATCTGGAGTTGATAGAAAAATATTTACTACCTTCTGCCCGTGTGATGGAAGTAGGCGCAGGGTTTGGACGGTGCATTGATTTTTTGTTGAATAGAAAACACCAAGCGAAAATTTTAGCGATAGAGCAAAGTCCTCAACTATCAAAAGTTTTGTTGGAGAAGTATAAAGACTATCCCAACGTTCAGGTGATCCATGATGACATCAAGACTATAGAGGTGGAAGATAAAGTAGATGTCGTACTGTGGCTATTTTCCGGAATGCTGGATTTCGCAAAAGAAGAACAACCTGTTGTGTTGAAACGATTGAGATCATTTTTAAAAAATGAAGGTAAACTGTTTTTAGATATTCCTCAGCTTGCAGAATTAACGGTTGCCAAGTATACCGGTGCACAAGATATTGTAATGGAAACACCTTATGGCAATATCACCACTTTCTTGCCTTCCTTTGCTGACATTGAAAACTATGCTACGCAAGCAGGATTCAGCAAGGTCTCTGTCATTCATTACCTGACCAAGACAGAAAAGAAACGCAGCATTTACATGCTCGAAATATAGACTAAAGATCTTTTTTCTTATAAGGCTTGATGATCAATCGTAATGATTGATCGAAGGCAATATAACTCCAGGTCCAGTTCAATAGCGTGAATAATTTATTTTTTACGCCTAATAATAACATCAAATGCACAAACAACCAGGTTAGCCATGCAAAGAACCCTTGGAACTTTGCAAAAGGTAAATCTACAACCGCGAGTTTGCGACCTACGGTAGCCATTGAACCTAAATCTTTGTATTCAAATTCTTTCATTGCTTTACCTTTTGATAAAGCGGTTAGATTTTGTCCCAAACGCTTGCCTTGATTCACCGCGACATTACCTACTTGCGGATGTCCGTTCGGATATTTTGGTGTTGACATCCAGGCTAAGTCACCTACCGCATAAATATTTTTGTATCCTTCTATGGTATT
>JAQZBV010000154.1 GCA_029237685.1 Cytophagaceae bacterium | reverse complement strand
AGTATTCGTTTGACGGCGCATATAGACTTTCCAGGCGTCTGAACCTGATTCTCTACCTCCTCCTGTTTGTTTCTCACCTCCAAACGCTCCGCCAATCTCTGCTCCGGAAGTACCAATGTTCACATTGGCGATGCCGCAATCAGAACCTGTAGCGGATAGAAAACGCTCGGCTTCACGAATGCTATCTGTAAATATGGCCGAAGAAAGACCATACAAACTTTCGTTCTGAAGATCGATCGCATTGCTGACATCGCCTTCGTAACCGATAATATATAAAATAGGCGCAAAGGTTTCCTCCTGCACCGTGTGATAGGAATTCTTAGCATCAACAATCGCCGGGCTTACATAAGCGCCTTTGTCGTATACACCACCGGTCAATTTTTGACCGCCGGTTAATAATTTACCACCTTCTTTTTGACAAGCGGCAATCGCTTCCTGAAATTTCGAAGCGGCTACTTCATCGATCAGAGGACCGATCAATATTCCTTTTTCCAAGGGACTACCAACTGGAAGCGAGGCATAGGCTTTGGTTAAGCGAGATACCAACTCTGCTTTTACTTTTTCATGTACGATTACCCGACGTGTAGAGGTACAACGCTGTCCGCAAGTACCGGCAGCGCCAAAGACAATGGCTCTGGTGGCCAGGTCCATATTGGCATCCGGTGTCACGATGATGGCATTGTTACCACCCAGTTCCAATAAAGATTTCCCTAAACGAGCCGCCACTTTTACAGCTACGCTCTTGCCCATCCGCGTGGAGCCAGTAGCAGACACCAAAGGAATGCGTTCGTCTTCCGATAGTTTATTACCTATGACGGCATCTCCTATAATGAGATTAAACACACCTTCCGGCACTTCATTTTGCTTCAGGACATCCAGTAATAATTTATGACAGGCGATGGCTGATATCGGAGTTTTCTCAGAAGGCTTCCAAATGCACACGTCTCCGCATACAGCAGCCAGCATGGAATTCCAGGCCCATACCGCTACAGGGAAATTAAAAGCACTGATAATGCCTACGACACCCAAAGGCTGATACTGCTCTAACATGCGATGTAAAGGACGTTCGGAAGCAATGGTCAACCCGTACAACTGACGGGAAAGTCCAACAGCAAAGTCACAGATGTCAATCATCTCCTGCACTTCACCTAGGCCTTCCTGGTACAACTTGCCCATCTCTAAAGTCACCAACTTACCCAGCGCTTCTTTATGCTCCCGTAACTTTTGACCGTATTGTCTGACCACTTCTCCACGCTTTGGAGCGGGCCACAAACGCCAGGCTTTGAATGCTTCTTGCGCTTGTAATACAACGGTTTCATAATCTGCTGCTGTTGCCAGCCCCACTGAAGCAATCACGCTTCCATCAATAGGGCTATGTGAAACAAGTGGTCTATTGTTCTTGGTTGTACCTGCCAACAAGCCAGTATAGTAGGAAGGATTAGACGTTGGATCGATGCCTAACTCTTTGAGAACCGCGGAGATTTCTTGTGCTGTCGTCATGTTTGTTCGTTTATTTGAAATGAATAAACCTGTTGTCGTATTGTTCAATAGGGTACAAAAGTAAATCGGTGCCTTATGTTAAATATAAAGCACCGATTTATCAATGATTGTGAGTAATTACCAGCCTAATCCTACGAATTGTTTTTTACCGTTAGGATAAACACCTTCAACTAGCACTCCATTTCCAGGAAGTATTTTATTTAAGATGGCTTCCACGTCTTCAGGACCTTGTATGATTTTCTTATCGATGCTGGTGATGATAAAGCCTTCACGTATACCGGAGTCTTTCAACAAGCCATCGTATAATCGGTAAACCTGAGCACCGCCTTGAAGACTTAAATGCTTCTTGTCTTCTTTGCTTACGACCTGAAGATCCGCACCCAGTTTTCTCTTAATGCTGGCTTCTTCTTTCTTCACGATCTTGTCTTCGCCCAGTTTGTTTTTCAATACCGCAGTGCCTTCCATCTTCTCTCCTTTTCTCAAGTAAGACACTTTCAGCTTATCACCCGGTCTGTATCGAGCAACGGCTTCTTGTAATCCGGAAGAACTGTATATTTCTTTGCCATTGATGTGCGTAATGATGTCGCCTTCTTTCATTCCAATCTCTTTCGCTGCACTGCCGTCGTTTACACCGGCAATGTATACACCGCGGACATAATCAATGCCTTTCTCTTTGGCCAAGGTGTTGGTCATATCAGCGATACTCACCCCCAATAAACCTCTTTGCACTTCACCATATTTCAGGATGTCATCAATTACCTTTTTCACCAGATCCACCGGTACGGCAAATGAATAACCGGTGTAAGAACCTGTCGGTGAGGCAATGGCCGTGTTGATGCCTACCAGTTCGCCTCTAAGGTTTACTAAAGCTCCTCCACTGTTACCCGGATTTACCACCGCATCGGTCTGCAAGAAAGACTCCACGGCAAAATTACTTTTTGCCCGCAAGATGTTGATGTTTCTCGCTTTCGCACTGATGATGCCGGCTGTTACGGTAGAGTTCAGGTTAAAAGGATTACCCACAGCCAATACCCACTCACCTACTAATATATCGTCTGAGTTGCCGTATTTGACAAAAGGTAAATTCTTATCGTCAATTTTCAACAAAGCCAAGTCTGTAGTAGGATCGGTACCGATCAACACTGCTTCGTAGCTTCTTTGATTTTCTAAAATTACTTCGATTTTCTCTGCGCCTTCCACTACGTGGTTATTGCTGACAATGTAACCGTCTGCCGTAATGATGACGCCCGAACCGGATGCTTCTTTGCCTTGGCCGCCCGGATTAGGTCCACCGTCACCGTATGGATCACCGAAGAAGTATTTGAATATTTCTTCATTTGAGCCGGTGCCTTCTGCTACTTTATAATAGGTTTTGATGTGTACCACTGCGGGTGTCACGGCTTTGGCAGCATAGATAAAATTCAATCCTTCCGGTACTTTTACCGCCATGCTGCTGTCTGAAGAGAAATTAGACAGGTAATAATCCTGCTTTTGAGCCACCGTTTGAAAAACCGGCTGCTGAACAAAAAAATGATAACCTGTCATGGCTGCCACCGCTCCAAGAAAAGAGGCGACAAGTAAAGAGACGAATGATTTCTTCATCATAATTAAGGTATGTTTATAGGTACTAAATATAGTGAGGTATTAACGATTCTGCGTTTGTAAAATTATAGAAGGAAGAGCTATAAGTCCATACTTTCTTTTACTATACCGCTTTGGTCTACCGGGAAAATCGGACCAAAGGCTTCAAGAGCTCATTTCAGGACGCTTTGTCTGATTTTAATTGGTTTTAATTGCTTCACAATCAAGTCAGATTGTCATTTCGACTGATTTTTTTACCGAAACATGCTTTTTTTTAAGCCAGACAGTTGCTTTATGTCTATCCAACACGTAATATTGCACTCCAATTAATTCCTCCTTAGCTCAGCTGGTTAGAGCACATGACTGTTAATCATGGGGTCCTTGGTTCGAGCCCAAGAGGGGGAGCTTTAATAAAAGTCGCTTTTTTAGCGACTTTTATTTTTTATACTCGATTCACTTAGTCTATTAAGCCTATTTATTCTAAGACATTATATAAGTAAGTCTATACTGAAAGATTTTTATGAACCATAAACTATTTTCATCTACCGTTTTAGAAAATAATAAAGCACCGCTGTTATATGGCTTAATCTACGTTCTATTTGCCGTACTGATGCTGCATACTGGAAGCGGAGACCTGGGGGCCTGGATAAACTGGAGCATTTACATCCTCCATCATGGAATAGGTCATATCTATGAATCAGGCAGTGATTATCCTCCCCTCTATTATTATGTACTGAAAGGATATGGATCATGGATGGGCAGCGATGAATCGATTATCAAAAATGTTCACTGGTTAAAAGCAATTACTATCGCTTGTGAGTTTTGTTCTGTATTCCTTCTTTTCCGGTATGTCAAAAAAGAATTACAACCTTGGTTGTTTTTATTCGTGATGCTTAACCCTGGCTTTCTCTATAATAGTGTCATTTGGGGACAAGTAGATGGGATATTTGGATTGTTCATACTAAGCGCCATACTCCTTGTCATATACAGATACAACACCTGGGCTCTATTGCTTTTTGTACTTTGTCTGAACTTTAAAATTCAGTCCATTATCTTTTTACCACTAGTTGCATTTCTTCTATTGCACAACATAGCCGATTACAAAGGATTAAGATACGCTGTCCTAGTTCTATTGGGAATGGCAGGTCTAGAAGCACTTGTTATTCTTCCTTTCATTCTTTCAGGCACCACTGAAGTATTATATAGCACTATGCTTAACTCAGTAGACAAATACCCTGTCGTATCCATGAATGCTTATAACTTATGGTACTGGTTTCTTGATGGCTACTTGGCTGAAATAAATGACAAAGGAACATGGCTGGGTATTTCCTATAAAAACTGGGGATTGATCGGCTTTTGTCTCTCCTCCATTATAGCGCTGCTTCCAATTTTTATTACGAGTATTCAACAAGCCATAAATAAAAATAAAGTGGCGTTCGCCCGAATTGATCAAGTGTTTTTGTCTGCTGCTTTGGTTACTATTGCCTTCTTCTTTTTCAACACTCAAATGCATGAGCGTTATTCTCATTATGCCTTAATATTTTTAGCTGCTTACTTTGCCCTTACAGGAAACTATTTACCTTTTCTACTTATTACGACTGCCTATTTTTTAAACATGGAAGCTGTGCTCAGAGCTTTGCAATTTCAAAATTATTCCATCACACTTTTTGATCCCAGGTATATTGCAGGCCTCTATTTAGTGACCATCATTTATCTCTATTATTTATTATACATCCGATCAAATTTCTTCTATCAAACCTTCTCACTTTTTCGGCTCGGCAAGGCAAAATAAAAAAAGACCACGCCATTAACTGCGAAGTTAGTGGCGTGGTCTTTTTTTATATGTAAAATTTACCTATTTATCCGTACGGAAAACATAGTCCCATCATGGGGAAGAAACTCCATAGAGTTTCGTGTTATCCTTGTAGTGGTGCACAGCATGGCTCACCCATAATTCCTTGAATGCATTCTTCGGAGGAGGATAAGCATGAACGATATAATGCACAAATAAATAGGCTGCATAGCCTGTCAATAAGCCTGGTAAAAAGCCAAATACAGAGGTGTTTATAAGCAGGTAAATGATGGCGAATAAGAGAGCAGCGATCACTATACTCATCAGCGGAGGCATGGCCAAACGTGTCTTGTCTTTTGGATATTCATGATGCACACCATGAAAAGCGTACTGCAGTTTTCTTTTCCATTCCGTTGTAGGTTCCATGTGGAAGACAAAACGATGCAGCACATATTCCATAAAGGTCCAGAAGAGCAACCCTCCGAAGAACAAGGCTACAACAGCTCCTGTTTGCAAGGTCGTGTATTGCACCGCTGTATACAGAAGACCTGCGGAAATAAGCAGAAACATAGAAATAGGAACAGCGATATGCGTTCTGCTAAGCTTCTCCAATAATGGGTTTTCAAAAATTTGTTTAGTCCCCGTGTGTTTTGGTTTGTTAAGAGCGTGATCCATATGCGTGGTGGTTTTAATTGATACCAATACATACAACATTCATGCAGAAATTATCTTTCTACCATGTTAGAAACTTTTTCATAATACTCCACATAGCGAGGACCAATGACGTCAACGTCAAACTCCTTCGCTCGTGCGAGGGCATTCTTTTTAAAAGTAGGTAAATTTTTATCGTCCAATAAAGTAATCATATTCTTCACCATGTCTGGAACATCACCGACATTGCTCATGAAACCGGTTACCCCATGTACATTTAACTCCGGCAAGCCTCCCGTATTCGTGGAAATGACAGGCACCTCACAGGCCATGGCTTCCAGCGCGGCCAATCCAAAACTTTCCTTTTCAGACGGCATGATGAAGACATCGCTTACGGAGAGGATCTCTTCTACTGCTTCCATTTTTCCCAAAAAACGAATGTCAGCAGCGGTTTCCAATTCTCTGCACATTTGCTCAAGTTTCATACGTTCCGGTCCATCTCCTACCAACAACAGTTTAGATGGAATCTGCTTCCTGACCTGATCAAAAACCAGGATTACGTCTTGTATTCTTTTTACTGCTCTAAAGTTGGAGGCGTGTACAATGAGCTTTTCGCCGTTCGGACAAATCGCTTTTTTGAAATGCTCTTTCCCTTGTTTTCTAAATCGACTGATGTCTACAAAATTAGGAATCACTTCGATCTCATTGGTGATGTCAAAGTGATTGTAAGTATCTTGTTTCAAATCTTCCGATACAGCTGTAACGCCATCGGACTGATTGATACTAAATGTCACTACCGGTTCATACGAGGCGTCCTTACCTACCAATGTAATATCGGTACCGTGCAGTGTAGTAATCACGGGAATAGAAATGCCTTGAGCTTTTAATATTTGCTTTGCCATATAGGCTGCAGAAGCATGAGGGATGGCATAATGTACATGCAGTAAATCCAACTTTTCATGTTTGACAACATCGACCATTTTACTGGCTAAGGCCAATTCATAAGGAGGATATTCAAACAAAGGATAAGAAGAAATAACTACTTCATGGTAAAAGATATTTTCATTAAAGAAATCTAAACGATGAGGCTGTGAATAAGTGATGAAATGTACCTGGTGGCCATTCTTAGATAAATATTTCCCTAACTCTGTGGCAACCACACCGCTTCCTCCGAAGGTAGGGTAACAAACGATTCCTATTTTCATAAAAATTATGTAGACAATGCTTAACGGGCAAACAAATTTTTCAGTGATTAGTTCAAAAAGGAGCCTTATAGTTAAGAATGGACTTATACACAAGTGTTTGTATAAAGGGACGAATATTATCCCTGTTCAATCTGTTGTTCGAGGCATCAGGATTTACCCGATTGGAAATGAATACATAGACAATCTCTTGCACCGGATCTACCCAAACGGCAGTGCCGGTGAAGCCGCTGTGTCCATAGGTCTTTTCGGAAGCCAGGTAAGAGGTTGGTCCGTGATGTCCCTTATCCGGTCTGTCCCATCCTAATCCTCTTCTATTCGTGGTAAATT
>JAQZBV010000153.1 GCA_029237685.1 Cytophagaceae bacterium | reverse complement strand
CCATCCAATTTCTTTCGTCACTTCCTTGAGAGAGCAGTCATGGACTTCAAATGGAGATCGATCAAGTTTGGACTGACCGATCAATGAATCTTTTAAAAATTTGTCGTTGTCATAATCAAAGCTGACAAATACTTTTTTTTGTGCAGAGGAAGGCATAGTAATCAAAGGTATGCTTGAAGCAAAGATTGGAAAAGTGAAACATACTCATGATCATGGAGCAAACGATTATCGTGTTGTTCGGGTGTTTGCTCATAAATAGTTTTCGCTGCTGCTCCTGTACTGGCTACCGGTAAGAGTAAAGCCTGAGGATGCGCACTGCGGAAGATCTCATATTCTTTTTCCACGCCTTTCATGCCACCGATAAAAATGGCTGCTTTAAAATCATTTTCCTCAATCATGCGGTGGCGCATCTTGGTAATGCTTACTTTTTTATCCGCGGTTTCAGCAACTGTTTTTACATCGGTAAAGAAACGATGCTCTTTGGGAAACACGGCCTTGAAATAATCCGACTGGTACATGGTCACCAGATCGCGCAAGTCTGCCTGCATCCTTCCTATGGTATGGTGTATGATGGTTGTGATCGCGGGATGTCCGCCCCAAATGAGCCTGGCTTTGGGAACGACTACTTGTACAGTCGCCCGCACGGCCGCCTGAATGGCCATGGCATCGGCAGTTTGATAGTAACTCTCTTTTCCTGGTGTTGGAATACTGGCTGATAAAAATATCATAAGGATATGAACACCTTTTCAGAAGAATGTTTACACCGCTAAAATAAGAGTTTTTATTCAAATTATGGGTAACAATTTCCCAGTCCATGCATTTTTTTCGAGGAGATGACTCAAGAAACACAGTTTTTAGGCGAATTTATAAAAGATAGCCTCTGATTGCTAATAAGAGGTTGCCAGTAAGGTAAAAAACAAAGCCGCGATGGCAGGTAATGCTTGTACAAAGAATATTCTTTTAGATGCGGAATAGGCCCCATAAAGACCTGCAATAATGACACAACTCAGAAAAAATACGGCAATGTTAGTTTGCCATATGGTATCACTAATGAAGAAAGTCCAGATCAAACCGGCAGCCAGAAAGCCATTGTAAAGTCCCTGGTTGGCGGCTAGAGATTTGGTCGGTTTAAAAAGTTCCGGAGCCAAGGTTTTGAATGTTTTTTTCCCTAAGGTTTCCCAGGCAAACATTTCCATGTATAAAATGTACAGGTGTTCTAATGCAACCAAAGCGATCAGGAGTTGAGAAATTAATTTCATAGCGGTAGGTTCGTTTAACTCTTTTCAAAAATAGAAGAATTTAGCAGTCTGCAATACCATGTTCATTTTATTACTAATTCTCATGCTTAATAAAATGCATTTCAACTCTTAAGCGGAGCACAAATCTAGTGCAGGGGAAAGAATTGGACTATTGCAAAACTTTACAAAAAACGGAACGCAGAAGAATGTTTAACCTTTCTTAATCCTTAATTTTTTGAAATAGGGAATAGTGAAATTTACTATTAATTGATACATTAGGTTATATAAAAACTTTTATACCATGAGCTATAACATCATTTTATTGGATTCGGATGCTAAACATGCTAACCTGATTAAAGAGCATTTAAAAGGGTATTCGGAGTATAGTATCCATGTTTTTACAGATGCAGCATCTTGCATTGCTCAGTTGAAACACTTAAAACCGGCTGTCATTTTTCTTGACGCAGAACTCAAACACGATCCTGCTGCGATGGAAGCCGAAAAGGAATTGTTGTTTCATCTCAAAGAACTGTCACCTAATGCTGAAATTGTATTGTATTCTGGCGAAGAGAAAATCGAACTCATGCTCGACAAGGTGAAACAAGGCGCCCACGGCTTCGCGTTGAAGACTACGCATACCCATGCTAAAGCAGAAATGCTTTTATTAAGTGCCATCAGGCATTACAAACAAAGAAAAGAATCTCGCTTTTACAAAGCATTGACCATCGTACTGATTATCGCTTTGCTTATTGGTTTTGTTTTTAGCATTATAGTTTATAAATACAATCTGATCTCAAACGGCGCTGCATCGCTTGATGTATAATGCTTTCTCTATACATAAAAAAAAGCGGCTCATCAGAGTCGCTTTTTTTATGTGTAGAGAGCAAGGAAACTATTTATTATCCGCTGCTGCTTGCAAGGTAGGTCCATCCAATTTACCCATCTTCATCATCGCTTGTACTACACGCTGTACTTTTTCCGGATCTTTATCACCCATCAGTTTACCTAATACTTGCGGTACAATTTGCCAGGATAGGCCAAATTGATCTTTGAGCCATCCGCAGCGAGAGGGTTCTCCTTTTTCTGTCAGCTTCTCCCATAAGAAATCTACTTCTTCCTGTGTGCTGCAATTTACAAATAAGGAAATCGCTTCAGTGAATTTAAACAGTGGTCCTCCGTTAAGCACATAAAATTGCTGACCTTCGATTTCAAAAGTCCCTGTCATGACAGATCCCTCAGGCCCTGGTGCACCTTTGCCCCAGCGACGGACATCGACAATTTTGGAGTCTTTAAAAACAGACGTGTAAAAGTTCATCGCTTCTTCCGCGTTGTCATTGAACCAAAGGAATGGAGTTATTTTTTGCATAGTGTTTTCCCGTTTAATGTTGACATAATGATGCCCAAAGATAAAGTCAATACTAAGTAGGAACTTGTGCGAAAACGACATTCCAACAGGTACTTTGCGACAGGCTACCCGATGCGTTGTTTTTTATAATAATACTGTTTATCCTCTTCGGTCAGTTCGCGTATTACTTTGCAAGGATTGCCGACGGCCAATACGTTAGAAGGGATATCTTTGGTGACCACACTGCCGGAGCCAATGACTACATTATCTCCGATGGTGATGCCGGCATTGACGACTACATTTCCTCCCAGCCACACGCTGTTGCCAATGGTGATTGGAAGCGCGTATTCGTATTCCTGATCACGCAGTTCTTGGTGGATGGGATGTCCCGCGGTAAATAAACTCACATTAGGTCCGATGAATGCATGGCTACCGATGCTGACCTTAGCGCAGTCCAGCACAACGAAATTGTAATTGGCATAGAAGTGATCGCCAATCTCAATGTTGTAACCATAGTCACAGCGAAAGGGTGGTTCGAAGTAAAAGTTTTGTCCGGTTTTACCGAGCAGCTTTCCGAGTATCTCATTACGTGCTTCTATAGCAGAAGGTCTTAAGGTATTAAAATCGAAAAGTAATTCTTTCGCTTGCTGACGCTCGTCCATTAATTCTTTTCCGAATGCTTTATACGCTTTACCGGAGAGCATTTTTTCTTTTTCTGTAGGCATCGTATTTTATTTATAATGACTAGTCAATCTGTCTGTTGGCGCAAGCAATCCGATAGCTATCGGATGCTTGTGCCTATTGTGTCTTAGCGCATTTGCGCGGGGTGATGAATTATTTACAACGGCTGGTTTTAAAACATTCCCGAGCAAACGCTCTAGGTGAAGATAGGCACCAGTTTAAACTGGCCTACTAAGTTTTTCTTCCATTGCAAATGAATGATTAATCTCCATCTGAACCTCCATCTCCACCACCTCCGCCATCTCCAGAAGAACTGAAATAATCAAGTCCGCCAGAATCTCCATCAGTACCGCTATCTCTCCATCTGATTTTGGTATATCCCGGAATAGGTTTATAGATCATTCTTAATAAATAGATCCAAAGCAAGGGAAGAAGAAGGACAAGGAGTATGTGTGTGCTTTTTTGAAAATTGTCCATGATCGATTGTCTTCGTATCCAGCGGATGGATAGAATGGAAGCGAAGATGTAACAGACGGAAAGAATAATAAGGAAGAGCATCAGTTTCATAGTCTTCAAATCATATTAATTCCTTATTTTTTTGAAAAAGGTTTATAGCTTTTGCTGGTGCTAACAATCTTACCGATTTTGAAACCTAATTGTGCCGATAATTCAGTCAAAGAAGAAACCTTGTGCTGTTCAAGCAATTTTAACGCGATCAAAGCAGAAGCTTTCGCATCACTTTCCGCGTTGTGGTGTTCGAGTTTGATGTTGAAGTGACCGGATACCACATTTAATTTGTGGCAGCTCAGCGGAAGGGCTTTTTGCGCGAGCCTGTAGGTACAATGGTAATCGAGGTCCGGATAGGCTAAACCGGAATGATCCAAGGTGAACCTCAACACACTGAAATCAAACGATGCATTGTGTGCAATGACGGTTTGATTATGAAAGTAAGGTTTTAACTCTGCCCACTGCTGATGAAACGTTCCCTTATTTCTGGTATGACTGTCGTCGATGCCGTGTAGGACAGTGTTGAATCCGTCGTAATAATTAGGCACCGGCTTAATGTAAATATGATTCGTATGAACAAGCGCGCCGTTTCTCACGACAGCGACGCCCATCGAACAAATGCTGCTGCGGTGACTGTTGGCGGTTTCGAAGTCGATGGCGATGAAGTTCATGGTTATTATTTAGCTCGTCGTCTATTCTCAACGGTACATCAAGATAATCTTCTTCCCTCACAAAACCATGTACTTAAGAAGCTATTTCGAATGTTTAACAAAACCTTAAATCACGCCATTTGCGGAGTACCCAGTAGACTATTATCTTAGGGGCATGAAAACGTTTATTTTTGGACTCCTGTTTTTTACACTGTGGAATAGTTTTCAAACGCAGGCGCAGCGTACGCTGGAAATTGCAGTGAAGCCCTTGGAATTTGCCTTGCTTAATTTTGAAATGAATGTGGCGGTTGACAATGAGCGTGCACGGTATGGTGTTTATTTTGGCTATAGACCAGTACACAGGAATCGGGTAGCATCACTGCAGTAGGACATGGCATGTATGGTGGTTATGGTATTAACAACGCCTTCAATCGGATGTACAGCGCTTACACGATTGGCGTTTATCAAAAAGTTTAAAGAAACAAAAGATCTATGCGGAATTGGATGTCTATTACCGCAATTGGAATTTTAAGGACAAGAATGCCTCTTTTGATAACGTCGAAAGCTATAGTTTTGACGGAACGCGCACAGAAAATGTCAATGTATACGGATTGAAATTAGTCGGCGGTAAAACGATTTACCTCACGAAGAAAGACAAGAAGTTAAAACCTTACCTGGATGTGTATGCCGGCCTCGGTTTTCGTCACAGAGATGAATCGTATGAAACCAGAAACGGTACGGTAAATGAGACGTACTACATTTACAAAAAAGATCACTTCTCAGAAAACTATCCTACGCCGCAGGTGGGGTTTAGATTGGGATTGATGATTACGAAGTAATAACTCTGCTGGCGCAAGATTTTATCTTGTGCCTTTTATGTCTTAGCGCATTTGCGCGGGTTATGAGTTATTTACAGAGGCTAGTTTAGTTGCATAATAATCTCTATCTCTTACTTCGCATTCAACTATATCTAAGTGCTTAAAAGGACCGAGTAATTCATTATCATACAATTCTATTATTTGATAGTTTTTATTTGACAGATATTTCGCTTGCACTGTTATCCATTCGTTAAACTTGTTCTTAACTTGAATTGTAGTCATCGTTTCAAAGCCTTCAGTCCAATGGTCTTTATTTAATTCATATTTATCGATATGAAAGGCATCTTGTCTGTCATAAAAACCAGCTTTATTTTTGAGCCTATTTATCGCCTCTTCAGCTTCCTTTTTTGTAGAATAAACACCAATGAATTTTGTTTCATCGTATCCATCAATTTCATATGAATGTTGTAGAATAAAAACTGATTTCATTTATGCTGACTTAGGTTGATTGAAGGAATAATATAATCTTCTTCCAGCAAAAACAATCAAGCCGAAACTATTTTATCCTATAACGAGTTAAAAATATTCACCAACTCTCGCGGCTTGCAAGCAAACACCTGCAAAAAATGCCGACGATGATGAATAAAAGGGGAGGTGATTATTTAGACAATTTTACTTTGATCGCATTCAATCCTTTTGGACTGCTTTCAGTTTCAAACGTCACTTTGTTGTTTTCTTTGATGGGTTCTTCCAGACCGTTGACGTGTACGAAGATACTTTCTTGCGTTTCGCTGTCTTTGATGAAACCGTATCCTTTGCTTTCGTTGAAGAAGGTCACGGTACCTTTGCGTACAACATCTTGTTCAACCGCTACCTGACGAGCGACACCGATAGAGATATCCGCTTCGTTGATTTCAATTTTCTTTCTCTTTGGATCAGGAGGAGTGGCAGTGATGTTACCGTATTCGTCTACGTAAGCCATCATGTCTTCGATGTTAGAAGATTTCGGATTGTCTTTGCGTTCCTGCTTCTTCTGCTCTTTTTCTTTTTTCTTCTGCTGTTTCTTCTTCTCAGTTTCTTTTTTGTTCCACGTTTCTTGCGATTTGCTCATAGGGTAATAATAGGGTTGTGTTTGATAAGGTATAAGTGACAAGATGGGAGAGGTTCTCCTAGCCGTGGAACTTTAGCTCAATTTAAGAAAAAAAAGTCGTAAGTGGTAAGTTGTAAGTGGTAAGTAGAGTGAAATAGTGCTATTTAGGCTTATGAAGTAAGTAAAATGTGATAATTCAGCTTTTTTACTTACCACTTATCACATACTACTTACTACTATTTAGCAATTCCGTCACGACTTTCGTAAGTCCCGATGAAGCCGGCTCCGCGATCAAATGAAGATGGGGACGCGAAGAAACAGCGGGTAAATGGGGATCGACCACATAGACAGGAATGCCTGAAGGGGCATAATCGATGAGCCCTGCAGCAGGGTAGACTTGCATGGAAGTACCAACAATGATCAGCACATCGGCTTTACGAACCAGCTCTATTGCTTCCTCCATGGCCGGTACAGCTTCTCCAAACCATACAATGTGCGGCCGTAGCTGTGAACCTAAAGGACAGGTATCACCGAGTTTCAGCTCCCAGCCCTCCATTTCATAGATGAGAGATGGTTTGGTTGTGCTGCGTGATTTGAAAAGTTCTCCGTGCAAGTGGATGATATGAGAAGAACCTGCTTTTTCGTGGAGGTTGTCTACGTTTTGCGTAACAATGCTGACCTGGTATTTCTTCTCGAGTTGTACAAGGGCTAAATGTCCTGCATTCGGCTGCGCATCCAGGGCTTGCTTGCGACGCATGTTATAAAATTCCAATACCAGC
>JAQZBV010000031.1 GCA_029237685.1 Cytophagaceae bacterium | reverse complement strand
GATCGATGATGGCAGATTTACAGTTACGTTTATCGTGCCTAAAGACATTGCTTTCCTCTATGATCAAGGGAAAATCAGTGTATATGGCCAGAAGTTAACAAGTCTGGAGGACGCCGGCGGCTATTACGATAACATCCAAATAGGCGGTTCTAACACATCTGCCCCAGCAGACGATACTCCTCCCGTAGCCAGTTTATACATGAACGATGAGACCTTTGTCTCTGGTGGGATGACCAATAATAATCCTTTGTTTATCGCAAAAGTAATGGATGACAATGGAATTAACGTAGGATCCAGCGGTATAGGACACGAAATCACCATCACCATGAGCAATAAACCGGATGCGGTGATCTTGAATGAGTATTATTCCACAGAAGTAGATAGTTATACATCAGGTTCCGTTCGCTATCCCATCAAAGACCTTCCGGCGGGGAATTACTCTTTAAAGTTTAAAGTCTGGGACACCTACAATAACTCTACGGAAAGCTATTTGGAGTTCGTAGTGGCCAATACCGATAAAATGGCCCTTGATCACGTGCTGAATTACCCTAATCCCTTTTCTACCAATACGGAGTTCCATTTTGACCACAACAGGGCAGGGGACGATATTGAGGTGCTGATCCAGATTTATACGGTATCAGGCAAAATGATCAAATCCATCGATCATGTGGCTATGGGCAGTTCGATCCATGTATCGGGCCTAAATTGGGATGGCAGAGACGATTTTGGAGATAAAATCGGGAAGGGAGTATACGTTTATAAGATCAAAGTACGTTCCCTAAGAGATGGTTCTACTACCCACCAATTTCAGAAATTGGTCTTATTGAATTGATCCATTGTAATAATTCTTATATTTGACGGTTAAAAAATAATTTTCAATGTTCGTAAAGAAAATAATCCTTGTCCTTTTTATTCTTTTTGGAATTTCACTTACAGCGTCAGCTCAATTTGGAGTTTCCGGTTATCAGAACAAAGTTATCACAACTGCGGTACCATTTTTAACGATATCTCCGGATGCCCGTTCAGGAGCATTGGGTGATGCTGGTGCAGCCATTACACCAGATGCTAACGCGGTGTATTGGAACGTAGGCAAATTAGCCTTTGTGCAAAAAGATTATGGTGCTTCCATTTCTTACACCCCATGGTTGAGAAAACTCGTGAACGACATGTCTATCGCGCAATTATCCGGTTATGCAAAAATTCGTAAGAATGAAGCGATCGGTATCAACTTTAAATATTTTAAACTCGGAGAAATTCAGTTTACAGATAACGCAGGGAACAAACTGCAAACGTATAGGCCCAATGAATTCTTAGTGGGAGTCGTTTATTCCAGAAAAATGTCTACCAATTGGAGTGTGGGTTTAGGGATCAAATACATCCGATCTGATCTTGCCGGTAACGTAACCATTCCCGGATCTAACACAGTAGCTAAACCTGCCAGTACAGCAGCGGCTGATATCGGGGTATACCACGTCAATCCTAATTTGACATTGGCCGGTCGTCCGACAACATTCTCTTTCGGAGCAACCATTACAGATTTAGGCGGTAAAGTAACCTATACCGATAACGATAACAGAGAATTTATTCCTACCAATTTAAGATTGGGTTTTGCGGGAACGATAGAAGTAGATCAATTCAGCAAAGTGACCTTGATGTTGGACATTAATAAATTAATGGTTCCTTCTACACCAACCTACAGATACGATTCTACAGAAAGTAAATATGTAATTGATAAAGGCAAGGACCCTCATACCACCGGAGTATTATCGGGCGTGTTGGGTTCATTCGGAGATGCTCCGGGTGGCTTTAGTGAAGAATTGCAAGAGTTTATCTTGAACCCAGGTATTGAATACTGGTACAATGATTTGTTTGCAGCTCGTGCAGGTTTCCATTACGAAAATAAGAATAAAGGAAATCGTAAATATGTAACGCTTGGTCTTGGTGTACGCTACAACTTGTTCGGATTGGATTTCGCTTACCTGATACCGGTTGCTCAGAATAACCCGTTAGCAGAGACTTTACGTTTTACTTTGCACTTTGATTTTGCAAAACAAGCAAAAAGCACAGGACCTGCTCCGGATGAAGTAGGAGAGTAATTAAGAACATGACATTAGATAGAATCAACGCTCCGTCTTTTATAGACCTGGAGCCCTTTACATTGGTCAAGCCGGATAAGCTGAATGAAGCTTCCGGCTTGACTGCTTTTATATTAGAGCAAGGACAACAAGAAGTTTGTCGTTTGGAAATCACTTTTCCGGCAGGTAAATGGTATGAGCCTTATACAGGCGTTTCTTATTTTACCAGTAAATTATTAGCGGAAGGCACTCAAAAACACAGCTCAGGAGAATTACAGCAAATCATCGCGCAATACGGATCTTTTTTTGAAGTGAACCCAGGCAACGATCAGGTGACGCTAAGTATATTTTGCTTGTCACGCTATCTCAAGCCCATGTTAACTTTATTGGAAGAGATGATCGAACAGCCTCTGCTGGATGCTGAAGAATTGGATAAGCTAAAATCTCAGGCACGTCAGAATTACGCACTCAATCTCAACAAAACTTCTTATTTGGCAGGTAGGGCTTATATACACTTGCTTTTTGGTAATGATCATCCTTATGGTCGAGTACTAGATGATCAGGCGATTGAAAAAGTGACGCTGGAGGATATTAAGAAATTTCATCAGCACGCTTTTCATTGGAATCAGGCTTCTGTTTTTATCAGCGGTAAAGGGGAGAATTTGAACGCATTCATCCAAGATTGGATGAAGTCAAAAAATATTCCTGGTCCGTTAAAAGGATCTTTGTCTTTTAATTCTCCGCGTCCCGTGGGGCAAAAGATAAAAGTAGAAAAAGAAGGAGCGGTACAATCTTCAGTGAAAGCAGGTTTTTTTATTCCTTCTCGTTATGAAGAATCTTTTCCTGCAATCTATATGTACAACGAAATATTCGGTGGATATTTCGGCTCAAGATTGATGCAGAATATTCGTGAAGATAAAGGCTTTACTTATGGCATCCATTCTTCCATGGTACAAGATATACATACTTCTTATTGGTCCGTTCAAACGGATGTGAATGGGGATAATGCGGAAGCTACTGTTCGTGAGATCAAATTTGAAATGCAAAGAATGCAAGACGAGTTGGTCTCTGAAGATGAATTAAAGGTAGTAAAGAATTATATTATTGGTTCATTCATTTCCTCATTGGATACGCCATTTAGTTTTATGGATCGCTTCAAAGCCACTTATTTTAATGAGTTGGGCGATGATTATTATGAGCGATTGATGAAAAAATTATTGGCGGTAACCACTCAGCAAATTCAAGACGTGGCTAAAAAATATTTCGACCCTGAACAATTGAATGTGGTCGTTGCCGGTAAATAATTACTGACGGGTAATCAATTGAAAGCGGGGGATTTTTTTTCCTTCTATTAGAACTTCATCCATAAATAGGGTCAGTGGTCTTACCCACCACTGCTCACTATGTTCTGGTTTATAAAGTACCAAGATCTCTTCTGTTTCACTGTGCTTTACTGTATGAAGTGCGTTATAATAATTACCCTTATAATGCAGATAACGACCCGGTACAAATTCTCTTTTCATGAATCAAGGATAAAAAAAGTATGCGACGTTAATGCCGCATACTTTTAGGTTAATTATGACTTGCTATTCGTGTCCTTACCCGATCCTGCAATAGAATCGCGCATGTCTGTATCGGCTTGAATGTTTTTCATTTTGTAATAATCCATGATGCCGAGGTTGCCGCTATTGAAGGCCGCAGCAATCGCTTTTGGAATTTCGGCTTCTGCTTCGATTACTTTTGCGCGCGCTTCTTGCGCCTTCGCTTTCATTTCTTGTTCTAAGGCAACAGCCATCGCTCTTCTTTCCTCCGCTTTTGCCTCCGCTACTTTTAGATCGGCGCTGGCCTGGTCAATTTGTAATTTAGCACCAATGTTTGTTCCTACATCAATGTCAGCGATGTCAATAGAAAGAATTTCAAAGGCTGTTCCGGCATCCAAGCCTTTGTGCAATACCAATTTTGAAATTTTATCAGGATTCTCTAAAACTTCTTTGTGAGAAAGAGACGAACCGATAGAAGAAACAATTCCTTCTCCTACACGAGCCAAAATAGTTTCCTCTCCTGCACCTCCGACTAGTTGTGCAATGTTGGCGCGCAGTGTAACTCGCGCTTTAGCGATCAACTGAATACCGTCTTTCGCTACGGCTGCCACATTAGGTGTATTGATCACTTGAGGATTAACCGAAATTTGTACCGCTTCAAATACATCTCTTCCGGCAAGGTCAATCGCTGCCGCTTGTTTAAATACCAGGGCGATGTTTGCTTTGTCTGCAGAGATCAATGCTTTGATCACGTGAGGAACATTTCCACCAGCGAGGTAATGCGTTTCCAGATCATTACTCGTAATGGAGATGCCTGCTTTAGTAGCGGTAATCAATGATTCAACAATAAGGCGGGGCGGCACTTTACGAATACGCATAAACACCAAGGTAAACAAGCCTACGTTTACTCCGGAAAAAACAGCAGTGATCCATAAATTCAGAGGAACAAAATACAGGAAGACAAATAAGAAAATAATACCTGCAAAGAGAGGAATTAGAATATCCATAAAATTGGGTTAGGTTAAAGGTTGAACAATTATTTTGTGACGTGAAATATCTATAATGATAATTTTAGAAGGATGAGTACAGAAAGCTCCTAGTGTCTGTACTTCGTAGATTTTATCTTTAAATTCTGCTTTCCCCATTGGTCTTAGATCAGAAAGCGTGCTTCCTTCATCGCCAATTCTTAGTTCCTGATCCAGGTCTTCAATGGCTTTCCCTTCAGATACACTGTTATTGGCAAACTTGCTCCATACGCCGGAGCGGAAACAAACGATAAGAATCACGGCACCCGCTATCATATTTCCCAAAAGAAAAGCATGACCTGTTTCTACACCAAACTCCATGTACGCTTTTACAATACTATAGGCAGAAAGCAATCCTCCAAAGATGCCAACAATGGTCGTTCCCGGAATGAAAACAATTTCGATGACAATCAGTAAGAGTCCTGCAGCAGCGAGAATGGCTAATAAAGTCATCTATAACTATAATTTAATAAGCTCGGGCAAAAACCACACGTTGTTTAGAAGGTTTCCCTGTCAATATACACTTTCCTTCTTCTTGTTTATTATTTAAAACAATACAACGGATAGTCGCTTTGGTTTCTTCTTTGATTTTGACCTCTGTTTCTGGCGTGCCATCCCAATGTGCTAAAATAAATCCACCGGTAGTATCCAATACTTTTTTAAACTCTTCATACGAATCAACAGCAGTCGTGTGGCTATTACGATAGTCTAACGCTTTTCGATAGATATTGCTTTGAATATCTTTTAAGAGTTGTTCAATCGTTTCTACTGCAGCATCGGCAGGTATGGATTGTTTTTCTTTCGTATCCCTTCTCGCGATTTCCAATGTATTGTTTTCAACATCACGTGGACCGATCGCAATTCTAAGAGGTACACCTTTTAATTCATAATCTGCAAATTTGAATCCCGGAGTTTGGGTGTCGCGGTCATCAAATTTAACGGAAATTCCTTTTTGGCGAAGCTCCTTCGTCAGCGGATCAATTTTAGAACGAATAGCAATAAGTTGTTCTTCATTTTTGAAGATCGGGACGATCACAACTTGTATGGGAGCAAGAAGCGGAGGCAAGACCAAGCCTTCGTCATCAGAGTGCGCCATAATGAGCGCCCCCATCAATCTTGTGCTCACACCCCAGGAAGTACCCCAGACATAATCCAGTTTACCTTCTTTAGTCGCAAATTTAACTTCAAATGCTTTAGCAAAATTCTGTCCCAGGAAATGAGATGTTCCTGCTTGCAAGGCTTTGCCGTCTTGCATCATGGCTTCTATACAGTACGTTTCTTCAGCACCGGCAAAACGCTCATTTGCTGTTTTGAGACCTTTTAACACTGGCATAGCCATGTATTGTTCTGCAAAATCAGCATAGACTTCCAACATGGTTTCTGTTTCCCGAATGGCCTCTTCTTTTGTGGCATGGGCCGTATGGCCTTCTTGCCAAAGAAATTCAGCCGTACGTAAAAAGAGCCTGGTTCTCATCTCCCAACGCACCACGTTTGCCCATTGATTGATCAGCAAAGGCAAGTCGCGGTAGGATTGCACCCAGTTTTTAAACGTACTCCAGATGACGGTTTCTGATGTTGGTCTGATAATGAGTTCTTCTTCTAGCTTTGCTTCAGGATCGACAATGACGCCTTTGCCATTTGGATCATTTTTTAATCTATAATGTGTCACAACGGCACATTCTTTAGCGAATCCTTCGACGTGGCTCGCTTCTTTGCTTAAGTATGACTTAGGAATGAGTAAAGGGAAATAAGCATTCGTATGTCCGGTTTCTTTAAATTTAGCATCCAGCACCGCCTGCATTTTTTCCCATATAGAATAGCCATAAGGTTTAATGACCATACAACCTTTAACAGCCGAATTTTCGGCTAAATCGGCTTTTTTTACTAATTCATTGTACCAAAGTGAATAATCTTCGCTTCTTTTAGGAAGAAATTTGCTCATTTTTTTGTTGTATTTATAAGTTGGTATGCGATTTGATTGTTTGCACCGTTAGAGAGCAAAGATAAGGTATTTTTGCTACTTTGGAATTCAGTAAACGAATTAAGAATATGAAAGCGGACACATGGAAAAATAGTTTTGTTGTGCTTACAATAGCTGCCGCAACTGCTCTATTGTCTTCTTGTGCAACGAATTCACCCTCTGCCTCCACTGGTATTGAGGAAGATCCTGTTTATTTCTCCTCTGCTGACAGAAAGGCCGCTCAGGAAAAAAGAATGCAAGAACAACAAGCCGAAGCAGCCAGACAAAATAGTTATACCCAAAACAATTCATCTTCTTCCAGCCAGAACTATCAATTCAACTCTTCTGATACGCCGGATAAAAACGTCGACTACTCGCAATACAGTGAAGCGAGCAAATACAATCAAACCTCATCAACAAGCACAACCGGTGGCGATACCTACATTACTAATTACAACGATAATTATTACGACACACAGGGATCTAACTGGAATAACTCTCTTTCTTTAGGTTATGGCTTTGGTCCCGGAGCTTCTTACTACGGTGGTTGGGGAGGAGTGAATTCAGGATGGAACACAGGTTTTGGTTACTCTTCTCTTTATGGAACCAGCATAGGCATAGGTTTTGGATGGGGCGGCGGTTTTGGTAACTATGGTTACGGTTGTGGTTATCCTTGCTACGGCTATGGGTTCAATAATTTTTATAATAACTACTGGTATAATCCGTGGGGTTGGTATGGTGGTGGTTGGAGCCCATACTATGGGTACGGATACGGAGGTTATGGTGGATACTATAATGGATTTTATGATGGCGTACATTATGGAAATGGATCAAATAATTCCGGTAGCAGAAATTATGGCAGAGGAACGATAGGTCCAAAAACAGGAACGAGTGCGACCACTGGAAACAACAATAATTCCGGAAGTAGCGGTCGCCCTAGAAACAATAATCAGCAACCGGATCAATACAATCAAGGAAGAACACCTGCTACTTACGGCAATCAATTGGATAATAACGGTGGTTCTGAAAGACCGAGACGAAATACAAATACGAACACAAATACCAATCGAAACAATGCTGGTAACTCCGGCAATACGAACTCTGGCAATAACAACAATACCAACAGAGGCAACAATAATTCAGGTAATTCTGAGGAGCAAAAAAGAAGAAATGATTATTACCAGCAGAGACAGCAACAGGAACAACAATACCAACAACAAAGACAGCAACAAAATACGCAGAGACAACAGAATAACCAACAACAAAGGCAACAACAGAATAATCAACAACAAAGACAGCAGCAGTATCAGCAAGAAAGACAACCCTCTAACAACGGCGGTGGTTTTGGCGGCGGAGGCAACAGTGGTGGTGGCGGTGGTAACGGCGGAGGAGGCGGTGGCGGCAGCAACCGTCCTAGACGCTAATTTTTAGACAGAGTAATTAATTAGATTAAATCACCATGTATAAGAAAAGTAGATTAGGTTCTATTATAGGATTACTAGTGCTTAACTGTTTGTCTATGCCAGTTGTGGCACAGGTAGAATCAGGAGCAACAGGTTATTATAATTATGTGCCGGTTTTCTCTGGACAAACCGTTTATGGTACGGCAAGAATGCAGGGGCTAGCAGGTGCGGGCGTTTCTTTAGGTGGGGACATCGGCCAAATCGCATCCAACCCCGCTACCTTAGGCTTTTTTAGGAAATCAGAAGTTTCCCTATCTATGGGAATAGGTTCTACTGGCAATAGATCTGAGTTTTTAGGAAATTCAACCAATGCCAATAGAACATGGTTTGGCATTCCGAATTTTGGAGCGGTAATTAATTTTTCGAAGGATGATTTAGTTCCCGGTATTTTCAGAGGAGGGTCTTTAGGCATTTCATTTACAAAAGTGAATGATTACCAACAACGTTTTTTAATGTCCGGTACCAATAGCAGAAATTCATTTACAGATTATTTGGTTGAGAATGCGAATGCAGGCTTAGCCAACGGACGAACATTCGATGATGTCTTTAACGAAGATCCTTCCTATCCAAATTCTTTGGATGCATTGGCCTTTAATTCTCACTTGATCGATTACGATAGTTTTAATGGCGAGTATACAGCAAGTATTGGTGTCTATGGTAATGCTGCGAATGCACCTTATTACAACAGGGCACCGTACTATAATTTTGCGTTAGGCGATCAAGCGCAACAAAAGGAATCTGTATTACAAAAAGCAGGTCAATATTCATGGGACATTTCCTATGGAGCAAATATAAATGACCGCATCTATTTAGGTATTGGAGGATCAATATTGATTTCCAATTATCAGCAGGAAAGAGTGTTTGAAGAGAAACATTTGCCTTTTGGATATCAGATGAAAGATTTTACGTTCAGAGAGACAGACGTTCACAAAGGAACGGGTTATGTGGCAAAAGCAGGTATTATTGTAAAAGCTACAGATTGGTTGAGATTAGGAGGTTCCATCCATAGTCCTACCTATAACTACATGAGAGAAACCTACAGCTGGGGTATCGTTGGTAATTTTGACAATGTGTTGATTGATAGTTTTTACAATACTTCTGTATCTCGTTCGGATCTTCAAACAACTACTAATTCTTTTAATTATAGGTTTGTAAAACCCATGAGAGCATCTGCCGGCATCACTCTTTTGGCCGGTAAAAGAGGGTTTATTACAGCGGACGTAGAATACGTACCTTACAAAACAGCAAGCTTACAATACCCTGGAGACCGTTTTTTATTTATGGCTGACAATGCGACAATAAAAAACATTTATAACAATGTATTTAACTACAAGCTGGGAGCGGAAGTAAAAGTAACGAATCAACATACCCTCAGAGGAGGTTTTGCTTACAATGCAGATCCTTATAATCGGGTAGATGACTTAAAAAGGGATCAATATAACTTTACCTTAGGAGCTGGATACCGAATAGAAGGATTTTATGTCGATCTTGCTGTTGTGCAAGGCTTCACAAATCAGCGATATAAGCCCTATACGCTCAATAATGGGGAGGAACCTACAGCAGACATTAAAAAACATTATGGATTCTACCAGGTTACTGCAGGTTTTACCTTTTAAATCTCCTAATAGTTTTATAACTTCCTCCTAATTAACAACACAGCTTACAATGGTTAGAAATTTTTTAATGGGGATTGGTATTCTGCTTTTGCTTGGCGGAAATACGGTTTCCTATGCAAGACTTAAAATTGGCGATCAGGCACCGGATTTCACCATCCTGAATCAAGAAGGCAAACCCATTAAATTGAGTACTTTAAGAGGAAGTGTCGTGTTGCTAGACTTCTGGGCTTCCTGGTGCATGCCTTGCCGCATGGCTAACACGGAAATTGTACCCGTGTATCATAAATATGCTTCTTTGGGTTTTGATATGTTTAGTGTTTCCCTCGATTCGAAAAAAGAACCCTGGATCAATGCGATAAGAAACGATAAAATGGATTGGCCACATCACGGCAGTGATTTTAAAGGCTGGGAAAGTAGCGTAGCTAAATTGTATGGTATAGAATCATTGCCTTCTTCTTTCTTAATCAATGAAAATGGAATTGTCATTGCGCTCGATCCGGATGAATATGATCTGGAGAAAAAACTGCAAGAGATTTTTTACAAACAGGTTCATTTCTATCCAATCCTGGCGTCAGATAAAATTCATTTTACGGCCAAAGCAAAATTTGACATCATCAATGATAAAGGCGTTTCTGTTTCAAAGGGGAAAGCGGATGAAATAGATATTACTGGCCTCGATCAGGGGCTTTATACTTTAAAATTGGATGAATCAACTTCTAAGTTTCAAAAAATTGGAGTTGAAAGTCCTGAACCGACTTTTTATCCTGCGAGAGTAGATGATGTTATTACTTTGTCAAGAGAAGCGTTGTATGAAGTATATACGCTGACAGGAAAGAGGTTATTACAAGGTAAAGGAGTTAAAATAGATTGTACCACGTTGCGTAGTGGCAGTTATTATTTGAGTATTGAAGGAAGGATTTTTAGTTTCTTTAAAAAATGACGATTATTCAGAAATAATAATCGTCATTTTATTCATTTTGTTAGCTGTAAGCGGCTCAGTCTTTTCAGCTGCTCCGAAGTTATTACGGTCTCCTTTTTCTGCTGTGACATAATAGGCAATCGCTTCCATGTCTTCATAAGTAACAATCCCTTTAGCATCTGTTTTGTCCAACGCTACAGGATTCACGCTTTTTTCGTAGTCTTCCTTTGTCTTATACACCGCTACTGTTGCACCGCTTTCCAGATTACCTAATTCATTTCTGACAGTAATGCGAAGATTGGTTTTGAACAATTGGAAACTTGCTAAAGTTAAAGATACGATACAGATGAAGAAGATTGCTGATACTTTTTTCATAGAAAAGAGATTTAAATGAAGAATGCAGCTATAAGCTGCATTCTATGATTATTATGTGTTTAACAAGTTGAAAATTTTCATTTTGTTATACAAGGTTTTGCGATCAATATTTAGCAATTGAGCCGCTTTAGATTTATTGAAGTTTACTTTTTTCAGCACTTCTACAATTTTTTCAAACTCTGCATTCAGTGCAATGGATTTCAAATTGTGTGCGTCTCCATTCAACGGTTTGCTTTCTGATTTATCATCGATCAAAGAAAACTTAGATTGGAAAACAATTTCCTGAGGCAAAGTCTCTGCCGTGATTTTGTTTTTACCGCTCAATAAAACAGCTCTCTTAATGACGTTGTTCAATTCTCTCAAATTGCCAGGCCAGTTGTAATCGAGGAATATGCCTTCTACTTCTTCGTCAAAACCCTCAATTTGCTTTCCTAATTCTTTATTCGCATTTGCTAAGAAGAATTCTGCAAACATCATGATGTCATTTTTTCTATCACGCAATGCTGGTAAGTCGATAGAGAATTCATTGAAGCGATGGTATAAATCTTCTCTGAAAGTGCCTTTTGAAGTAGCACCATTTATTTTTTCATTAGAAGCTACAATGATTCTAACATCAATAGGAGTTTCTTTTTGAGAACCCAGTCTTCTTATTTTTCTTTCTTGAATAACTCTAAGTAAAGAAACTTGAATGTCATAAGAAAGGTTGGCTATTTCGTCCAGGAATATAGTTCCTCCATTCGCCAATTCAAACTGCCCAACTTTGCTTTGTAATGCACCCGTGAAAGCACCTTTTTCATGTCCGAACAATTCGCTGCCGGCTAATTCTTTGTATAAAGAACCGCAATCTACCGCTACAAATGGTTTGTCTTTTCTAGTGCTTTGGCTATGGATGCTGTAGGCAATAGATTCTTTGCCTGTTCCGCTTTCTCCGTAAATGATGACAGAGTAATTCGTTGGAGCGACAAGCTCTATTTGTTTTTGAATATTTTTGGCTTCAGGACTCTTTCCAACAATAATTTGTTTAGAAGGAGTATTAGTAGAACCATTTTTATGAAGATGGTTAGTCAATGGTTTATCCTTTTGAGGCGCTCCTTCTTCTTGCGAATGCTCTAGATTGGCTTTGTTTTTCAACGCTTTTTCCATCGTGATCAGTATCTCATCCGGGAAAAGAGGTTTGGTTACATAGTCAAATGCGCCCAACTTGATTACATCAACAGCTGTTTTGACATCTGAATAACCTGTGATGATTACTACTTGTATAGTAGGATCGATCTGTTTGATTTTTTCCAAAACTTCCTTACCATCCATCTTGGGTAATCTAAAATCACAAAACACCAAGTCGCATTCGTTGGTTTTAAGGTAGTCCAACGCGTTGACTTCTGAGGTAAAGAATTTTGTATCATGGCCCTTCTTTTTAAAGAACCTTTCCAGAAGTTGACAGATGTCAATGTTGTCGTCGATGATTAAGATTTTTGCCATACGTTTTTTATTTGTCGAGTTCTACTGCAGGGTATTAATTACTGCGATCAATTGGTTTACAGAAAAAGGTTTTTTAATAAAGGCATCTGCGCCTGCCGCTTTATAATTATCAATCAGATGATCGCTATCGGCACTTATTAATATGATGGAAGTTTTATAACTAGTTTTCCTAAACGAGTGCGTTTCATGTGAACCATTCCCGTCAGGCAAATTTACATCCAATACAACAATATCCGGAGAGATATGGTTGAATTTATCGATTCCTTGAACCAGATTCTCTGCTACTTTAACTTGATAATTATTGCTTTTTAGACCCCTCTCTAAAAGAAATCTAATGTCCGCCTCATCATCAATTATTAATATTTTTTTATTCATCTGAACCGTAGGAATAAATACACGTTTTTTATTAACGCGTCGATTGCCTGTTTACTTCAATACAATATTTTTATGTTAGTAAAGAGAAAGCTTAGCAAATCACCAATTGCATCTCATCTTATTCTTGCTCAATTTCAGTTTCGTTTTTTACATTTTCATTTTTTGAAAATGACCGAAATAGATTAGTTAATTTGTCAACTCCCCAAGCAATTTTGTCAGGATGATTATTAATCAGGTAATCACTTGCTTTCTGTAAAACAATTGATCCTAAATATTTTGTAATACTCATGTTACTGCCCAATAATTTCCCAATGAGAAATTCTGAGCCAAGGTTCAATCCTATCTTAGTAGCATCAAACTGTACTTGTTTATCCGTAGCAATATCCGAAAGTCCATTTCTCAACAGGTTTAACGGGTGCATGGAATTGTACAGTTCTTTAATTCCTTTTTTTAAATCAAGCTCCTGCTCTTCGCGCTGGCTGTTAAGCTGCATGATCCTGAACTGGAGTTCTGTATGATTTTTAATATTGCCAAATCCATTAGACATAGTACTAGTGTTTAACGAGTTTCATTTAAAACCGCTCTTATAATCATATTTCGGAATGGGTTTGTTACCTGCTTCTTAAATACGATCAAGAGTATAGTCAGTACTAGGTAAATTCCTCCTACAGCAAAGAAACCTATGAATGAGCTTCCATAGACAGAAGAGATATACAAGCTTAATGCTATACTAAAGAGAACAATGAATAGCAAAGATAAGATGCCGATGATAAGATAAGCAATGAATTGAGATCCGATGATGGAAACCTTATCTGAGGTATTAAGAACAATAAGATCATAACGAGTATCGATGTATGATTTCAGTTTGTCTGAAAGCTCTTCTATTTTGGTTTGTTCTTCCATAGTATAGCTATAAGTGGTTGATTGATGAAATTCAATTAAGAAAGATTGTTTGTTCTTGCTTTGAATTCCTCAGCCTTTTGTTTGCCTTGCTCTTTGTATTCTTCTAATTTACTTTCAGCCATTTGTTGAAGACTGTCAGCTCTTTCGCGAAGATTATCCACTGTTGATTTTACACGTTGTTTCAAATCACCAGCTAAACCTTTAGCATCATCTACTATTTTTTTACGTGTTTCGCTGCCTTTATTAGGTGCAAATAAAACACCAGCTGCTGCGCCTATTATCGCTCCTAATACTAGGGCTCCAATAATTTTCTCAGAATTTTTCATAGCTATATAATTTGTGTGGTTGATCTATTATGTAGTAATGCCTATCGTCAAAATAGTGCCACTCCCATAGTTTGATACAAACTGTTGATTTCCAGTTGATAGAATATGCTACTGACATTCCCCAATATCATAATTTAGAGTAAAATATTCCCCAAATCGGGTATATTTTTTATGGCTTAATGGTTTATTTGCCCATTTTGGGCTGCCAAGAATTTCAGCTGAAAGGCTCATCTTATGAGGTAAATGGGTCATAGAATGAGGGTTGGGGGAATAGTGCGTGAGATACTTACGGGAATGTTTTTTGGTAAAATAATTGCCTGAGATCAGTAGTCCTCTTGTCTAAAACGATGGAGAATTAATATTCTAGAGCATAAGATGTCAACCGAAGTATAATGGTACAAAGAGTAGAATGAGGATGGGTTATAGTTTTTTATTAGTATTGCCATATGAAGTTGAATCTTAATATTTCACAAAAAAAGCATTTCTATCTTATATCGGTTTTTTCGCTGATGATTTTATCGGCGTCCGTTGCACTTGCTCTGATTACTATTTATCAAACCAATCAATCCATCACCTCTCTGGATCATTCTTATAATATCAATTTGAAAATTGAGCGTATATTATCTTACACTAAGGACGCAGAAACAGGAGAGCGCGGTTATATTATTACTCGAAGCGTAGAATTTTTGGAACCCTACCAGCGTGCCAAGGAAAACATTGACAAAGAATTGTCTGAATTATATGTGGCCTTTGAGAATGATATAGAACAAAGAAAGAACTTGGATTCGCTAAAGTTCAATATTCACTATCAATTAAATTTGCTGTCATCTGTTCAATCCAGTTTTGAAAAATCGAATAACAAGTTAACAGATTCAATTGGTGTATTTGTATACAGGGGAAGAGCAGTGATGAATCAAATTCGCGATAAAGCGAATCAGATAAAAGATGTGGAATTTCGGCGTTTACAAATTAATAAAGCAGAAACCTATCAAAAATCCAGATTCAGTATAGGTGTTATTGTATTGACATGTAGTTTATCTCTACTTATTTTATTATGTGTGTTGATCTTACTTAATTCGGCCTTTCACAAAAAAGTGGAAGTCGAAAAGAATCTTATATCATCGCAACAGTTGTTGGAGCATCAGGTGCACAGGCTAAATCTTTCTAACAAGGAACTGGAGCAGTTCGCTTACGTGGCTTCGCATGATTTGCAAGAACCTCTTCGCAAAATTATGGCATTTAGTGAGCGCATTGGATCTAAGCTGATCAATGAAAAGAACGAAGAGATTCTCAACTATTTGGAACGCCTCAACCGCTCTGCAGCGAGGATGCGAACATTGATACAGGATCTGTTGATGTATTCCCGATCTACGAGGGTTCTTGATGCGAATGAAAAAATTGATTTTAATGAGTTGTTTAAAATCATCATCGAAGATATGGATGCAACTATTGTCAGCGAAAAGGCAAAGATTACGCTGGCTAAATTGCCTACGAATAAAGGGAATAAAACCCAATTGAGACAGTTGTTTCAAAATTTAATTAGCAATTCACTCAAGTTTCACAAGCAAGGTAATATACCTAAAATAGAGATTTGGGCAGAATGGAACAGTGCCAGTAAAATAGCAGAAAAGAATTGGGCTAAGGATTTCAACCTAAATTATCCGAACTATTTATGTGTGTTTGTGAAAGATAATGGTATTGGATTTGAAGCTCATTACATGCAACAGATATTTGTTATTTTTCAAAGGTTACACGCCAGAGTAGAGTATGAAGGAACAGGAATCGGTCTCGCCATTTGTAAAAAAATTGTAGAGAATCATGAAGGCTTTATAACGGCAGAAAGTGTACCTGATGATCATACCACATTTATTGTGGGCTTACCTCAAAAAAGTTAATTGATAGTTTACATAATAACCAGCTTCACTTTGTGATACACGACAACAAACAATTAAATCTACTGGTAGTAGAAGATGACGAAGACGATTTTTTTCTTTTGGAAAGTAATCTGAAGGCGACTTCCTTTTGCAAGGAAATATACTGGGCATTGAATTTTGATGCCGCCAAAAAAATACTTGCGGAAAAGGTAATTGATATAGCGCTCATTGATTATCGATTAGGAGCTCATACCGGTATTGATGTGATTTCCTTTATCAATATTCACTTTACATTCATTCCCACGATTCTTTTGACTGGGTTAAAAGAAGCGGCTATTGATGAGGAGGCATTGAGATCTGGAGCTTTTGATTACCTGGTCAAAGATCAGTATTCGATTGATATTCTCGATCGAAGTGTGCGTTATGCAGTTGAAAAATCACGCGTACTTAAATCGCTGAAGCAAAGTGAAAGTAAGTTTAAAAACTTATTTGAAAATGCAATTGAGTATATATTCATTGTTGATTCAGATTTTAAAGTATTGGACGTAAATAAGTCGGCATTAAAGATTGTCGAGAAGGAAAGCAAAGAGTCATTGGTAGGCCTATCTATAAGTGATTTTTTGAATGTCGATCCTCAGGCGGGTTCTATTTTAGAATTGATGAGGACTAATGTATCAGACACGGTTGAAGTCGAAATTGAAATAATAGTTAATAATACACCACGCAAGATCAATTGCATGCTTCATTTCTCAATTATAGATGAGACTTCGCATACCGCTCAAATTGTATTGTATGATATTACTGAGATCAAAGAGAAGGATTTAAGAGATAAACTGCTAGAAAAGCAAGCGCTCACAGGAAAGACGGCTCAGGTTATTGCACACGAAATAAAGAATCCGTTGAGCAATATCCAATTGTCTTTAGGAGAATTAAAACAGATACTCGAAGTATTGGACTTCCCTAATCCGGATGAAAATCCGCATGTATTCATTGACATCATTGATAGAAATAGCAAGCGTATCAATAATTTGATTGAAGACTTATTAAATGCTACCCGTTTCAATACGGTAAACTTTGAAGAAGTACCATTAATCGAGGTGTTAGATGAAGCGATAGCGCTGGTTCAGGATAGAATTACATTGAAAGGGATTTTCTTTTCTAAAGGAATAGATACAAAAGTGAGAATCAATGCAGACAAAGAGAAACTGGGTATTGCTTTGCTGAATATATTAGTCAATGCTATTGAAGCGGTAGAGGAGAAAAGTGGAAGGCTTATTTTAGCTGTCTTTGAAGAAAATGATTTGGTTACCATAAGCATTACGGACAATGGCAAAGGAATTCCTGCTGAAAATTTAAGTAAACTGTTCGAACCTTTCTTTACTTCAAAAAGAGGCGGAAGTGGCTTGGGGCTTACCGCTACCTATAACATTATCACAAAACATGATGGCAGTATCAAGGTGAAAAGCAAAGAGAATGTAGGTACTAGCTTTATCATTACCTTGCCGATCATTCAATAAAAGAAGCAAAAACGAATTAAATAAAACAGGGGTCAACTACAATTTATAGTGACCCTGTTTTATTTAATTCATATATTTTTATAAGTGAATAGCCAATCCAAGGGTTGAAAGCCCGGTCGATAAATCTAAGTAGATTCCAAATACTTTTGTGCAATGAAACTCTGTGCCAAGGTGTGCATCAATGTATAATGGGCTTACTCCGTTATAGGTTCCTCGATCTCCTCCATAGCCATCTTCATAATCGGTCGATACAATCGCAAAGCCTAAAGAGCCTGCTGCATAAAAGTCCCATTTGTTTCCGGCTTTGAATAACTCGTCCAAATAATAAGTTCCTTTTACTCCAATAGGAACAACCGTTCTTTGGTAATAGTAGTCTCTGTAGGAATTATTGTTGTCTCCCCAATAGTAGTAGTTGCGGTATGTAAAGGCTGTAACAAATGGTGCGAGAGTGAAATTTTTAGACACATCGAATTCGTAATTGATGTTGAATGCAGGAATGGCTCCAGGCACGTGCCCATAATATCCAATTCCAAGACCTAGGTTCAATGAGTTGCCAAATTTTTCCTGTGCGTAACCTTTATTTTGCGTCATTATCATGAAGACAAATAAAATCACAAGGCCTATTTTTTTCATAACAGTCTGATTGATTTTCTAATTTACAAAGAAGGGAGGAGAAACCCATTCCTTGAATGGTTTTCTCCTCCCTTCTTAATTGAGTGTTCGTTGTCTTAGAACTTCACACCCACTGTTACTTGGTACCAAGCATTTTTATATCTTGGATTGTCGCTAGTACCATCACCGTTGTTGTCTTGCAAATCCCATCCAGCTCTACCTGAAATAACCAAGTGAGAAATGTTAAAGTCAACACCACCTACGACACCTAGAATGTTTCTTCTGATGTTATCGTTATTGTATTCAGTAGTATCCGCATCACTGTTACCTTCAGAATCTTCCACTTTGTCTACTTTAGACAATACAAATGAGTATTGGGGACCTACTACGATAGTCATGAAGCTAGCAGGTTTGATTTGCAATTGTAAAGGTATGTCGATATGGTGTGTTGTGGAAGAAGTTTTTACCGTATAGTCATCGAAGAAAATACCACCGTCAAATGTTCTAGTGCTTTGAAAACCTTTTTGAGAGTATAAAACTTCCGGTTGAAGACCAATGTATTTGTTCAAAGGAATAGATAAGAATACACCTCCTGCAAATCCTACTTTAGAATCGGCAACGAAATCTTCTCCTTCTTCATCGTATACGTTTGAAATGTTGATACCTGCTTTTACACCTACTTCAAATTTCTCTCTCGTATCGAATTCATCGTCTTGAGCGAATACAGATGTAGCAGTTAAGCTTAGTAATAATAGAGCAGCTGTAGTAATGATATGTTTCATAGTTGTACTGATTATGAGTTTTAGTTTGATTTTGTTTTCAAACTCTATTAGAAATTTTGTGCCATAGCTCAGTTTTGATTAAAACCACTGTAAATGCAGGTATTGGTGCTTGCCAAGTTTTTAATCGATGTTGTACTGTAGATATTCTTTCGCAAAGTGAGCATTCAATTAAATACTATCTTTCCCCTCTAAGAAATTGAATTAAGCTTTAGCATTTGTTTTTTGTACTTAACCGTATGAATGGTTTAAAGCTGTTGTTTGACAAGCTTTCTACAAGAAGGGGAATACTATCTACTGTAGGGTTTAAAAAAATCGGGAAATGAGCGCTGTATGCTTTTTTTGTTAGGCACGTTATTCGCGAACATTGTATTACCCGTCGGTTCCTTAATCTAGAAGAGGAGGGATGTTATTAACATATAATCTTGTTCAACTAAACTATAGTGTTATGGAAAGTTTAAAAATCAAAGGTCGCTTCAATGAGATCAAAGGTAAATTGAAACAAAAATTTGCCAATTTAACAGATGATGATTTGCTTTATGAGGAAGGCGAAGACGATGAACTTTATGGAAGACTTCAGCAAAAATTGGGAAAGTCTAAAGAAGAGATTCAGGAGTTGATCAACAGTTATTTGAAGTAATAAAAAAGGAGTTCCGATCATCAGCGGAACTCCTTTTTTATTATCACGTTATTTTTTCTAAGAGATCAGTTACAGAAGGATTTACTTTGTCTATGACTACTTTTGATTGGTTGTAAAAAGGAGATCGGTCTTTCATTTTACCTTCCAGAAAAGCAATCAGCTCTTCTTTGTTTTTTCCTTTTAGCATAGGTCTATGGCTATTGTCAGAAGCGCCAAGCCGCTTTGCCAGCTCGATCAGCGGCGGATTTAGAAAAACACTAAGTCCGTGATCATTCATCCATTGCATATTATCGAAGAAGCATGGAGCCCCTCCTCCTGTGGACACAATGGTGTTGCTTTCTTTTGTGTATGATTTCAAACATTGGCTTTCGTATTGTCTGAATGCAGCTTCGCCTTCGTGTGTGAAAATTTCTTCGATAGTCGCTCCATGCGTTTTCACAATGAGTTCATCGAGGTCTGAAAAAGTATAACCTAATTTTTTAGCGAGTTGCTTGCCAAGTGTTGTTTTGCCTGAGCCCGGAAGTCCTATGAGGAAGATAAGCATCTTATCGTATGCGAACTCTCGGGTCTACGATACCATACAGGATGTCGACCATGAGGTTAGTGATGATGAAAACCAGAGCCACAAATAAAGTAGCACCCATAACTACCGGAAAGTCCAGGTTATAAACGGCATTGATGGTCACCGACCCCAACCCTTTCCATGCGAAGATGTATTCTATGAAAAATGCGCCGGCCATTAAAGATGCCAGCCAGCCTGATACCGCTGTGATTACCGGATTCAATGCGTTCTTTAACGCATGTTTGAAAACCACAATGATAGGTTTTAATCCTTTCGCATGTGCCGTACGGATGTAATCCTGTGAAAGCACTTCGATCATGGAACTCCGGGTAAGTTGTACTATGATCGCCATTGGACTTAATCCCAGCGTGATGGATGGAAGGATAAGGTTTTTTATGATCAACCGTTTTTCTCCACCGATGTATTCCCAAAGGTGTCCCGTAGAGTTTAATCCTGTATAGTCTGATAAATAGTAACCAAAGATCATCGCCATCAAAGCGCCCAATACAAAGGGAGGAACAGAGATTCCGATAACAGATCCTGTAATTAAAGTATGATCAATCCAGGAGCCCTGGCGTAAAGCGGAAAAAGTACCCAGGGTAATGCCTACTATAGTTGCAAACAACATAGCCGTGAAGGCCAACCAGAAAGTTCCCTCCACATTTTCACTGATGATTTCGCTGACTTTTTTATTGGTTTGAAACGAGCGGCGAAGGTAAGGTGCCTTTATTGCCAGTACGCTTGAGCCCAAGGAGAAAAGGGTTGAGTAATGGTATTTCTCTTTTGCTTGTTCTGTATTCGCATGCACAGAAAGAGGAGAGAGGTCATTCAGGTAAAAAAAAAGTTGTTTATGGATCGGCAGATTTAATCCCAACTCTTCTGCGATGGCTTCGCGAGTAGCGACATCTGTTCGCTGACCGGCCATCATGTTCACAGGATCTCCAGGCAATACGTTGAATATAAAAAACACAACGATCACTGTTCCCAGAAGAACCACACAACCATACAGAAGCCTGTTAAAAATAAATCTCAGCATGAGTGATTATTGCTTGTCAAATCCCATTTTGATGAGGCAAAATACAGAATAGTTGATCATATCCTGATAGTTTGCGTCTACCCCTTCAGAGGCCAATGTTTTACCTTTATTATCTTCTATTTGTTTTACACGAAGTAATTTCATCAGGATAATATCCGTGATCGAGCTCACACGCATTTCTCTCCAGGCTTCCCCATAATCGTGGTTTTTGCGTTGGAAGAGGTCAATGGTATAATTTACTTTTTCATCGTAAGCCTTCATGACTTGATCTGCCGGTACTTCAAAAGGATCTTCTTCAGTAAGTTCCATTTGAATAAGGGCTATTACGCAATAATTGATGATTCCGATAAATTCTGACGTAATATCTTCTTCGACCATCTGTTTTCCTTTTTCCTGGATTGAACGGATGCGTTGAGCCTTGATAAAGATCTGGTCCGTTATGGACGGAAGGCGCAAAATTCTCCACGCTGTTCCATAGTCCTGGGTTTTTTTATGGAATAAAGACCGGCATTTTGTAATGATTGCCTGGTAAGAGTCTATGGTTTTAGAATTCAAAGGTTAAATTAGCGTTAAGTTTAAAAGCAATACAGAATTGAAAGATACATTTTTTCCGAAAAAAAAGGTATTAAATGTCCGTGGAAAAATGTGGGTCATGCAAAGTCCTGTGGTTATGGGTATTTTGAATGTGACCCCCGATTCTTTTTATGACGGCGGCAAATACGATTCCAGGGCTAAAGTATTGGAACAAGCGGCTCGTTTATACGAAGAAGGGGCCTTTATCCTTGATTTAGGGGCTTATTCCTCCAGACCCGGGGCGATGGAGGTGTCAGAAGAGGAAGAATGGAATCGCCTCAAAGGTGTTATTCCGGCTATAAAAAAACAGTTCCCTGATCATTTGATTGCAGTAGATACTTTTCGGTCTGAAATTGCCTCCCGGAGTTTGAAGGAAGGGGCCGATATCATCAACGATATTTCAGGCGGTTTTCTGGATAACCGGATCTGGCAGATAGCGGCTGAACATAAAGCGCCCTACATCGCCATGCATAGCAAGGGCACACCGAGTACGATGCAACAGCTGGCGGAGTATTCAAATCTGCCCATGGAAGTGCTGGATTATTTTGTAGAAATGACGAGGTTAGCCAGAAGAGAAGGACTCACGGATTTGATTCTTGACCCTGGTTTCGGATTTGCTAAAACACTCGAGCAAAATTATGAACTATTGAATCAGCTGGATGTCCTCAAACCTTTGCAAAATCTTATCTTGGTAGGGTTTTCCAGAAAATCGATGATTTATAAATCACTGGGAACGCAACCCTCAGAAGCCTTGAATGGCACCACGGCCTTGCACATGGCGGCTTTGCTCAAAGGAGCGGATATTTTGAGGGCACATGATGTGAAAGAAGCGCGAGAAAGTATAACTTTATACCATAAAATACGAGGCTGATATGTTTTTATTTTTTATAGGTTTTCTGGAAGTGACGTGGATCGATATCTTAGATATCCTCTTGGTAAGCTTGCTTTTGTATCAGGTTTACCGCTTGTTGAAAGGAAGCGTTGCCATTAAAATATTTCTTGGAGTGCTTTTAGTATACTCTGTCTACTTGTTGGTAAAAGTAATCGGTATGCATTTGTTGCAGCGTATACTCGGTCAGTTCATTGGAGTAGGGGTTATTGCCGCTTTTATTTTATTTCAACAGGAGATCAGAAAGTTTTTGATGCTGATCGGGAAGACCACCAATTTCAGCAGCAAAAACATGTTGAAGGAAATGTTTTCTAAAAAAGAGAAAGAAACGGAAGAACAGTTTAACCTCAACGCCATCATAGAAAGCGCCAATATTTTGTCTTCAACCAAAACCGGTGCATTGATTGTTTTTGCGAAAACATCCGAGTTGAAATTTTACGCGGAGTCAGGGGACATATTGGATGCTGAACTTTCCAAACGATTGCTGATTGCGATCTTTCAAAAGTATAGTCCTTTACACGACGGTTCGGTGATTATTGCCAATAACAGAATCAAAGCGGCACGGTGTATTCTACCTGTTTCAGAAAACGAAGAAATTCCTGCGCACTTGGGTTTAAGACACCGCGCTGCGATAGGCATCACGGAAGTGACCGATAGTGTCGTGTTGATCGTGTCGGAAGAAACGGGTAATACTTCATTGGCTTACAACGGCAAGATTTTTCCGGTGCTGGCTAAAAACGATTTGAAAAATAAATTGCGAATACTGCTTTCTAATGACGGCAGTGCCATTGCTCATTTGGAGGAGAAGGAAGAGAAGAAAGCAAGTAACTTGGGGACGCAGGAGTAAAGAAGTTAAGAGCAAGGAGGTACGAATCATTGTCGTACCTCCTTGCTCCTTGCTCTTAACTTTTCAAAAGGTATTTTTTACGAATCGGATTGATCAGAAATTTTTTCTGTTCGGTAAAACTATCCGGATGTACCTGCTCAAAAATAGTTTTCCATTCTCTAAACCGCTCAGGGTCGGATTGGAGAAACAAGTCAGGATCTATTTTCTTTTTCCTGCAATAGGCTTCAAAAGAAAGTTCTTCAGAGGACACCGATTACAATGACATTAAGGTGTTAATGATGGTTTCTATTTCTACGCCTTCGGCTTCCGCTTTGAAGTTTTTGATCAAACGGTGTCTCAAGACGGGAATCGCTACATGTTGTACATCCTCAATATCCGGAGAATATTTACCGTTTAAGAGCGCATGGCATTTCGCGGCCATGATCAGGTTTTGAGACGCTCTTGGTCCTGCACCCCACTCCAAATACTTTTTGCTGATCTCTGCAGCCATCGGTTCTCCTGGTCTGGATAAGTGTACCAGTTTTACGGCGTATTCAATGACATTATCTGTAACCGGTACCTGGCGCACCAAGTTTTGGTAAGCGATAATTTCCTGAGCAGTGAGGATAGGTTTTACTGTTTTCTTTTCATTTCCGGTTGTTGCCCGTACAATATCCACCTCAGACTGATAAGAAGGATATTTGATGCGCAGGTTAAACATGAAACGATCCAGCTGTGCTTCCGGCAGGGGATAAGTACCTTCTTGTTCGATCGGGTTTTGCGTGGCCAGTACGAAGAACGGGTTTTCCAGTTGGTGGTATTGTCCGGCAACGGTGACAGAATACTCCTGCATCGCTTCCAACAAAGCCGCTTGCGTTTTCGGAGGGGTTCTGTTGATCTCATCGGCCAAAATGATATTGGCGAAGATAGGACCTCTGATGAATTGGAATTGTCTGTTTTGATCCAGCGTTTCCGATCCTACAATATCCGAAGGCATCAAATCAGGTGTAAATTGAATCCGCTTAAACTTCAGGTCAAGGGATGATGCAATGGTATTGATCAAGAGTGTTTTTGCTAAGCCTGGAACGCCTACCAATAAACAATGGCCCTGACAAAAGATGGCGGTGAGTAAAAGTTGTATCGCCTCATCTTGTCCTATAATGACCTGAGAAATTTCCTTGGTGAGTTTTTGATAAGCACTATGCAATGATTGCGCTTTTTCAACATCGTTTAATCCCTCTAACATGTTATTCTTTTTTTAATATGTCGCAATCGTTGTATTCTTTTGATACATCGATATATACTTCATCTTTTGTTTTATCAAACCACTTATTGACGGCGGTATTTTTTTGTTCGTCTTGTGTGGCATTGTATATTTTCTGGTAATCGTCTTTGAGGTTGGCCTGATGTGCGGGAACTTTCGCTTTGTAATAAATGATCCTCACGGCGTCCTGGTTGTCTTCGGTACGAAATCTTACCGGTCTGGAGATGTCGCCCACCTTGATGGTATCGATCACAAAGAAAACTCCCGGATCAATTTTTTCCATGGGGATACGAGAGCTTCCATCTTCATTTAAAAACATGCCGCCTGTGTTCTTCGTGACTTTTTCAATGGAATATTCTTTGGCTGCTTTTTCAAATGTAATGCTGTCACTCAGTATCATCGTTCTTAAACTGTCCAGAAATTTTTCCGCGTTGGAAAGATCTCTCAAAGAAGAACCCGGCTTGATGAGAATATGTCTGGTATTGTATTCCGTACCTCTGCGCTCGATCAGTTGAATGATATGGTAACCAAACTCTGATTCTACTATTTCTGAAATTTCTCCGGGCTGTAGTTTATAGGCCATGGATTCATAAGGTTTTACAAGGTCTCCTTTTTTAAAGAATCCCAATTCTCCGCATTGTTTAGCCGATCCCGGATCTTCGGAATACTTTTTTGCCAGCGAACAAAAATCTTCGCCTTTCATCAAGCGCTGACGAATATCTTCGGCTTTGGCTAAGAACAAGGCACGTTGCTCTTTGCTGATTTCTGCGGTACGTACGATCTGACCTACTTCTACTTCTGTAGAGAAGAAAGGTAAGCTGTCTTTTGGTATGGCCTTATAAAATTTTTCTACCTGACCCGGAGTAACTTTCAAATCGGAGGTGATTTGCCCTTGCATTTTTTCTGCGATCATTTGTTCGCGAACTTGTCTGCGCAAATCGTTCTTTAAGTCGTCGATTGATTTTTTGTAATACTCTTCCAGTTTTTTCTCTGAGCCGAACTGTGCTATGAAATATTGCATGCGTCGGTCCAATTGGCTGTCTACGGCTTGCCTGTCTACAGTTACTGAATCGAGTTCTGCTTTTGCCAGAAATAATTTGTTAATGATTAACGTTTCCAGAATGTTGCATTTGATCTTGCTTTTGTCCGGTGCAAATTTGGCTTCCTGGCTTTGCATGAATTGAATGTAGGCCACCTCCAGCTCGGATTTCAGGATGACATAATTGTCTACTTTCGCAACAATCTTGTCTACCATTTGTCCAAAGACAAGTGTACACCCCGTAGAGGTGTACACCATTAAAATCATTAAAAACTTCTTCAAAATTTAAGAATGTAATACAGGTGAAGTCAACTTTACTACTTTGTGGCGTTGCTCGCTTTAACCATTTTATTTAATTCCGCTTCGTTCACACTTACGGGGTATTTTACTTTTAGGCTTTCCAACCATTTTTTCTCCAGGTAATTCTGATAATCAGAAATCACTAAGCCTTTGCATTCTTCCAATTCTTTCGGACGAGGAGCTTCTATCTTATCGATGACCACCAGGTAGTAACGGTCTTTGCCTTCAAAAGAGTAAGAACCGGTTTTTGCTTCTGATTTATCTACCCATTCGTTTTCGCCTTTTTGGTATAAACCTTCTGTGATCTGAAGTGCCAGAGGTTCTTTGGCGTTGTAACGCAACTCAATGGCTTTTTTAGAAGTAGAGCGTACATATAATTTAACTAAGGCATTAGACGTATTAAAGCTGCTGGAAACACTTCCTTTGATTCTGTTTTCAGCAATGCCTTTAGATACAAAATATTTTATCAATGAATCTTTACGGCTACCGCTTTTGACGCTTTCATTTCTTATATCTGTTTCAACAAGATGAAGCACTAATTTCTTATCTCTTAATAAAGCGGATGCTATTTTATCCAGGGAAGCAACACTTTCCTGAGGAACAGCTACTTTGTTTTTTGCATACTTCAAATCTGTACTGACAGGTTCTGTTACTTCGTAGTCTTCGGATTTGATTTCTTCTTTTACTTTGTTCAGTGTTTCTTTAGTAGAAGCGCTTAGAATGGTTGCTCTAGAACGCTCTTTCCACTGGTATTTACTTCTGTTTTCATTAAAGAAAGCACGCAAGCCGGCGGTATCTTCCACGGCCTTTGACCATACTTTTTGATCCATCAGCTGGAACAACAAGATGCCGTCGCGGTATTCTTTTACCAGCATGCGGTAGTCTACATATTTTTCCGCCAGGTGGTTTTCTTCCCACTTCGTTAACGTCTCTTCCACGTATTGGTTGTAGAGTTGGCCCATGTATACAATCGGACTTACATCTGTTCTTGGTCTTTGTTTGCCTTTGACGAACTCATAGAAATCCAGACGAGAGTAAGCGTCATTTTTGATCGTGAATAAAATAGTTTTTTTGTTTTTTGGATCTTCAGGATTATACTTCAATGTGCCTTTCGTAAGAGAGCTGTCAGCCAATAGCATGGTAGCATTTACATTGGCAGTATTTTCTTTAAACTCGTCTTCTTTCTTGATACGATCCAGGAACGCTTTTTTGTTTAGTTCAGAACGAGAGTCACGCGTTACTTTTTGCTTTAACGTAGGCTCCAGTTCTTCAAAAGGTGCAAGTCCTTTTCTTTCTATCAATTTAATGACATGCCATCCATAAGGAGTAAGTACAGGTTTAGAAACGTCTCCGGGATTTTTAAGTGCGAAAGCTGCATCTTCGAAAGAAGCGACCATGCGGCCCGTAGAGAACCAAGGCAGTTCTCCGTTTTTAGCTTTGGATTGTTGATCTTCAGAGAATGTTTTCACTAAAGTAGCCCAAGGTTCTCCGGCAGATAATTTTTTAGAGATCTCTTCGATTTTACGGTAAGCGGCTAAGGAGTCTTCCGCACTGCCACCGGTTGTATAGCGGATCATGATGTGTGCCGTGCGCACTTCACCTTGAGAAGGTCTGCGCCCTGTTACTTTTAATACATGGTAACCAAAACGGGTACGAATGATAGAAGAAATAGAACCAACAGGTGTTTTAAATGCCGCGTCTTCAAATGGATACACCATTTGTAAGGCAGTAAAATACCCTAAGTCTCCGGAGTTGGTAGCTGCTGAAGGGTCTTCAGAGTTTGCTTTTGCCAGTTGGTCAAAGTTTTCTCCTTTAACCGCTTTATCCCGGATGTTCTTTATTTTGTTGTAAGCGATTAGAGTGTCTTTAGGGTCTGCATCTGGCTTCAAAAGAATCAGGATATGAGAAGCTCTCACTTCTTCCTTCATGCGGTCGTAGGCTTCACGAATCAGTTGTTGAGTCACTTCTTTTTCTGTAAGGTATGGAGTGGCCAATTGCTTTTTATAACCTTCCAGTTCGCTTTTGAAAGCGGCAGTGGTGTCAAGTCCCAACGCTTCTGCTTCCTTCACTTTTAATCGGAAGTTCACATACAGGTTCATGTATTCTTTTAAGCTGCTCTCGGCGTAGGCATTTTCAGCGTTGACGTTATTTTTGGTATACACATAGCTGAAATCATCAGAAAGAATAGGATCAGAGCCGATAGTACCCAGAACGGTACCTTGTGGTTTTGTAGTAGAAGTAGCTGGTTTGTTGGATTGACAGGCAAATACAAGAACTAAAGGTATTACGGCCAAAAAAGCTTTATTCATAATAAGGGTATAAATTGTTTGGATACAAGTTTACTAATTTTTTTTCACAATAAAATCCAAGAAGATCAGGAAGGAGCAATCTTAAACACAGATTTCCGCGGTTCAATCCTGCTGTAGTTCTGGAAAACGAATGATTTGTGAGATTCGTATGCTACAAGCAGCCGAAAGAGTAATTTAGCTTAAAAAGAAGTAGATACACTCGATTTTTTGATCAGGCGGTGGATGGTGTAATGACCTTCTTTAAAAACTTCGACAGAATCAATGATTTTTTTGATCAGAGAAACGCCCAAACCACCTTTACGGCGGTCTTTTACCAATCGATCTACAGGAGTAGACTCGTTTTGGTTAAGGTCAAAGAAGTCGCCTTCGTCTTTTATACAAAAAATCACGGTACCGTCCTGGGAGGCTATTTCGACCTCCAGGTTTCGTGTGGTGTCATTATGGTTGGAATGAAGGATTCGATTGGCACAAATTTCATCAATGGCCAAAACTAACAAGAACTGCTCTTTTTCAGAAAGGTAAAAAAGCCTAATGACCTCAGTGACAAAGTCTCTGACATCTTTCAGCTTTGAAGTGTGGCACGGTATGGTAATTTTGTGTGTCATTCTACTCTACAATTTTTTCTGCTTCTGCTCTCGTAGGGACGATATCGATGAGGTCGACCAATCCCAGAATTTCAAAAACGCTTTTCACTTTATCGTTCATATGGAATAAGGCAATTTTAATGCCTTGTTCCTCAAAGTCTTCGAGGTAGGACATAAATACACCCAGACCCGCTGAAGAGATGTAGTTTAATTTTTCGCAGTCTACCAGAATTTTACGTTCTCCTTTTTTAATGGCTTCGGAGATGGCCGTATCTAATTCTATACTAGAGCTTGCATCAATTTCTCCATCGATGATTATTACGTAGGTCTTGCCTTCTTTGTTCGCACTTATGTTCATAACTGTCTAAAAAACGTGGTTAAGTGATACAAATGGTAAATAAATTAATAAAAGAGGTTAAACAAATTTCAATAAAAGTAAAGTACTGTCATCTTCCGGTTCGCTTTTGCCGGAGAATGCTTTCGTCTCCTGGAATATTTTTTCCAATAGGCTGTTTGCTTTCAGTTCTTTATAATTGATGAATACGCTCTTCAGTCGGTCTGTGCCAAACAGCTCACCCTGCTTATTGCTGGCCTCTACAATGCCGTCTGTGTATAATAACAATGTATCTCCGGCATGGTAAGGAAGCACTT